>DNQP01000176.1:13295-27995 GCA_003500955.1 Curvibacter sp. | reverse complement strand
CGGCATCATCGGTACGATGCAAGCCGCGGAGGCGCTCAAGCTGCTCAGTGGTGCCGGCACCCCGCTGACGGGTCGTCTGCTCATGCTCGACGGCCGGCACATGGCCTTCAACGAAGTCCGGCTGCCACGCAACCCGGCGTGCCCGGTCTGCGGACAGGCGCATTGAGTGCGGCAAGGCCGGCGCTAAGACCCGATTTGCGGGGCTGAAGCCGGCGAATTCGTCGGCCTACCCGGTGGGGCTCCTGTTAGACTTTGTGCATCGACGCCTTACACCCCCGTGACCACCCCCGCCTCCCCTTTGCCCGATCTGCACGCCTTGCGCCTGGACGACGCGCGCGCGCTGCTCGAACACGGCGGCACGGAACTGCCCGCACCGGAGCAGGGTGTCGCCCCCTACCTGCAACGCATCATCGATGGCTTGTGTGAGCTCTCGCTGCGCGATCCGCTCACGGGCCTGGGCAACCGGCGCCACTTCCGTACCGTGCTCGCGCGCGAGATCGAGATCGTGGCGCGTTCGGGCAACTCGGCCCTGCTGCTGATGCTCGACATCGATCACTTCAAGAAGATCAACGACACGCACGGCCACCTGGCCGGCGACAAGGTGCTGCAGGCCGTGGCACGCTGCATCAGCGCCTGCGTGCGCCCCCAGGACACGGTGGCGCGCTACGGCGGCGAGGAGTTCGCCATCGTCATGCCCGACTGCCAGGCCGCGTACGGCGAGACCGTGGCCGAGCGCATCCGCCAATCGGTCGCGGCCCTGGACATTCCCGTCTCCCCCCTGCTCAAGCTGCAGATCACCACCAGTGTGGGCGGTGCCTTTGCCCCGGTCTGGGTGCGTTCCACCGCCGATCTCTGGATCGAGCGCGCCGACACCCAGCTCTATCTGGCCAAAGCCCAGGGCCGCAACCAGGTCTGCATCGACCACCAGCAAGTCATCTCCGTCAGCGCCGAGGAAAAGAGCCTGCTGTTCGGCAACCTGGCTGCGGCAGAGAGTGCCTGGGGTGAACTGGGCGACAACCACACACCGAGGTTCAGCTGATGAGTGAGGAACTGAACAAGGACAAACCGGCCCCCGCAGCCGTGCCCCTCAAGCCTCTGGGCAAGGTGCTGGCCATCACCAGCGGCAAGGGCGGCGTGGGCAAGACCTTCGTCTCCGCCAATCTGGCCGCCGCGCTGGCGCGCCGCGGCCTGCGCGTGCTCGTGCTCGACGCCGATCTGGGCCTGGCCAATCTGGACGTGGTGCTCAACCTCTATCCCAAGACCACCCTGCACGACGTCTTCACGGGCAAGGCCAAGCTGGAAGACGCCATCATCAAGGCACCGGGCGGCTTCTCCGTGCTGCTGGCAGGATCGGGCATGGTCGAGTATTCGCGCCTCACGCCCGAGGTCCGCGACGAATTCCTGCGCGTGATGGAAAGCCTGGTGCCACGCTTCGACGTGGTGCTGCTCGACACCGGCGCGGGTATTTCCGACGTGGTGCTGTTCGCGGTCTCGCTGGCCTCCGAGGTGCTGCTCGTGGTCACGCCCGAGCCCACCTCGCTCACCGACGCCTACGCCACCATCAAGGTGCTGGTGGGCCAGCAGAAACGCCAGAACATCCGCATGATCGTGAACCAGACTGCCCGCCCGGGCGACGGCCGGGCCATCACGGTCCAGCTGCAGCAGGTGGTTGATCGCTTCGTGCCGGGTGAGCCGGGCAAACCCGTCAAGCTGGTGCACGTGGGCGACATCCCGGTCGATCCCTCGGTGCGTCAGGCCATCATGCGCCGCCAGCTGCTGATGCAGGTCACACCCGGCTGCCCAGCCGGCCTCGCCCTGGTCCAGCTGGCCAGCAAGATCGAGGACACGGTCATCCCCAAGAACAGCTAAGGCTGTTCAGGCAAGTTGAAACTCGCAAAGAAATCGTGGCGAGCGCCCCGAGCGCAAGGCGGACGGAGCACAGCCACCGGAACTTGCTCAAAGTACGTGAGGACTCCGACAACGAAGTTGCGGCGAGGCTCACTTTCGCGCTGCGAAAGTTAAGCGCAGCGGCTGGAGCCAACACCGCCCAACGCCGCGACGGGCAAGCGCAGTAGATTTATTTGTGAGTTTCAGCTGCGGCCGATGATGGAGGCCGTCGCCATCAGCTCCTCCAGCAAGGCCAACGAGACCTTGCCGGACACAGCGTAGGGATCGAGGTCCGGCTTCTCGGAATACTTCAGCACGATGGAGGTGTTGATGCGCGCCAGATTGACCTGGCCCATGGTCCAGCCGCCAAAGCGTCGTTCCGTGACTTCCTCGTAATGCAGCAGCACCACGTCCTTGTGGCGCGGGTCACGCTGGATGTGGGCGTACAGCTCGCTGACCGCATTGCGGCCGCCCTCGATGGCCTGCAGGAAGATGCCGCCGCCGTAGCAGAGGATGCCGGTGATGCCACAGGTGGGGTTGTACTGGCGCGACTGCGTCAGGATGTTGTCGATGGCCTCGGGTCCGGTGTCGACGGCGCGGCTGGCGTAAAGTAGGCGGACTAACATGTCAGGACCTTTGGGGAATCAGCGACAGGAATTCGCGGCGCAGGTTCGGATCTTTCAGGAACACACCGCGCATGACCGAATTGATCATCTTGCTGTCCATGTCCTTCACCCCGCGCCAGGCCATGCAGTAGTGGCTGGCCTCCATCACGATGGCCAGGCCGTCCGGCTGGGTCTTCTCCTGGATCAGGTCGGCGAGCTGCACCACGGCCTCTTCCTGGATCTGCGGCCGGCCCATGATCCATTCGGCCAGACGTGCGTACTTGGACAGGCCGATCACATTGGTGTGCTCGTTGGGCATGACGCCGATCCAGATCTTGCCGATCACAGGACAGAAGTGGTGCGAGCAGGCGCTGCGTACCGTGATCGGGCCGACGATCATGAGCTCGTTCAAATGCTCGGCATTCGGGAACTCGGTGATGGTCGGCGCCGCCACATAGCGGCCACGGAACACCTCGTTCACGTACATCTTGGCAACACGGCGCGCCGTGTTGTCGGTGTTGTGGTCGTTCTCCGTGTCGATCACGAGGCTGTCGAGCACGTCCTGCATCTTGAGCTCGACCTCGTCGAGCAACTTCTCCAGCTCGCCGGGCTCGATGAACTCGGCGATGTTGTCATTGGCGTAAAAGCGACGACGCGCAGCCCGCAGCCGCTCCCGGATCTTCACGGAGACCGGCGTACCTTCGTTGGCGGCATCCGTCGGGGCCAGGGGGCTCAGGCTTTTGTTCAGCATGACACTATGGTACCAGTGAATCGAATACCCCCATACCCGGCCCAGGCTCAGTCCAGGCAAGCCATAAAAGCTATCAAATCAATAGCGCCGCCCGATCAGGAACAGGGCGAGGCGCAGCGCACCGAAAGCCAGTCGGTCGAGCAGACGCTGCTGCCAGGGCCGGTGTGCGTAGGCCTGCGGATCGATGCGCCGGCCCTCGTGGTCTATCGCGCGGACCAGGCGGGTGCGCAGTTGCTGGGCAAAGACGGCATCCTCGATCACCACATTCGCCTCGCGTGCCAGCAGCAGACTCAGCGGGTCGAGGTTGGACGAACCGACGGTCGCCCAGCGGCCGTCGATCACCGCCACCTTGGCGTGGAGGAAGCTCGGCGAATATTCGTGGATCTCCACGCCGGCCTGCAGCAGCGGCGCATAGACCGGCCGCACGGCATGAAACTGCATGAAGTATTCGTAGCGCCCCTGCAGCAGCAGGCGCACGCGCACGCCACGCTGCGCTGCCAACACCAGGGCCCGACGCAGCTTGCGCCCGGGCAGAAAATAGGCGTTGGCGATCACGATCTCCTCGTGGGCCTCGGCAATGGCCTTGCGGTAGGCCTTCTCGATGCGGGTGCGGTAGCGCAGGTTGTCGCGCAGCAGCAGGGCCGCACGCAGTCCCGCAGGGCGGGTCGCGGGCGGCGGTGTGAGGTGCAGCGCGTCGAGCTGCCGGCGCTCCTGCTCCAGCATGCGCCAGGCGGTGGCCCAGTCGGCCTCGCGCGCCTTGCGGCCGGCCTGCAGCCGCCACCAGAACTGCACCATGACCTCGTGCACCTCGCGCACCAGCGGCCCGGTGACGCGCACGGCAAAGTCCAGCCGGGGCGCCGCCAGCACACCGTGGTTGGGGTCGTACCAGTCGCCCAGCACGTTGATGCCGCCACAGAAGGCCACCCGTCCGTCCACCACGCAAAGCTTGCGGTGCAGGCGGCGCCAGCGGCTCGGGATCAACAGGCCCAGCCGACCCAGGGGCTGGAAGATGCGCCACTGCACGCCGGCTGCGTCCAGGCGCAGCGCCCATGCGGGCGGCAACACAGGTGTGCCCACGCCGTCCATCACGAGGTGCACCGCCACGCCACGCCGCGCAGCCTGGGCCAGCACCTCCACCATCTGCTCGCCGGCGCTGTCCGCTGCGAAGATGTAGGTTTCGATCCGCACTTCGCGTGCGCTGCGCGCGATGGCCTCGATCAAAGCGGGGAACAGCTCCTCCCAGCCTTGCAGCAGATGCACGTGGTGTCCCGCTTGCAGGGGAGGCAGGCGCCGGTCCCTCATGCGGGCAGGCCGAATTCGGCGATCAGGGGCAGGTGGTCCGACATGCGCCACCAGACGCGGCCGCGTGGCACCTCGACGCCCAGGGGCTGCAGGCCGCGGGCATAGACGTAATCCAGCTGCACCAGCGGCAGGCGCGAGGGAAAGGTCGGGTGCCGCGCGTGCCGGGAGGTCTGCAGTCCCATGGCCGCGAAATAGCGATGCACGCGCTCGCCCCAGTCGTTGAAATCCCCGGCCACGATCAGCGGCGCATCGGTCGGAATCTCGCGCGCGATGTAACGGTCCAACTGGGCCGCCTGGCGCTCGCGGCTGGCCCGGATCAGCCCTAGGTGCACGACGATCACGTGCAAGGCCAGACCGTTGATCACCACCTCGCTGTGCAGCAGACCGCGCTGCTCGAAGCGGTGGTCGGACATGTCCTCGTGCTGGTGCGCCAGCACGGGCCAACGAGAAAGCATGGCATTGCCGTGCTCGCCGTGGCGCGTGTAGGCATTGGTGCGGTAGACGGCCTCGTAGCCCTCGGGCGCCAGGAAATCGGCCTGGGGCATCTCGGGCCAGCGGCTGAAGTACTCCTCCTCGCGCCGGTGCAGCTTGCGCACCTCCTGCAGGCAGATGATGTCGGCGTCGAGCTGCTCGACGGCCAGCCCGAGGTTGTGGATCTCCAGCCGCCGGCGCGGCCCCAGGCCCTGCACGCCCTTGTGGATGTTGTAGGTGGCGACACGCAGGGTCTGCATGGTCTCAATTCGGCGCCAGGTCTGCGGTAAAGCGCGGGAGCATGAGGCAGGCCTCGGCGTTGCTGGGCGAGAAGCAGCGTTCGGCCGCCTCACGCCAAGGCAGCCAGCAGCTGGCGGTGTGCTCGCGTGGGCTCAGGGTGACGGGCGTGCCGGCCGGCACGCAGAGGCTGAACAGGTGCTCGGTGTTGTGGGTCACACCGGGTGCATAGCGCCAGCGCCACCGGGGGTAGATCTCGTAGACGTTCTCCAGGCTCCAGTCACGCAGCACGTGGCCGCTCGCGCGTGCGTCGATCCCGGTTTCCTCGGCGATCTCGCGCACCGCGGTGGCCTCGTAGGACTCGTCCACATGGTCCTTGGAGCCCGTGACCGACTGCCAGTACTCGTCGGCATCGGCACGACGGATCAGCAGCACCTCCAGGGCCGGCGTGTGTATCACCACCAGCACCGATTGCGGAATCTTGTAAGGGGCAGCGTCCATGGACTAAGGGCGCCCCTGCAGGGCGCCCTTTGATTCTGCCTCAAGCCCGGGCGACCGGGCTTGGCACGCGGTCAGACCGGTTGCGGGTTGCGCAACTTGATGTGCAGTTCGCGCAGCTGCTTCTCGTCGACCGGGCTCGGAGCCTGGGTCAGCAGGCACTGGGCACGCTGGGTCTTGGGGAAGGCGATCACGTCGCGGATGGACTCGGCACCGGTCATCAGCGTGACGATGCGGTCCAGACCAAAGGCCAGGCCGCCGTGCGGCGGAGCGCCGTACTGCAGCGCATCGAGCAGGAAGCCGAACTTGAGCTGGGCTTCCTCGGGCGTGATCTTCAGCGCGTCGAAGACCTTCTGCTGCACGTCGGCACGGTGGATGCGCACCGAGCCGCCGCCGATCTCCCAGCCGTTGAGCACCATGTCATAGCCCTTGGCGATGCACTTCTCCGGATCGGTGGCCATCCAGTCCTCGTGGCCGTCCTTGGGCGCGGTGAAGGGGTGGTGTACGGCGGTGTAGCGCTGGGCTTCCTCGTCGAACTCGAACATGGGGAAGTCCACCACCCACATCGGCGCCCAGCGGTTCTCGAACAGGCCGTTCTTCTTGCCGAACTCGCTGTGGCCGATCTTGATGCGCAGCGCACCGATGGCGTCGTTGACGATCTTGGCCTTGTCGGCACCGAAGAAGATCAGGTCGCCGTCCTGGGCACCCGTGCGCTTGAGAATCTCGGCAATCGCGGCATCGTGCAGGTTCTTGACGATGGGCGACTGCAGGCCGTCGCGGCCCTTCGCCGCTTCGTTGACCTTGATCCAGGCCAGGCCCTTGGCGCCGTAGATCTTGACGAATTCGGTGTAGGCGTCGATCTCGCCACGGCTCAGCTCGCCGCCGCGCGGCACGCGCAGGGCAACCACCCGGCCGCCCTTCATGGTGGCGGGCGTGGAGAAGACCTTGAAGTCCACGTCGGCCATGACGTCGGTGAGCTCGGTGAACTCGAGCTTGACGCGCAGGTCGGGCTTGTCTGAGCCGTAGCGGTGCATGGCTTCGGCATAGGCCATGACCGGGAACTCGCCCAAGTCCACGTTCAGGACCTTCTGGAACACGCTCTTGATCATGCCCTGGAACATGTCGCGGATGTCCTGCTCGCTAAGAAAGCTGGTCTCGATATCGATCTGCGTGAACTCGGGCTGGCGGTCGGCGCGCAGGTCCTCGTCGCGGAAGCACTTGGTGATCTGGTAGTAGCGGTCGTAGCCGGCCACCATCAGCAGTTGCTTGAAGAGCTGGGGCGACTGCGGCAGCGCGAAGAACTGGCCGTCGTGCACGCGGCTGGGCACCAGGTAGTCGCGTGCGCCCTCGGGCGTGCTCTTGGTGAGCATGGGCGTCTCGATGTCGATGAAGCCGTTGGCGTCGAGGAACTTGCGCACCTCCATGGCCACCTTGTAGCGCAGCATCAGGTTGTTCTGCATGTAGGGGCGGCGCAGGTCCAGCACGCGGTGCGTCAGGCGCGTGGTCTCGGAGAGGTTGTCCTCGTCGAGCTGGAAGGGCGGCGTGACCGAGGGGTTGAGCACGGTCAGCTCGTGGCACAGGACCTCGATCTTGCCGCTCTTGAGGCTGTCGTTGGTGGTGCCGGCCGGGCGCGCACGCACCAAACCCTTGACCTGGATACAGAACTCGTTGCGCAGGTCCTCGGCGGCCTTGAACATCTCGGGGCGGTCGGGGTCGCAGACCACCTGCACATAGCCTTCGCGGTCGCGCAGGTCGACGAAGATCACGCCGCCGTGGTCGCGCCGGCGGTTGACCCAGCCGCACAGGGTGACGGTTTGGCCCAGCAGGGCCTCGGTCACGAGACCGCAGTAGTGGGAACGCATGGCCATAAGGCTTTCTCTTTCAGGGTAAGGCTGCCGGCTCTTGCTCAGCCGGCTTCATATGCGGGTTCTTCGGCCCGCCGGGGACGATGACGCCCATGGAAATCACGTAGGTCAGGGCCTCGTCCACGCTCATGGCCAGCACGATGCAATCGCTTTTCTTGAGCATGACGAAGTACCCCCCGGTGGGGTTGGGCGTGGTCGGTACGTAGACGCTCAGGTACTCGCCGGGCAAATGGTTGACCAGGTCGCCACCGGGCGTGCCCGTGACGAAAGCGATGGTCCACATGCCCTCGCGCGGCCATTGCACGAGCACCGCCTGACGAAAGGCATTGCCCTTCTCGGAAAACAGCGTGTCCGAGACCTGCTTGACGCCGGAATAGATGGACCGCACCACGGGGATGCGGTGCAGCAGGGCGTGCCACCAGCCCAGCAGGCGGTTGCCTATGTAGTTGGACGTGAGCGCGCCCACGAGCAGCACCACGCCCAGGGCGAAGATCACGCCCAGCCCCGGAATGTGCAGGCCCAGCCAACGATCCGGCTGCCAGGCTTCGGGCAGGATGTTGAGGGTCTGGTCCAGGGTGGAAATCACCCACTCGAGCACCCAGACCGTGATGCCCAGCGGTGCCAGCACCAGCAGGCCCGAGAGCAGCCATTTGCGGAATTTGGCCATTGGCATCAAGCGCAACCGCAGCCCGTGCCGCAGCTGTGACCGCCAGCGGGCGCCGCCGCAGGCGCGGCCTCAGGGGTGGCTGGGGGGGTTGCGGTGCTGGCACTGGCGGCCGAACCGGAGCCAGCGGAAGCGCCGCCCCGGAAATCGGTCACGTACCAGCCGCTGCCCTTGAGCTGGAAGCCGGCCGCCGTGACCTGCTTGCGGAAGGTAGGCTGGCCGCAGGCCGGGCAATCGCTCAGAGCGGGGTCGGAGATTTTCTGCAGCACATCCTTGGCGGCGCCGCAGGATTCACATTTGTAAGCGTAAATTGGCATGGCTCGAAGGAGGTGGACGGTCGAATCAAGGACAACCTCGCCCCCGAGGGGAGGTTGCCGATGGAAAACTGTCAATTATAGGCGGGGGCACCTGGAATCAAGTGCCGTCGCCGGGCGGGCCTTACTCGACGCCGGCCAGCTTGTGGTGCCCGGCGTGGCGATTGGCGATGGCCTGCGGGCCCAGGGAACCGATCAACATGCCGGCCAGCGCGGCCAGCACGCCGGCCAGCTGGGCCGGGAATTCCTCGCCCGCCGGCGTGACCAGGAAGAGCCCCCAGGTCAGAATGCCCAGGACGATGGAAAACAGGGCCCCCTGGGTGCTGGCCTTCTTCCAGTACAGGCCGAAAGTCAGCGGGATGAAGGCGCCCACCAGCGTGATCTGATAGGCGCCCGACACCATCTCGTAGATCGAGGTGCCCTGCATCTGGATGGCATAGAACAGCACCAGCACACTGAAGACCAGCACCGTGATGCGCATGGTCTTGAGCTCCTGCTTGTCGCCCATGTGCGGGTTGAACTGGCGCCAGATGTTCTCGACGAAGGTCACGCTGGGCGCCAGCAGGGTCGCCGACGCACAGGACTTGATGGCCGACAGCAGCGCCCCGAAAAAGAGCACCTGCATGATGAAGGGCATCTTCTCCATCACCAGGGTGGGCAGCACCTTCTGCGGATCCTCCTGGATCAGCTTGTCCGCCTGCTCGGGCATGATGATCAGGGCGCTGACCACGAGGAACATGGGGACGAAGGCGAAAAGGATGTAGAGCGCGCCGCCGATGATGGCCCCGCGCGACGCCGACTTGGCGCTGTCGGCCGACATCACGCGCTGGAACACGTCCTGCTGCGGGATGGAGCCCAGCATCATGGTGATGGCCGCGGCGATGAAAAAGACGATGTCCTTGAAGGTCGGCTCGGGGAAGAAGGTGAACATGTCGCGGCTGACGGCCAGCGCCACCACCTTGTCGGCCCCGCCGACCATGTTGCCGGCAAACACCGCCAGAATGCTCAGACCCAGCACCAGGATGATCATCTGGATGAAATCGGTCAAGGCCACCGACCACATGCCACCAAACAGCGTGTAGGCCAGCACCGATACCACACCGATCACCATGCCCATGGGGATGCTGATGGCTCCGCCGGAGAGCAGATTGAACACCAGGCCCAGGGCCGTGACCTGCGCCGACACCCAGCCCAGGTAACTCAGCATGATGATCAGCGAGCAGACCACCTCCACGCTGCGGCCATAGCGCTCGCGGAAGAAGTCACTGATGGTCAGCAGGGTCATGCGATAGAGCTTGGCCGCGAAGAACAGGCCCACCAGGATCAGGCAGGAACCAGCGCCGAAGGGGTCCTCCACCACGCTGCCCAGGCCGCCCTCGACGAACTTGGCCGGAATGCCCAGCACCACCTCGGAGCCGAACCAGGTGGCGAAAGTCGTGGTGACGATCATGAACAGCGGGAGCTTGCGCCCGGCAATGGCGAAGTCGGCCGAATTCTTGACCCGCTTGGCGGCCCACAGGCCGACCGCGATGGTCACCAGAAGGTAGACGATGACGAGGGTCAGCAGCACCGTGTTCTCCTTGTAGCTAGTAGTGTGCGATGGGCCCGGATTATCCCCAGAACCCGTTGGACGGAACAGTCAAATCCCTAGAACAGCTGGAAGCGGATCAACATCTGAACCACGATCAGACCTAAAGCAAATCCAATGCCCGCGTAGATGATGGCCTGGAGCAGCCGGTTGGTGCGGCGCTGCTCGGCCAGCAGCTCCTCCAACTCGCGCCGGTCGCGGCCCCGGGCCCCGCGCTGCAGATAGTCATGCAGCAGCCGCGGCAAGTCGGGCAGCAGCTTGGCATAACGCGGCGCCTGGTTCTTGAGCTCTTCCCAGAGCTTGCGCGGGCCGATCTGGTCGGCCATCCACTTCTCCAGGAAGGGCTTGGCCGTGCTCCAGAGGTCCAGATCCGGATCGAGCTCGCGACCGAGGCCCTCGATGTTGAGCAGGGTCTTCTGCAGCAGCACGAGCTGGGGCTGGATCTCCACATGGAAGCGGCGCGAGGTCTGGAACAGGCGCATCAGCACCATGCCCAGGGAGATTTCCTTGAGCGGGCGGTCGAAATAAGGCTCGCAGACGGCGCGGATGGCGGCTTCGAGCTCGTCCACCCGGGTCTGGGGCGGCACCCAGCCCGATTCGATGTGCAGTTCGGCCACACGCTTGTAGTCACGGCGGAAAAAGGCCGTGAAGTTCTGCGCCAGGTATTCCTTGTCGTACTCGGTCAGCGTGCCCACGATGCCGAAATCGAGCGAGATGTAGCGCCCGAAGGTGGCCGGATCAATGCTGACAAAGATATTGCCCGGGTGCATGTCGGCATGGAAGAAGCCGTCGCGGAAGACCTGGGTGAAGAAGATGGTGACGCCGTCGCGCGCCAGCTTCTTCAGGTCCACACCGGCCTCACGCAGACGCGCGGTCTGGCTGATCGGGATGCCCTTCATGCGCTCCATCACGATGACGTCGCTCTGGCAGTAGTCCCAGATCATCTCGGGGATCAGCACCAAGTCCAGCCCCGCCATGTTGCGGCGCAGCTGGGCAGCGCTGGCGGCCTCGCGCACGAGGTCGAGCTCGTCGTGCAGGTATTTGTCGAACTCGGCCACCACCTCGCGTGGCTTGAGGCGCTTGCCGTCGGTTGAGAGGCTTTCCACCCAGCCGGCCATCATGCGCATCAGGCTCAGGTCTTTCTCGATCACGGGCAGCATGCCGGGACGCAGCACCTTGACGGCCACCTCGCGCTCGGTCCCATCCCGGCCGACCAGCTTGGCGAAATGCACCTGGGCAATCGAGGCACTGGCCACGGGTTCGCGCTCGAATTCGCTGAAGATCTGTCCCACCGGCTTGCGGAAGGCCCGCTCAATGGTGGCCACGGCGATGTCGGAGCTGAAGGGCGGCACGCGGTCTTGCAGCCGGGCCAGTTCATCGGCGATGTCCGGCGGCAGCAGATCGCGCCGGGTGGACAGCACCTGGCCGAACTTCACGAAGATGGGGCCCAGCCGCTCCAGCGCCTCGCGCAGGCGCTGGCCCCGGGGTGCATTCAGATTGCGACCGATCGAGACGATGCGCGCGATCACGCGCAGCCAGGGTTTCTGGAAGCTGGTCAGCACCAGCTCGTCCAGGCCGTAGCGCAGGACGATCCAGACGATGTAGGCGCCGCGCAGCAGCCGGGTCATGAGGCGGCTCCGGGCGCCGCCTTCTTCAACCAGCCACGCAGGACTTCCAGAGCGCGGCGTACCGCCTGGGCCAGGCCATGGGCCGGGGCATCACCGACGATGCGGGCCAGGTCCTCCTCCAGATCCCAGCGCACATGGTCGACCAGCCAGTTGACCTCGGCCGCCAGCTGCACATCGCCTTCGATGCGCACCGGCGGCTTGTCGCCGGCCAGGGCTGCCTGCACCAGGGCGGCGGGAGAGTTTTCGATGATGGCCAGGGTCAGATCCGAGGGCGTCTCGGCCGCGGCCAGGTCCAGCAGACCGGCCGGCGTGAGCTGCAGCTTGAAGCTGACATCCCGCCACTGGAAGAGCACCACCCGACCCTTCTGGCGCGCCAGGCGGCTCATGGCCTCTTTTTCCTGCATCAGCACGTGGTTGAGCAGCAGCACGATGCGGCGCTGCACCTCCTGCACGGCCCAGGCCGGCGGCTGCACGGCGGTGGCCAGCTTCTGGAAGGCGTCTTCGAGCAAAGAAAAAGGGGACTGTGTTGCCATAGTCCCCGATTATTGATTGAAAGAAGGCCGTTTACTGCAGGGCCTGCACTCCGGCCACGAGCCAGCCGCGGCTGCCATCCTTGGGTTTGGTCATGTTCCAGACCTCACGGAAGGGGCTGGGGCCTGCATGGCGATCCTCGCGGATCATGCCCGAGAACTCCACGCTGGCCATGTACTCGCCGCCCAGCTCCTCAATGCCCAGCAGCTGAGCCTGCAGCATCTGCACCTCGGTCAGGTTGAGGGCTCCGCCCGTGTGCTGCTCGCGTTCGGCCAGCTGGGCGCTGATCTCGTCCAGCATCTCGTCGGTCATCATGGCGCGCAAGGTGGCCATGTCGGCCTGGTCCCAGGCCGCCTGCAGGAGGATGAAGTTGCTCTTGGCCGCCTTGAGGAAGCCTTCGGCATCGAAACCGGCCGGCACGCTCCAGTCACTGGCCAGCGCCGAGCCGATCACCACCCCGCGGCCGGCCGAGCCGTCAAAGGCCGTCTGGGAACGCTCCCAGGGACGGGCCGAAGCGTCGTTGCCCACGTTTTCCGGGCGGTAGGCCGGGCGCGGCGTGGCCGCGTCTGCGGCACCCGCGCCCTGGAAGGCGTAGGCGCTGCGCTGGGCGGCGGGCTGACGGCTGCGCATGAACCAGCCGAAAGCCAGCAGGGCCAGCATGACGACCAGGGCGATCAGGATGAACTGGCCGAAAGCCTCACCCAGCCCCAGGGAACTGGCCAGCCAAGCCAGGCCCAGACCAGCGGCCAGACCGGCGAGCATGCCACCCCAGGGCTTGCGGGCCGCGGGCGCCGCTGCAGGCGCCGCCGCGGGTTTGGCCGGAGCGGCCGCCGCGGCATTCTGCGTGGGTGCCGCCGGGGTAGCCGGAGGCGCCGCCTCGCGCTGCGTGACGTTGTTCGATTGTTTGCCGACCGACTTGCCACCGCCCAGGCGCTTGGCCTCGGCGTCCACGGCACTCAGAACCAGCACCAAAGACAGGGCGATAGACAGGAATTTCATACGTGCTCCAAAAGAATCCGAAAGTGGCGCCACACCCCGAAACTAACGCAAAACGGGTATGTCAGCACTTGATTCCAACATGAAGCGCCACCACACCGCCACTCATGTTGTGAAAATCCACATGTCCGAATCCGGCTTTGAGCATCATGGCCTTGAGTTCGTCCTGCCCGGGATGCATGCGGATGGACTCGGCCAGGTAGCGGTAGCTGTCGGCGTCGCCCGCCACCAGCTTGCCGAGCTGGGGCAGCACCTTGAAGGAATACCAGTCGTAGGCTTTCTCCAGCGGCGGCGCCACCTTGGAGAACTCCAGCACCAGCAGCTTGCCGCCAGGCTTGAGGACGCGGCTCATCTCGGCCAAGGCCACATCCTTGTGGGTCATGTTGCGCAGCCCAAAAGCCACACTGACCAGATTGAAATAGCCGTCCGGGAAAGGCAGCTTTTCGGCGTCGCAGACCACGGTGGGCAGCACCACGCCGGCATCGAGCAGGCGGTCGCGTCCCACGCGCAGCATGGCCTCGTTGATGTCGGTGTGCACCACCTGGCCGGTCTTGCCCACCTTTTTGGCGAAGGCCAGGGCCAGGTCGCCCGTGCCACCGGCAATGTCCAGCGCGCGGTCGCCCTCTTTCAGATTCGCCACCGTGACCGTGTAGGCCTTCCAGAGCCGGTGCAGGCCGCCCGACATCAGGTCGTTCATCAGGTCATAGCGGGAAGCGACCGAGTCGAACACGCCGCGCACACGCCGCGCCTTCTCGCGCTCGTCGACCGTCTCGAAACCGAAATGCGTCTGGCTCATGGTCGTGCTCAGTGGTGGCCGCAGCCGTGACCGGCCTTCTCGGGCATGGGCGCGTCGCGGTCCACGCCGGCCGCCTGCAGGCGGGCCTCGTAATCGGCCCAGAAGCGGTCCTGCTGCGCACCCAGCTGGTAAAGGTAGTCCCAGGTGTAGATGCCGCTGTCGTGGCCGTCCGTGAACGTGGGCTTGACGCCATAGTTGCCCACGGGCTCCAGGCCGACGAGGCCGACCTCGCGCTTGCCGGTCTGCAGCACCTCCTGGCCCGGACCGTGGCCCTGCACCTCGGCCGAAGGCGAGTACACGCGCATCAGCTCGAAGGGGATGCGGAAGGTCTGGCCATCGGAAAAGCTGATCTCCAGCACCCGCGACTTGCTGTGCACCGTGAGGTCCTGCGGCGTCGGGGCGCCGGCTTGCAAACCTGCCATGGAAGTCTCCGTTTCTGTCTAAGCGTTCAGACGAGCACGCGCTCGATACCGCCGGCATTGGCGGCGGCCACGTACTCGGGCATCCAGTCCTCACCGAGGATCTGGCGCGCCATCTCGACCACGATGTAGTCGGCCTCCAGCAGGC
>DNQP01000176.1:9697-12978 GCA_003500955.1 Curvibacter sp. | reverse complement strand
CCTCCAGCAGGCCGTTCTGCAGGTCGTTGCCGTAGCGGTTCAGGCCCTGCAGGCAGCTCGGGCAGCTGGTCAGGATCTTGACGTTGTCCTTCGCGCCCACCAGGCCGGCCTCGCGCAGCGCGACCTCGCCCTTGCGGATCTCCTCTTCCTTGCGGAAGCGCACCTGGGTCGACACATCGGGCCGCGTCACGCCCAGGGTGCCGGACTCGCCGCAGCAACGGTCGCTCTTGAGCACGTTGTCCTTCGAGTCGCCGGCCAGCAGGGTGCGCACGGTCTTCATCGAGTCGCCCTGCTTCATCGGGTTGTGGCAGGGCTCGTGGTACAGATAGCCGCCCTGCTCGCCGCTGAGCTTGATGCCCTTTTCGAGCAGGAATTCGTGGATGTCGATGATGCGGCAGCCGGGGAAGATCTCCTCGAACTTGTAGCCCTGCAGCTGGTCGTAGCAGGTACCGCAGCTCACCACCACGGTCTTGATATCCAGGTAGTTGAGCGTGTTCGCCACGCGATGGAAGAGCACACGGTTGTCCGTGATCATCTTCTCGGCCTTGTCGAACTGGCCGCTGCCGCGCTGCGGGTAGCCGCAGCACAGATAGCCCGGCGGCAGCACCGTCTGCACGCCGGCGTGCCAGAGCATGGCCTGCGTCGCCAGGCCCACCTGGCTGAACAGGCGCTCCGAACCGCAGCCCGGGAAATAGAACACCGCCTCGGTCTCGGAGGTGGTGGCCTTGGGGTCGCGGATGATCGGGACGTAGTCCTTGTCCTCGATGTCCAGCAGGGCACGCGCCGTCTTCTTGGGCAGGCCACCGGGCATCTTCTTGTTGATGAAGTGGATCACCTGCTCCTTGACCGGCGCGGAGCCCACCGTGGCTGGCGGGCGGGCGGTCTGGCGCTTCGCCGCCACGCGCAGCACCTGGTTGGCCAGGCGCTGGGCCTTGAAGCCCACATTGACCATGGCCGAGCGCATGAGCTTTATGGTCTCGGGCTGGGTGGCGTTGAGAAAGAACATGGCAGCCGCGTTGCCGGGACGGAAGGACTTCTGCCCCATCTTGCGCAGCAGGTTGCGCATGTTCATCGACACATCGCCGAAATCGATCTTGACCGGACAGGGCGAGAGGCATTTGTGGCAGACCGTGCAGTGGTCGGCCACGTCCTCGAACTCCTGCCAGTGCTTGATGGACACGCCACGGCGGGTCTGCTCCTCGTAGAGGAAGGCCTCGACCAGCAGCGAGGTGGCCAGGATTTTGTTGCGCGGGCTGTAGAGCAGGTTGGCGCGCGGCACGTGGGTCGAGCACACGGGCTTGCACTTGCCGCAGCGCAGGCAGTCCTTGACGCTGTCGGCAATGGCGCCGATGTCGCTCTGCTGCATGATCAGCGACTCGTGGCCCATGAGGCCGAAGCTGGGCGTGTAGGCCTGGCTCAGATCGGCCGGCAGCTCGGCGTCGCGCAGCAGCTTGCCGCGGTTGAAGCGGCCCTGCGGATCGACACGCTGCTTGTAATCGGCAAAGGGTTGGAGTTCGGCGTCACTGAGGAATTCCAGCTTGGTGATGCCGATGCCGTGCTCCCCGGAGATCACGCCGTCGAGCGAGCGCGCCAGCGCCATGATGCGCTTGACCGCGCCGTGCGCGGCCTGGAGCATCTCGTAGTCGTCGCTGTTGACGGGGATGTTGGTGTGCACATTGCCGTCGCCGGCGTGCATGTGCAGCGCCACCCAGACCCGGCCCTTGAGCACGCGCTGCTGGATGGCATTGCATTCGGCCAGCATGGGCTCGAAGGCACGGCCGGTGAAGATGTCCTGCAGGGGCGTGCGGATCTGGGTCTTCCAGCTCGCACGCAGGCTGTGGTCCTGCAGTTGCGGGAAGAGTTCGTCCACGCGGTCCAGCCAGTCCTGCCACTGCGCACGCACGCTGCGCACCAGCTCGCGGGCCTGGGCCACACGCTCTTCCATGAGTTCGGCCGAGGGCGCCTCGCTGGCATCGTCGGGCTTGCCGATGTCCAGCAGGTGGGCGAGGCTGCCCTCGCTGAAAAAGACCTCGAGCTCGTCGCAGAGCTTGAGCTTGTTGCGCAGCGACAGCTCGATGTTGATGCGCTCGATGCCATCGGTGTACTCGGCCATGCGCGGCAGCGGGATCACCACGTCCTCGTTGATCTTGAAGGCGTTGGTGTGCTTGCTGATCGCAGCCGTGCGCTTGCGGTCCAGCCAGAATTTCTTGCGCGCGTCGGCGCTGATGGCAACAAAACCCTCGCCGCTACGGGAGTTGGCGATGCGCACCACCTCGCTGGTGGCGCGCGCCACGGCGTCGGTGTCGTCGCCCACGATGTCGCCGATCAGCACCATCTTGGGCAGCCCGCCGCGCTTGCTCTTGGTGGCATAGCCCACGGCGCGCAGGTAACGGTCGTCCAGGTGCTCCAGGCCGGCCAGGAGAACGGGGGAGGGGCCCTGTTCATTCCCTCCAGCGCCGCTGCGCTTCTGCAGGGAGAACATATAGTCCTTGATCTCGACGATGCTCGGCACCGCGTCGCGTGCGTGGCCGAAGAACTCCAGGCAGACCGTGCGCGTGTGCGCCGGCATGCGGTGCACCACCCAGCGCGCGCTGGTGATCAGGCCGTCACAGCCCTCTTTCTGCACGCCCGGCAGGCCGGAGAGGAACTTGTCGGTCACGTCCTTGCCCAGGCCTTCCTTGCGGAAGCTCGGGCCCGGGATGTCCAGGCGCTCGGTCTTGACCAGCTTCTTGCCATCGGCCTCGAAGTACTTGAGCTCGAAGCTCGCGACGTCGGCGTCGTGGATCTTGCCCAGGTTGTGGCTCACGCGCGTGACTTCCAGCCAGCCCGCGTCGGGCGTGACCATGCGCCAGCTGGCCAGGTTGTCCAGCGCCGTGCCCCAGAGCACGGCCTTCTTGCCACCCGCGTTCATGGCGATGTTGCCGCCCACGCAGGAGGCCTCGGCCGACGTGGGGTCCACGGCGAACACGAAGCCCGCGCGCTCGGCCGCATCGGCCACGCGCTGGGTCACCACGCCGGCTTCGGTCCAGATCGTGGGCACCTCGCGGTCCAGGCCGGGCAGGCGGACCATCTCCACCTCGGTCATGGCCTCGAGCTTCTCGGTGTTGATCACCGCGCTCTTCCAGCTCAGCGGCACCGCGCCGCCGGTGTAGCCGGTGCCACCGCCGCGCGGGATGATGGTCAGGCCCAGCTCGATGCAGCCCTTGACCAGGCGCGCCATCTCGGCCTCGCTGTCGGGGGTCAGCACCACAAAGGGGTACTCGACCCGCCAGTCGGTCGCG
>DNQP01000176.1:0-9382 GCA_003500955.1 Curvibacter sp. | reverse complement strand
ACCCGCCAGTCGGTCGCGTCCGTCACATGCGACACACGGGACAGGCCGTCGAACTTGACGTTGTCCTTGGCGGTCAGGCGGCTCAGCACGCGCTGGGCCTTGCGGCGCAGCGCCGCGATCTCACGGAAAGACTGGTCGAACGCTTCCACCGCGCGGCTGGCCGCGTCCAGCAGCTCACCCACCAGGGCATCGCGCTGCGGATCGGCCTCGGGCGTGCGGCGCTTCTGCACCTCGCCCAGGCGGTGGTGCAAGGCCTCCACCAGCAAAGCACGACGCTTGGGGTTGTCCAGCAGGTCATCCTGCAGATAGGGGTTGCGCTGCACCACCCAGATATCACCCAGCACCTCATACAGCATGCGGGCCGAGCGACCGGTGCGGCGCTCCTCGCGCAGCTGATTGAGCACCTCCCAGGCGCGCACGCCCAGCAGACGCATCACGATCTCGCGGTCGGAGAACGAGGTGTAGTTGTAGGGGATTTCGCGGATGCGCTCGTGGCCATGCGGCGCCTGGCCGGCGGTGTCCACAAATTGGTCTAGCGGAGTCGGTGCGTTCATGGAAACCTGATATTTCAGCCAGAACACCGGCTGAGGCCAGATGTTACCGCAGTGCAACATGGGGAGAACGCCCCCCGGTATAGCCCCTCATGGAAACCCCGAATCCTCAACCCGCCGTCATGCAGGCTTAATCGCTTTGTCACATTTCAGGCCTAGCCTGTCGCCATCATTCATAAGGAGAACCCATGAAATTCACCGCCAAATTGACCGCAGCCACGCTCTCGGCCCTGCTGCTCGCCCCCGCCGCACAGGCCCAGACCGAGATCCAGTGGTGGCACTCCATGGGCGGCGCCCTGGGCGAGTGGGTCAATGACCTGGCCAAGGACTTCAATGCCAGCCAGAAGGACTACAAGATCGTGCCCACCTTCAAGGGCAGCTATGACGAATCGATGACGGCCGCCATCGCCGCCTTCCGCGCCGGCAACGCGCCGCACATCCTGCAGGTGTTCGAGGTCGGCACCGCCACCATGATGGCCAGCAAGGGCGCCATCGTGCCTGTGGCCGAGGTCATGAAGAAGGCCGGGGTCACCTTCGATCCCAACGCCTACGTGCCGGCCGTCGCCGGTTACTACACCGCCCCGAATGGCCAGATGCTGAGCTTCCCCTTCAACAGCTCGACCACCGTCTTCCACTACAACAAGGACGCGTTCAAGGCCGCCGGCCTGGACACCAGCAAGCCGCCCAAGACCTGGCCGGAAGTGGCTCTGGCCGCAGCCAAGCTCAAGGCCTCGGGCCACAAGTGCCCCTTCACCACCAGCTGGGTCAGCTGGACCCAGCTCGAGAGCTTCTCGGCCTGGCACAACACCGAGTTCGCCACCAAGGGCAATGGCATGCGCGGCATTGACGCCCGCCTGAGCTTCAACTCCCCACTGCATGTGCGCCACATCGAGAACCTGGGCAATATGGCCAAGCAGGGCCTGTTCGTCTACAAGGGCCGCGGTAACGCTGCCGACGCCACTTTCGTCTCGGGCGAGTGCGCCATGACCACGGGCTCCTCGGCCCTGTACGGCAACATCAAGCGCAACTCCAAGTTCGAGAGCGGCATCTCCACCCTGCCCTATTACCCCGACGTGCCCGGCACGCCGCAGAACACCGTCATCGGCGGTGCCAGCCTGTGGGTCATGGCTGGCAAGAAGGCCGAGGAGTACAAGGGCGTGGCCCAGTTCTTCGCCCACCTGTCCAAGGCCGAGGAGGCCGCCAAGAGCCACCAGCGCACCGGCTACCTGCCGCTGACCAAGGCGTCCTACGAGCTGACCGAAAAATCCGGCTTCTACAAGCAGAACCCGGGCACCGACGTGTCGGTGGAGCAGATGATCCGCAAGACCACCGACAAGTCGCGCGGCATCCGCTTGGGCAATTTCGTGCAGATTCGCACCATCAATGATGAAGAACTGGAGCAGGTCTGGGCCGGCAAGAAGTCGGCCCAGGAAGCCCTGGACACGGCCGTCAAGCGCGGCAACGAGCAACTGGAGCGCTTCCAGAAGGCCAACCAGGGCAAGATGTAAAGCCAATCGACCCCGGAAGGCGCTACAGTTCCGGCTGGCCTTCCCTGCCTCGTGACACCGCCCGGTAACAGCGTTCCCGGGCGGTGTTGCCTTTGACCCTGACTTATGGAAAAACGCGTCCGATTCCGCTCCGCCTGGCTGCCCTGGCTGCTGGTGGCGCCCCAGATGGCCATCGTGCTGGTCTTCTTCTTCTGGCCTGCCGCACAAGCGCTTTACCAGAGCGTGCTGCAGCAGGACGCCTTCGGCACCACGACCGAGTTCGTCGGTCTGGAGAACTTCGACCGCCTCTTCGCCGACGCCACCTATCTGGCGTCGTTCAAGACCACCGCCTTCTTCTCCGTCCTGGTCGCCGTCTGCGGGCTGAGCATCGCGCTGCTGCTGGCCGTCATGGCCGACCGCGTGATCCGGGGCGCCGGCATCTACAAGACGCTGCTGATCTGGCCCTACGCCGTGGCCCCGGCCGTGGCGGGCGTGCTCTGGGTGTTCATGTTCGCCTCGCCCATGGGCGTGGTGGCCTATGCCCTGCAGTTCATGGGCGTGGAGTGGAACCATATGCTCAAGAGCGACCACGCCATGGCGCTGATCGTCATGGCCGCCGTCTGGAAGCAGATCTCCTACAACTTCCTCTTCTTCCTGGCCGGGCTGCAGTCCATCCCGAAAAGCCTGATCGAGGCCGCCGCCATTGACGGCGCCTCCCCTTCGCGGCGCTTTTGGACCATCGTGTTCCCGCTGCTCTCGCCCACCACCTTCTTCCTGCTGGTCATCAACGTGGTCTACGCCTTCTTCGACACCTTTGCCATCGTCGACGCGGCCACCCAGGGCGGTCCCGGCAAGGACACGGCCATCCTGGTCTACAAGGTCTATTACGACGGGTTCAAGGCGCTGGACATGGGCGGCTCGGCCGCACAGTCGGTGATCCTGATGGCCATCGTCATCGTGCTCACCGTCATCCAGTTCCGCTACGTCGAACGCAAGGTGCAGTACTGAGAGAGCCGCCATGATCGAACGACGCCCCTTCCTTGACCTCCTGGCCCACGCCATCCTCATTGGCGGCGTGGCCATCGTGGCTTTTCCGGTCTACCTGACCCTGGTCGCCTCGACCCAGTCCGCGCAGGAGATCGCCCAGAGCCGGCCGCTCTCGCTGCTGCCGGGCACACACTTCTGGGAAACCTATCGCCTGGCCCTGTTCGGCGGCGAGACCAGCATGGGCAGCAAGCTACCGGCCGGCGCGCCGATGATGATGGTCAGCCTGATCAGCGCCCTGGTGATCGCGATCGGCAAGATCGTCATCTCGCTGCTGTCGGCCTTTGCCATCGTGTACTTCCGCTTTCCGGCCCGTGGCCTGGTGTTCTGGATGATCTTCGTCACGCTGATGCTGCCGGTCGAGGTACGCATCGGACCGACCTACGAGGTGGTCTCCAGCCTGGGCATGCTCAACAGCTATGCCGGCCTGACCGTCCCGCTAATCGCCTCGGCCACGGCCACCTTCCTCTTCCGCCAGTTCTTCCTCACTGTACCCGACGAGCTCGTGGAGGCGGCCCGGGTCGACGGTGCCGGACCCATGCGCTTCTTCAAGGACGTGCTGCTGCCCATGTCGGCCACCAGCATCGCCGCGCTGTTCGTCATTCAGTTCATCTACGGCTGGAACCAGTACCTCTGGCCGCTGCTGGTCACCACCAACGAGTCCATGTACCCCATCGTCCTGGGCATCAAGCGCCTGATCGCGGGCGAGGCCTACACCGAGTGGAACGTGGTCATGGCCACCGCCATGCTCGCCATGATTCCACCCGCCCTGGTCGTCATCCTCATGCAGAAATGGTTCGTCAAGGGCCTCGTGGACACCGAAAAATAAGAGACAAAAAGCTATGGCATCCCTGACCCTCTCCAACGTCATCAAACGCTATGGCCACGGCCCCAAGGCCAACCAGGTCATCCACGGCGTCAATGCCGCCATTGCCGATGGCGAGTTCATCGTCATCGTCGGTCCCTCAGGTTGCGGCAAGTCCACGCTGCTGCGCATGGTCGCGGGCCTGGAAGACATCAGCGGCGGTGACATCCGCATCGGTGAGCGCGTGGTCAACGCGCTCGAACCCGCCGAGCGCGACATCGCCATGGTGTTCCAGAACTACGCGCTCTACCCGCACATGACGGTCTACGACAACATGGCCTACGGCCTGAAGATCGCCAAGGTGCCCAAGGACGAGATCCGTACGCGCGTCGAAAAGGCCGCCGGCATCCTGGAACTCATGCCCTTCCTGGCACGCAAGCCGCGCGAGCTCTCGGGCGGTCAGCGCCAGCGCGTAGCCATGGGCCGCGCCATCGTGCGCCAGCCCCAGGTCTTCCTCTTCGACGAGCCGCTGTCCAATCTCGACGCCAAGCTGCGCGCCCAGACGCGTCTGGAGATCCAGAAGCTGCACCGCGAACTCGGCATCACCTCGCTCTTCGTCACGCACGACCAGGTCGAGGCCATGACGCTGGCGCAGCGCATGATCGTCATGAACGCCGGCAAGATGGAACAGTTCGGCACGCCCGAAGAGGTCTACCACCGCCCCGCCTCCACCTTCGTCGCCAGTTTCATCGGCGCGCCGCCCATGAACCTGCTCTCCAGCGCACCGCACGTGAAACCCGGCACCATCCTGGGCGTGCGACCCGAGCATCTGCAGATCGTGGCGCAGCCCGCCGCCGACGGCTGGACCGTGCAGGTCGAGGCCGTGGAGATGCTGGGCGCCGAGCGCCTGCTTTACACCCGCGTCGACAGCGAACAGATCATCGTGCGCGTGGACGAACGCGCCGGCCCGCCGCCGGCGATGGGCAGCACCCTGCACGTGCAGCCGCAGGACGGCTGCCTGCACAGCTTCGACGCCGCCACGGGGAAACGGCTGTGAACGCACGCGAGGCAGCCTGGCCCTACCCGCGCTGGATCGCGCACCGCGGCGCCGGCAAGCTGGCGCCCGAGAACACGCTGGCCGCCTTTCGCCTGGGCGCCGCCCACGGCTACCGCATGTACGAATGCGATGTGAAGCTCAGCGCCGACGGCGTGCCCTTCCTGTTGCACGACGCCACGCTGGAACGCACCAGCAACGGCCGCGGCGTCGCGGGCGAGCAAACCTGGCATGCGCTCTCGCAGCTCGACGCCGGCAGCTGGCATAGCCGCGCCTGTGCGGGCGAGCCCCTGCCCACGCTGCAGGCCATCGCCGCGCACTGCCTGCGCAACCACCATCTGCTCAACATCGAGATCAAGCCCACACCCGGTACCGAGCGCCACACGGGCGAAGTCGTGGCCCGCAGCGCGGCCCAGCTCTGGGCCGGTGCGCAGGTACCTCCGTTGCTGACCTCCTTCCAGCCCGAGGCGCTTGAAGGTGCACGCAGCAGTGCGCCGCAACTGCCGCGTGGCCTGCTGCTGGACACGCTGTGGAGCGGCTGGCTGCAGAAAGCGCAGGCCCTCGCATGCGTGGCCGTGGTCTGCAACCATGCGCTGTGGGATGCCGACACCGTGGCCCAGGCCCGTGGCGCCGGTCTGCGCTGCCTGTGCTACACCGTCAACGACGAGTGGGCGGCCCAGCGCCTGCTCGCGCTGGGCATCGACGGCATCATCACCGACCGCGTCGACCTCTTCAGCCCGGCCTGAAACTGCGTCAACGGCCGGCCCGCGCGCCGCGTTGTCTGGCATGGGCCTGTGCGTGAGCCGCATGGTGCCCGCCAACCACAGGAGTCCCTCATGAAGAAAGCCCTCCTCACCCTCACGCTGTGCGCGGCCGCCAGCGGCCCCGCGCTGGCCCAGCACTGGTACGGCGCGGTCGATATCGGCACGCTGAACATGCGCAACACCATCTACGCCGATCCCGGCTCGGTCACGGTCTCGGGTGGCTACCGCTTCAGCCCCAATCTGGGGGCGGAAGCCGGTGTCACCGCCATCGGCGACACCACCTTCGTCAACAGCAACGGCAGCCGCACTGCACGCCAGGGCGATATGCGTTTCCTCGCCGTCGGCTTCCTGCCCATCAATCCGAACTTCGAATTCTTCGGCAAGGCTGGCCTGGGCCTGCACACAGCACGTGTGCGCGGCAGCGGCACCTATGACGGCACCACGGGCCCGCACACCACGACCAATGTCATTGTGGGCGGCGGCATCCAGCTCAACTTCAACCAGCGCTTCGGCATGCGCATCCAGTACGAGCATCTGGGCAAGGCCAAGTCCAGCGCGAGCGATTCGGGCGCCGACATCAGCCGCGTCTCGGTCGGCGGCGTGCTCAATTTTTGATAGCGCCTCATGCGCATCCAGGCCGGGCACCGCCCGGCCTTTTTCTTTGTGCCTGCGAGTTCTGGGGGCATCACATTTGCTTACATCGCCCCGTACTCAGGGCGGGACAATGCAGCCCGCGTTGCCCCAGCGGTGACGCGTCCCTCAACAACGACAAGGAATGCCATGAAGAAACTGCTACCCGCACTCCTGCTCTGCGGCGCCGTGCTGAGCCCCGCAGCGGCCCAAAGCTCGCGCTACTACGGCGCGGTCGATTACGGCACCGTCGACTACAGCGGCCCCGGCAGCTACTCCAGTCCGGGAGCCCTGACCATCTCGGGCGGCTACCGCTACCGCGAGAACCTGGACTTCGAGGCCGGCATCACACTCATCGGCAGTGCGAATGCCGACATTCCCGGCCGTGGCCGGGTCGACGTCAGCGAGCACATCGTGCACGCGGTGGCCGTGGGCAAGGTCCCGCTGAACCAGCAGGTCACGCTCTTCGGCAAGGCGGGCGTAGGCATACACGATGGCGAGATCAACGGCCTGCCCGACGACCTGATCTACGGTTTCGGCATCCAGGTGCGTCTGGATCGCGAGTTCACGCTGCGCGCTCAGTACGAGAGCCTGGGCCGCACGCAGTTGCCGGGCAACCAGACGGCGGACATGGACCGTCTATCGATCGGCCTGGTCTACAACTTCTGATCAACGCCGCCAGGCACGTACCAGCACCCACTGGCTGCTGGCTGTGGCCAGCACCAGCAAGGCATAGCCCATCATCTTGCCGTCGCGCCCCAGCCACCAGAGGCTGAGTCCGAGCGCAGCGGTCCCGATCACCAGATTGACGAGCATCTGCCCCCACCAAGGCAGCAGCGCCGCTTGCGGCTTGAAGAAAGGCCGGCCCAGCACAGGCAGCAGCAAGGCCAGACCCAAAGCCGGCGCGGCGAAGTTGAGCAGGTGGAAGAGGATGTCGTGCAGATTCATGCCATGGGCTGCCAGAAACCCCGGGATCGGGACCGGCAGCGGCAAATTTTATAATGCGGGCCATGGCAGTCTGGGCTTTGGGCATCAATCACACGACCGCACCGCTCGATCTGCGCGGTCGCTTTGCCTTTGCGCTCGACCAGCTCCCCCCCACGCTGGACGGCCTGCGTGGTGCGCTGGCCCGCTCGCCCGAGGCCGCCATCCTCTCCACCTGCAACCGCACCGAGATCTATTGCGCCAGCGAACAGCTGGAAATCGCCCCCACGCTGCAGTGGCTGGCACGCAGCGGCGGCGTGACGGCGGAAGAACTGCGCACCCACACCTACACGCTCGAAGGCGGCCAGGCCGCGCGCCATGCCTTCCGCGTGGCCAGCGGGCTCGACTCCATGGTACTCGGCGAGCCGCAGATCCTGGGCCAGATGAAGGACGCCGTGCGTGTGGCCGAAGAGGCTGGCGCCCTGGGCACCACCCTCAACCAGCTGTTCCAGCGCAGCTTTGCCGTGGCCAAGGAAGTGCGCAGCTCCACCGAGATCGGCGCGCACTCCATCAGCATGGCCGCGGCTGCCGTGCGCCTGGCCGGCCATCTGTTCGAAGACCTGCGCCAGGTGCGCATTCTCTTCGTCGGCGCCGGCGAGATGATCGAGCTGGCCGCCACGCACTTCGCCGCCAAGACGCCCAAGTCCATGGTCATCGCCAACCGCACGCTGGACCGCGGCGAAAGGCTTGCCAGCCGCTTCGGCGCCGGGACCATGCGCCTGGCCGAGCTGCCTGAGCGTCTGCACGAGTTCGACGCCGTCATCAGCTGCACGGCCAGCACCCTGCCCCTGATCGGCCTGGGCGCGGTGGAACGCGCGCTCAAGCAGCGCAAGCACCGCCCCATGTTCATGGTGGACCTGGCCGTGCCGCGCGACATCGAGCCCGAGGTCAAGAACCTGGGCGATGTGTACCTCTACACCGTCGACGACCTGGCCGCCGTGGTGCAAACCGGCCAGGCCAACCGCCAGGCCGCCGTGGCCCAGGCCGAGGTCATCATCGACGCCGGCGTGCAGAGCTTCCTGCACTGGATGGACCAGCGCAGCACCGTGCCGCTGATCCAGCAGCTCAATGCCCAGGCCGACGAGTGGCGCGCCGCCGAGATCGCCCGCGCGCGCAAGCTGCTCGCCAAGGGCGAGGACGTGGACGCCGTGCTCGAAGCGCTGTCCAAGGGCCTGACCCAGAAGATGCTGCACGGCGCCCTGGCCGAGCTGCACACCGGTGATGCCGCCGCACGTGAACGCGCTGGTGCGGCCATCCAGCACTTCTTCCTGCGCAAAGAGCGTTAGCGGCGCCTGCCGCCGCCGTCCCCGCGCGCCCAGATCGGTGCCGGGCCGTCCACCCAACGCCTCTTTGTATGAAACCGTTTCTCCGGCAACAACTCGAACGCTACGCCCAGCGCCTGGACGAGCTCAACTTCCTGCTCTCGCGCGAGGACATCATGTCCGACATGAGCCAGTTCCTTGTGCTCTCGCGCGAGCACAACGAGGTCACAGCCATCGCCGGCCGCTACGCGCGCTACCGGCAGCGCGAGGCCGATCTGGCCAGCGCGCAGGAGATGCAGGCCGATCCCGAGATGGCCGAGATGGCGCGCGAAGAGATCGCCGCCGCCGCCGCCGAACTGGCCCAGCTCGAGGACGAGCTGCAGCGCATGCTGCTGCCCAAGGACCCGGACGATGCCCGACCGGCCTTCCTCGAGATCCGCGCTGGCACGGGTGGCGACGAATCGGCCCTGTTCGCCGGCGACCTGCTGCGCATGTACACGCGCTATGCCGCCACGCGCGGCTGGAAGACCGAGCTCATGAGCGAGTCGCCCAGCGAACTCGGCGGTTACAAGGAAGTGGTGCTGCGTATCGAAGGTGACCACGTCTATGGTGATCTGCGCTTCGAATCGGGCGGCCACCGCGTGCAGCGCGTGCCCGCCACCGAAACCCAGGGCCGCATCCACACCAGCGCCTGTACCGTGGCCGTGCTGCCCGAGCCCGACGAGGCCCAGGCCGTGCAGATCAACCCGGCCGATCTGCGCATCGACACCTACCGCGCCAGCGGCGCCGGCGGCCAGCACA
>DNQP01000002.1:3281-19692 GCA_003500955.1 Curvibacter sp. | reverse complement strand
CTGCCACTTCAGGGGCTGATCCGCCGCCTCCCTGAACCGCTTCAGCAGATCCTTCTCGCCAACGCCCATCGCCTCGGCAATCCAGGCGCGTTGCGACATGAAACCGGAAACAACGGGTATTTCATGTCCTTCAGGACTCGGGAAATAGGTGGCCTGGGCGCCATCGAAACACTTGGCGATGGCGGCGAGTTGATGCTTCAGAGAAACGCCCTTGCGCGCCACAACCAGGCGACGGGTGTTTTCCAGCCTGGCCAGCCACTGGCGCAGACTGCCCCCCGGATGACGGCCCTCTTGCGAGGATTCATTCATGAGGGCGGCATATGTCGCCGACTCCTCCACCGCCGGATATTCTTTACTGGAAGCTTTTTGTGTATCCATCATCTGTCCCGATTGATCTTTTGTACCCGTGCCGCAGCAAAGCACCCGCTGTCGCGCATGCGAAGAGAAACCTGCCGGTTCGTGACCGGCACGGTCCCGTCATCAGTCAGCGGTAATGTTTTTCTGGGAAATGACTTTCTTCCAGAGCGCCAGTTGGCTTTCGACGAACGCCTTGAATTGGGCCGGCGTTCCTCCGTCTGGAATGACTCCCTGCTGCTCGAAGATTTTTCTTACTTCGGCAGAGGAAAGCGCGTCATTGATGTCCCGATTGATCTTCTCGATCACGGCACGAGGTGTCCCGGCTGGCACGACGAAGCCGTGCCACGATGAGACTTCGTAGCCGGAAACACCGGATTCACCCACGGTTGGCACATGTGGCATCAGGGATGAGCGGTTCGACGATGCGATGGCCAGCGCCCGAACCTTGCCCGACTGGATGAATGGAAGCGCATGGGGCAGGGCATCGAATGCCAGGTCGATCTGCCCTCCCGCCAGATCGGTGAGCATCGGCGTGCTTCCACGGTATGGCACCTGGTTCAGATCGATTCCGGCCAGGGCCTCGAAATAGGCCATGGCCAGGTGGTTCGAAGATCCCGAGCCGGATGAACCGTAGTCGAAGGCTTTCGGTTTGGTCTTTGCCCGGCTGATGACCTCTTCCAAGCTTCGCAAATCGGAGCGCGCATGGGTGACAAGGAGCATGGGCGAACGCCCAGCAAGCACCACGGGTGCAAAGGACTTTTCCGTGTCATAAGGCAGCGACTTGTACAGCCAGGGATTCGCTGCGAATGGGAACTGCACTACCAAAAGCGTGTAGCCATCAGCCGGAGCGGTAGCAACTGTCTGAGTGCCAATTACCGTTCCACCGCCAGGCTTGTTATCCACAACAACAGGCTGCTTCCATGCTTGGCTGAGGTGGACAGCCATAAGCCGCCCGAGTGTGTCGTTGAATCCGCCAGGTGGGTATGGCACAACGATGCGCACAGGTCGTGATGGGAAGTTTCCTGTCGTCGCGGATTGGCGTGCATCACTTTGTGCGTTTACTGGCAAAGCCAGCCCTGCACATAAAGCCGCTATGAACACGCAGCCCAAACCAAGGTCCCGATGAACAACGCGCGCCAAACTCCGGCGCAAGACTCTGGATACAACCATCACGCTGAAATCTCCTCAATATCGCTCGCCACTTTTGTCGGCGAACTTGTTTGACAGCAGTCTAGAAACGCGATGAAATCACGTCAACTAATATATATTGATGTCAATAATCACAATCTGTGATATCAGATACGAGAGGACTTGCACATGGACTTCCGGCAGTTGCAGTATTTCTTGTCCCTCTACGAAGAGGGCTCCATGACCAAGGCGGCCAGTCGCTTAAACGTGGTTCAGCCGGCCATCAGCATGCAAGTAGCGAAGTTAGAAGATGAGCTCGATCGAAAGTTGTTCACGAGGTCGACACACGGCATGACGCCAACACCCGCGGGAAGGCAGATGTACCAACTCTTCCGGCCGATCATGGCTGACTTTGCAAGAGCCCGAGCGTTGATCCAACAGACAGATGGAGAGCTTTCTGGGCATCTGGCAATAGGCGTCATCGCGAGCGTTGCTCAGGGCGTCATGGCGAACGTCATCGCTGATTACACAGCCCAGCATTCACGCGTCACGCTATCGGTAAGTGAGGGCTACACACCAGTGCTATGCCAAGCAGTCACAGAAGGCGAGTTGGAGGCGGCGATCATCAATCAGCCACGCCGCCGTTTGTCACTCAACACCCATCCCGTATTGAGCGAAGACTTTGTCCTCGCGACAGGTCCATTGCATAAAAGGCTTGGGGAGTCGATCGCCTTACGCCAGGTCACAAAATTGAGGCTGGTTCTTCCCACTCGCTATCACGGCCAGCGAGACATTCTTGACAGTTTTGCCCTTGCCGAAGGACTTGAGCTAAATCCAGCAATAGAGATTGACTCCATGAACGCAATCCTTCAGCTTGTGGAGACAACAGACATTGCAACCATACTGCCCCGGATCGTCGTCCGCGGCCCTGCAGCAACAGGGAAACTGAAGGTACACAAGATCGTCGATCCATCATTGACACGACAAGTCGTCTGCGTAACTCATCCCCGTCGCCCTCCATCACCAGCGGCCGCCGCCCTCATCGAATTGCTTGTGAAGCACGCCAATAATGGTCAGCGCCTTGCAGAACGGTCGACCGCTTAGCAAGACGTAACTTCAAAACGTTCATAGCATCGTATATGCAGCAAGATCCATTTCTAGATTCCCCACTGTGGCACTTCGCGCTCAAGTTTTATTCCCGTCCAAGAGTTCCCCCAGCCTGCTTGACGCTGCAAGAAATTGCAGGCGTTGACGTTTGCTTATTACTTTTTTCTCTGTACTGTGCACTCACAAAGCGATTCATTTCACAACAGAGATTGCGTCAATGCGATGAAAAACTTAGAGACTGGAGAAGCAGTGTCATCCTGCCTCTGCGTCATATTCGACAGGAAATGAAAATGAATCTTTCCACCACGCGCTTTGAAAGCATGTCGAATTTACGTCAAAAAATTAAAGATCTTGAGGTCAACGCCGAACAAATTAGTCTCGCTATTCTCTATGAGGAATTTCAAACGCTATTGAACGACGACGCCGAAAACTCCGATGCCGCGACTATTCTTAATGCAGTTATCGAAATTTATGATGTAGAAGAGAAAGTCGATCGTCTCACACTACATGGGGAATCCGTGCGTTCCGCGTTCGCGATCCTTTCTGATGAGTTACACCAATTCAGCAGCAAGTGACAACAGCTCCTCTTTCGGTTTCACAGAAAATGTGAACCGCTTAGGGTATAGATATGCATCCTAGGCTGACCCACGTTGGCTCTAACTGCCTGGCTTGCGCTCGACGCTATTGGCGATGTAATTGGCCGGCTTGGCGCGGGTCTTGGTCTGGCCTATCCACACGCAGGTGGGCGAGTCCGCCCAGTCCCGAATGTGCTTTCACAGTTGGCCTACGAACCTTCTCCTTGACCACTGCGGTTCAATTCCCGTCCTCTCGTTCGGCCACACCTGTCTGTTAGCCATCTACGCTCCGATCGACTCCAGGTTGCCGGACAGAACGTCCATAAGGAGTTTCGAATGCTTCCGACCAGTGCCCAGATACGTCCAATATGGCGCACCATCTCCCCTGTCAGGGAATGATGTTTTGCAAAGGCCCCATGGGGCGCTTGACGATCTCCACCTCGTCGATCCTGGGCTGACCGCTCCAGGAGCGGTAGACGATCTCGTCGTTGATCAGCAGCACCAGCGCGGTGAAGCGCCAGCCCGTGGTCTCGGTGCGGCGGTGGAAGTTGAGGAAATCAGGCCAGAAGGATCCGGTGCGGACCTTGGAGAGCCGCCCACCCACCACTTCCACACCACGGCAGGCATCGCGCGCTTCCAGGCAGGCCAGGATGCCGGGATCGAGATCCTCGCGCTTGAGCAGCGCGCTGGGCACGAAGCGACGCACCACGTCGGCATGCGTGAGCAGGGTCATGTTGGGATGATGCGCTGGGGCAAAACCGTTGCGCTCCATGGCCTCGCGGTCACTCTTGCGGGGTTCGAGCTTCTCAAGAGCCGCCCGTGCTTCCTCAAAGCTGTTGAAGCTCGTGGTGTTGGTATAGGTTTCCGGCAGCATGGCGGCACAGCCCGTCAGCAGAACCGCCAACATCCCCACCCACGAGCACCTGCACCAGCCACCGTATCGCATGGCGACTATCATGGCGGCCCGGCCCCGGCCCCGACCATCAGGAATTCCCCCATGTTGCGCCTGAACGCCATTCCACCTCATGCCCGCACCCTGTTCGTGCTGGCTGCTGTGCTCCTGCTGTCGCCAGGCCCCGCACTGGCGCAGGCCAAGGTGGTGCAGACGCCCTACCAGAACCCCAAGGCCCTGGTCGACATCTTCCTCGACGACCCGGCCAAGCTCGGCGCCGCGCTCTACTGGGTACGCAGCTTCGTGAACCCGCTCACCGAGGCGCCCTACAGCATGTTCCCGGAGGACATCAAGATCATCGTGCTGCTGCACGGCACCGAGATCGTGGCGCTGGCGAAGAAGAACGCTGCGCGTTACGAGGAGGTGCTGCAGCGCATGCGCTACTACGCCGAGATGGGCGTGAAGTTCCGGGTCTGCGGCCTGGCGCTGCAGGACTACGGCTACACGCCCGCCGACATGCAGGACTTCGTGGAGGTGGCCCCCTCGGCCATCACCGAGCTGGTGCACTGGCAGAACCAGGGCTATGCGCTGGTGCCGGCCATCGTGCAGGACAAGAAGTTCTCGATCGAGCAGATCCGCTGAGGCGCCGCCGCAAACGCTCGGTGTGCGGCCGTCGATGGTCTTTACCCGAGGCCTCACGTCTGCGACACTGCTTCCATGCTCACGGTTGTCATCGCAGCGGCTCTCTTGGTCACCGTCACGGGATTCCTGCATTACGAGGTTCTGCGGGGACTGAATGCGAGTCTCCCACGGTTGGCCGTGCCCGATCGCCTCAAGATCCTGGTGGTGATTGCCATCGCCTTTGTGACGCACGCCCTGGAAATCCTGCTCTACGGCATAGCGGTCTATCTCCTTGTCGCGCACGGCGGCGCTGGCGAGCTCGCTGGCGCCTCGGACTCCCTGTTCTCCACCAGCCTCTACTTCTCGGCCGAGACCTACACATCGCTGGGCTTCGGCGACGTCACGCCCAATGGCCCGATTCGTCTCCTGGCGGGCGTTGAGGCCCTCAACGGTCTGCTGCTCATAGGCTGGACTGCGTCCTTCACCTACATCTCCATGGAGCGGTTTTGGAACACCCAGGGTAGCGGCGGCAACTCCTAGCCACCCATGGACACCCTTGCTTTTCGGTCCTGATGGGCATCTCTCTTTGGAGGTCCGAACATGCGTATCCGACCAAAGACCGACACACCACAGGCAGCCGAACCCGTCCGGGTTCCTGCCAGCATCTGGATACTTGGATTCGTCAGCATGTTGATGGACATCTCCTCGGAGATGATCCATAGCCTGCTACCCCTGTTCATGGTCGGCACCTTGGGTGCAAGTGCCTTGGTTGTGGGCTTGATCGAAGGGCTGGCTGAAGCGACGGCCTTGATCGTCAAGGTGTTCTCGGGCGCCATCAGTGACTACTGGGGCAAGGGCAAAGGCTTGGCCGTCTTCGGGTACGCGCTGGGAGCGTTGACCAAGCCTCTGTTTGCGATCGCACCGACCACGGGCATCGTGCTCGCGGCGCGCGTGCTGGATCGGATAGGCAAAGGCATTCGCGGTGCGCCGCGAGACGCCATGGTGGCGGACATCGTCCCCCCGGAGGTGCGCGGTACGGCGTTCGGTCTGCGCCTATCCCTGGATACCGTCGGTGCGTTTCTCGGTCCGCTGCTGGCGGCTGGGCTGATGCTGCTATGGGCCAACGACTTCCGGGCGGTGTTCTGGGTGGCCGTGGTTCCTGGGTTGCTCGCAGTCGCACTGCTGCTGTTTGGCGTGCGGGAGCCCGAGCATCACGCCAGCGAGAAACGGACCCACCCGCTACGCTGGGATAACCTGAGGCACTTTGGTGGAGCGTACTGGTGGGTGGTGAGCGTGGGGGCCGTGTTCACGCTGGCCCGGTTCAGCGAGGCGTTCTTGGTGCTGCGGGCCCAGCAGGCGGGGATCGCCATCGCACTGGTGCCATTGGTGATGGTGACCATGAATATCGTCTACGCTGCATCAGCCTATCCGTTCGGCAAATTGTCTGACCGGATGCGCCACAAAACGCTCTTGGCGTGTGGCTTGGTGGTCCTGATTGCCGCCGACCTGGTTTTGGCCATGGATGAGCACTGGACGACGGTGCTGGCCGGGGTCGTGCTGTGGGGGGTTCACATGGGCATGACTCAGGGCTTGCTGGCAACCATGGTCGCGGATACAGCGCCCTCCGATCTTCGAGGCACCGCCTTTGGATTTTTCAATCTGGTCAGTGGCCTTGCCATGCTGATTGCCAGTGTCGTCGCAGGCTTGCTGTGGGATAGGCTTGGCGCCTCGTTCACTTTTTTTGCAGGCGCTGCATTCAGCGTCATCGCCCTGTTGGGATTGCTCAAGCCCAGCCGCAGGACATGGCTGGGGCGCTGACGGCTCAAACAGGTACAGACGACGGCGATCTGCTAACGATCACCCGCAGCGAAACTTCAAGTTCCTGATGCGCTCCAGGATTTCCCCAAGGTCTGCCGCTCGGATAGCTGTCAAGTTGCGCAGGGCTTAGCAAAGCAGATGATGGCATGCCAGAAGACTGCGTGAGTTGACCGCAGCGCAGCAACCGGGCCACCTTGCAAGCCAAGCTGCATCGGCGTGCACATATTGCCGAGTTGACACGCCCCCGATGGGGCATAACGGGCGGAGCTCAACTTTCGATGAGCCACTTCTATCGAACATCTGCGACCCGTACCCTCCCAGGATGCGCCCTTCGGCGGTGAGCCGGCTTACGGGCTGCTCAAGCGGCCACGCTCTCGCCTTAGCCCCGCTTTCTCCAAAGCTGCATCGCCAGAAAAGCCACCAGCAGCAGATTGATTGCCAGCACGCTGGCGCCGATCGCAGAGGGATCGTGCCAGAGATGCCGCAGTTCAAATGGGACGTAGAGTCCACCTGAGAGAGCGCCCAGCCATGCGCCCCAGGCGGACTCGTTCCACAGGCCATAGGCCTCGGTCAGGCGCAAGGTCGCATAGGAGCAGAGCAAGATCTCGAGCGTCCCGATGGGCGTGCGGTTGAGCACATCTGCGTAGTGCAGCACGATATGGGGGAAGGACTGTGTCGGCTTGAGGCCGAAATGGCCGACCAGCTCCAGCACGAGTTGGTGCAGATCATGGTGCAGCAGTTCGGCCAGGCCGATGGCGCTGAGCAGTGCGGCCAGCCCCTTGACCGCCTCGAACACGGCAATGCCCCGCACCAGCTGCCGCTGCGATGGCGGCAGGTGACCGCTGGTAGGCGCCTCCTTGGCGTGGTGCGCATGCATGGCGTCGGAGTTTAGTACGGCGGGAAACAGCACCGCGCTTGCGTCTGGACTTATCCTACAGTGACGAACAGGCAACACCGATCCGACCACGTCTGAGCGCTTCAGCACCCTCTTTCCATCCATGCCCATCCATGAACACCGGACACTGGATCTCCCTGCACGGCCTGGTTGCTCTGGGTGCGCTGTCGCTCTATTTGGCGTCCACCCACACATTTCGGCAACGCCGACATCCGTCCGCCGCGATCGCGTGGCTGCTTTCCATTCTTCTGCTGCCTTATCTTGCACTGCCGCTGTACCTTCTGATCGGCAATCGCAAGTTCGCGCGGCCGCCTCAGCCGCAGCCGACAATGGGGTCGTCACCGGCAAGCGCTGGCGCCAGTGCCGAGCAGCGCGCATTTCAGACGCTCGCCTGGCAAATGGGGCTGCCACCCGCCGTCGCGCTCGGCCAGTTCACCTTGCATCGAGATGGCGCCCATGCCTACGCGGCGCTCCTGGCACTGCTGGATGGCGCCTCCACCTCGATCGACCTCAGCACCTTTGTGCTGGCACACGACGCACTGGGGCAGGCCGTGTGCGAACGCCTGGCCGCGAAAGCGCGTGCCGGCCTGCGCGTTCGGTTGATCGTGGATGGCGTCGGCCGCTACTTCGGAGGAAGCGCAAATTTTCGGGCGCTGCGCGGCAGCGGCGTGCAGGTGTCGATCTTCATCCCCCCGTTCTCGTCAGCGCTGCCGGGTCAGACAAATCTACGCAACCATCGCAAACTGGTGCTGGTCGACGGTGCACGCTTGTGGACGGGTGGTCGCAATCTGAGCTCGTTTTATTTTGATCGCCTGGACTCCAAGGTGCCGGAATCGCAGTCCTGGATAGACCTGACGTTCGAGGTGGATGGCCCGATTGCTGCCCAGGCACAGGCGCAGTTTGAATGTGACTGGGCGCTGGCGACGACGCAAAAGATCAGCGAGGCGCGTGGAAGTGCACCGGCGCCTCTGTTGAGTGCTGCGAGTCAGGCGCGCTGCGTCCAACTGATACCCAGCGGTCCAGATCAGCGCGAGGATACGGTCTACACCTTGCTGATCTCGGCCTGCCATCGCGCGCGCGAACGGATCCTCGCTGTCACGCCGTACTTCGTGCCAGACGCCGCATTGGCCATGGCACTCTCGCTGGCCGCGCGGCGCGGCATCGCGGTCGACCTCGTGCTCCCGAAGCGCTCCAACCACATGCTGGCCGACCTTGCGCGCATGGCTGCACTGCGTGACCTTCATGCCGTGGGTGTCCGCATCTGGTTGACGCACCGGATGGTTCACGCCAAGGCCATCGTCTTCGATGAAGAGATCAGCCTGGCCGGCACGGCCAATCTCGACGAACGCAGTCTGTTTCTCAATTTCGAGCTGATGATCGCGTTCTACGGTCGGCACGAAGTACGTGCCTTTGCCGAGTGGATCGATGACTTGCGCCAGAAGGCGAGGGCCTTCGATGCGCGAGCCCCAAGCCTGCCGCGCGAGATGCTGGAGGGCACAGTTCGCTGGCTGGCTTTTCAGCTGTAAAGCGCGTGCTTTGGGACTCGCCGCATGGCTCGTCGGTTCACGCCCGAGCGGCGGCCACCATGAAAACGGGACCCGAGGGCCCCGCTCTCATGGCGCCTCGAAGGGCTCAGGCAGCATAGCCAGGGTTGGGCAGCACGCCTTCCACCTTGGGCATGTTGAGCTGGCGCGGCGCAACCTTGCCGCCGCGCGCCTTGAGCCAGGTCTCCACCACGTCCCACACAGGCTTGTTGCCGGCATTGCGCGCCTCCTCGGCCACGGGTGCCCAGCCAGCCACCTTGTAGAGCTTGTCGGCCTCGATGCGCTTGCCCTTGAGCATCATGTTGTCGATGCGCTGGCCCATGCCGGCCACGGGGTTGCAGGTGTAGGACAGGCCGCCCACACGCACCATGTCGCCGCCCTGCTGGTAGTAGGGATCGGGGTTGAAGAGGTTGTCGCAGACGTCCTCGAGCACGGTCTTGATCATGGCCCCGCTCATCTCGCTGACCGTGGCGTAGGAGTAGGTGGTGGCGGTCATGTCCATGAGCCACTCGCGCGTGATGGCCTGGCCCGGCAGCAGGCTGGTGCCCCAGCGGAAGCCGGGCGAGAAGGCCAGGTCCGCGCCCTGCACATCCATGAGCGCATCGAGCAGCAGCTGGTCGCCCGTGCCGTTGAAGTTGCCGCGGCGGTAAAGCGTGCCTTCGGTGACGGCCAGCACCTCCTTAAGCTTGCTCTCGTAAGGCGCGCGGACCTTGGTGATCAATGCATCCATGGCCCGGTCGGCCGGCAGCATGTTGGCAAAGACGGGGAGCAGCTTGTAGCGGAAATCCACCAGCTTCTTGTCCTTGACCTGGAAGTCGATCACGCCCAGGAACTTGCCGTTGGAGCCGGCATTGGTGACGATGGTCTTGCCGCCCTTGTTGCTCACGATGCTGGCCACGGGCATGCCGTCGTGCGTGTGCCCCCCAAGGATGGCGTCGATGCCGCTGACACGGCTGGCCATCTTGAGGTCCACGTCCATGCCGTTGTGCGACAGCAAGACGACAAGCTGCGCGCCCTTGGCACGCACCTCGTCCACCACCTTCTGCATGTTCTCGTCCTGGATGCCGAAGGACCAGTCGGCCACCAGGTAGCGCGGGTTGGCGATGGGGGTGTAGGGGAAAGCCTGGCCGATGATGGCGCAGGGCACACCGTTGATCTCGCGCATCACATAGGGCTTGAACACCGGGTCGCCGAAGTCGGTGGTGGTGACGTTCTGGGCCACGAAGTCGACCTTGCCCGCGAAGTCCTTCTCGATGATTTCCTTCACGCGCTCCATGCCATAGGTGAATTCCCAGTGGCCGGTCATCACGTCCACGCCCAGCAGCTTGCAGGCATCGACCATGTCCTGCGCGTTCGTCCACAGCGAGGTGGCGCTGCCCTGCCAGGTGTCGCCGCCGTCGAGCAGCAGCGCTCCGGGGCGGTTGGCCTTGAGGCGCTGCACCAGCGTGGACAGGTGGGCGAAGCCACCGACCTTGCCGTAGCGTTGCGCCGCCTTCTCGAAATCGAGGTAGGTCAGCGCATGCGCCTCGGCAGTGCCGGGACGCACCTTGGCCACCTGGAGCAGATGCTCGCCCACGAGGTGCGGCAGACGCCCCTTCATGCTGCCGATGCCCAGGTTCACATTGGGCTCGCGGAAATGGATGGGCTTGAGCTGCGCGTGGCAGTCGGTCATGTGCAGCAGGGAGACATTGCCGAACTTCGGAATGTCGTAGAGACCCTGTGCCGCCGTGGCGGCATCGGCCTCGGCATAGGCACCCAGGCCCATACCGGCCATGGTGCCTGCGCCCAGCACCTGCATGAATTCACGCTTGGAGAGATTCATAGTTCAGTCGTCACTGATATCTGAGAAGAAAAAAAGCCCGGGACGCGCCCGGGCCCATCGTAGAGATTTACTGGTTCACCGGCGACTTGGGGTCGAGCAGCAGGGCCATGATGTGCTTCATCTGGGTCTCGGTCAGCACGCCCTTGTGGCCCGCGCGCGGCATCTGCGAGCAGGCGTTGTAGGCGCGTGCGTTGTAGATCTTGCCCCAGGTGTACTGGATGATGGCAGCCGACTCGGGGGCGTAGAGATTGCTGACGCCACGGATCTTGCCGTAGTTGTACAGGCTCGGGCCCAGCGTGCCGAAGGAAATCTCCTCCTTGCTGATCTGGTGGCAGTTGTAGCAGTTGCCACCGTTTTCGCTGCCTGCGGGATCGGTCCAGGTCATGCCACGACCGCTCTGGGCGATCTTCTCGCCCTCCTTCCAGTCGCCGATGTACTGGCCGCCTGCAGGCCACTTGATGGTGGCCATATTGGCCGCCTCGATGGCCTTGGCCCACTTGTCGTCGATGGGCTTGCCGGCCACATCGGCCTTCATGCATTCGCGGTTGGCGTCGTCGAGCACCAGGCGGTCCATCTTGGCCTGGCCCTGCTCACGGAAGGAGGCCTGCATGATCTCGGCCGTCTTCTGGTCGAGTTCGGCGCTGCTGGGCAGGCTGGCACAGCCAGCGACGAAGACGGCCGTCACGGCGACCGCCGCCGCGGCGATGTATTGCGTCTGTTTTTTCATGTTCGTGTCTCCAAGTCAGCGCTTGATGGCCGGGGCGATGTTCTCGGCGCCTTTGGCATTCACGCCCATGTAGGTCCCCAGGGCCACGGTGGCCTCGCTGCCGAAGAGCGGCGCCGGGAAGCGCTGTTGGCGATAGCAGTCGTTGAGGCGCAGCTGCATGCTCCACATCTGGCCGTTGGAGACGCGGTAGGCCGGCCAGGCCGCGAAACCGATGCCGTCACCGGGGTTCTTGGTCAGATTGGGCAGATCCTGCAGGCGGATACGCTTGCCGTCTTCGCCGTGGCAGGAGGCGCAGGAGAAATCGTGCGAGCCGCCGCGCGTGTAGAAGATGCGCTTGCCGACTTCGTACATGACCTTCTCCTGCGCATGGCTCTGGGGCAGGTTGAACTTCAGGCCACGCGACTCGGCGGCGATCCAGGTCGCCAGCGCAGTCACATTGGCCATCTCGCCGCGACCGAAGGGCGTCTTGGCGATCTCGGCGCCGTTGAAGCCCTGCAGGGTCTCCATACAGGTCACGAGGCGTGACTCCAGATCCTGCACCTTGCCAGTATCGGCGAAGTAGCGAGGCAGCTCGACGAAGGCGCCCTTGACCACGCCCGGACCCTTGCCCAGATCGCATGTCTCCAGCGACACGTTCTTGGGGCCGCGCTTCTGTTTCCAGAGGTCTTCACCCTTGGCTTCGAAGAGCTCGGCAGGGTTACCATCGGCCAGCATGGCGCGGTATTCGGCAATCCCATCGGCGGTGGATTTCTGTGCCAGCGCCGATCCGCAGATCGTCAGGCAGGCGGCCCCCAGGGCCAGGGTCCAACGTTTCATGTTTGTCACCTCGTCGGTTTGTTATGCATGCAAGAAACGGAGAAGGGCTCCCGGCCCTTCTCCATCGATCCCATCGGGGGATCAAGACACCGTCGCTTCGTCGGTGCGGCTGTCGCCCTTGTTGTCCTTCCAGCTCACGCTGATCTTGTCGCCGGCCTTGGCGCCCTTGACCACGAACTGCATGAAGGGGTTCTTGGATACAGCCGGGCCCCACTCGGCGGTCAGCACGACCTTGCCGTTGTGGGAGGCGCTGACTTCGCTGATGAACCAGGCGGGGATGGTCTTGCCAGCCGCGTCCTTGCGCTGACCGGTTTCCATTTCGTGGCTCATGAGTACGCGCACGGTGGCCTTGTCGCCAGCGGCTTGCGCGCGGATGCGCATCGGATCTGCCATGTTGATGACTCCTGAATCTGATTAAACGATGGGGGGGCGTCGGGGGCGATCAGCCGCCGCAACCGCCGAGCGTGACCTTGACTTCCTTCTTGGCGAAGTAGGCCTTGCCGTCGGCCGTCAGCGCCACGGCGTAGACATCGGACGACTGGCCCATCTTGGCGCGCGTGGAAAAGCTGGGCTCCACCGCATCGTTCACATTGAAGATCGCGACCAGGGCGCTGGGGTTCTTCTCGACCAGCAGCAGCAGGCGCTTGACGCCGGGCAGCGTGGTGCTCGCCGACAGCGGCACGACGGCGCCGTTCTCGGCGATGTCCGGGCCACCGATGGTCACGTCCTTGCTCTCCACGGGCGCAGCGCCACCCAGGGCCTTGACCACGTCGACCGGGGTCTTGGCATCGAAGGCGGCCTTCTCATAAGCCAGAGCCTGCTGCGGCAGCAGACCACCAGCCGAAGCCAGCAGACCCGCCACCACGGCGCTCTGTTTCAGTGTCTCGCGACGAGTTTGCATGTGTCTCTCCTTGAATAAGTCCATGCTAATGAAAAAAACTATCCTGCCCTATTGGTACTTTTACTGAAAACTGTGACGCTATTTTCCCGCACCTGCGGCCAACCATTGCGCCAGGGTCTTTGCGTCCGCCTCCGGCAGCGCCTGCGCAGGCATGGGAATGGGGCCCCAGACACCGGCGCTGCCACTCCTGATCTTGCCCGCGAGGTAGTCGCTCTTGCCCGTGTGCTTCTTCGCAATCTCGGCGAAGCTCGGTCCCACGAGCTTGCGGTCCATGGCATGGCAGGCCGTGCAGCTGTACTTGGACAGCAGGGCCTGCACCGCCTTGGCGTCCACGCCCCCCTCGGCTGGGGCTGCGGGCTTGCTCGCGGCCTTCGTTGGTGCGGTCGCGACCACCGCAGCCGCCGCCGAGCCAGCCCCCTTGGGTTCGGGCTTGCTCGTGTCGGCACCACGCTGCGCACCGACCAGGCGGTTCTGCTCGGCCAGGTTGCCGTGTGCGTCACGCGCATAGTCGGGCAGATAGGAGGCCACGCGCGCCTCGGTGACGCAATCCTTCATGCAGGCTGTGGCCCGCACGTCGGGCTGAGGCGCCTTGCTGCCGAACTCCCGCCCCGGCCACAGCGCGTGATCGGTCGTCATGCCGTTGCGGTTGGGCAGGCGCTGCTGCACCTCGGCGATGTTCTTGTCCGACAGCACGTAGTTGTCAGGCACGATGCCGCCGAGGTTGAGCAAAAAGGCCGTGACCGCGTACACCTCTTCGGTGCTCAGCGACTTGGGCGCGTTCCAGGGCATGGCGCGGTTGATGTAGTCCCACAGCGTGGACACCGTGGGCACCTTCATCAGCGTGGTACGGCCCGGATAGTCGGCACGCCGGAGATTGGCCACGCGCCCGGTCTTGATGTCCTCGGCCGTGGTGCCACCCACCAGCGGACTGAAGACCTCACCCGATTCGCCGAAGATGCCGTGGCAGCTCGCACACTTGCCTTCCCAGACCTCCTGCCCCTTGGCCACGCTGCCGGAACCGGCGGGCAGGCCCTTGAAGTCGGGACGCACGTCGATGTCCCAGGCCGCGACCTCCTTGGGCGTGGCATCGCGACCGACGCCCGGGTACTTGCTGCCTTGCGCCTGCGCGACTGCGGCCAGCGTCAGCAGCCCCAGAACGAGCCCGAAGCGACGGAACGAACGTGCCATAAAACCAAGGCCAGGGCACCCGCAGAACTGGCTTTGCCAGGCCGCTGGGTGCGCCCCCCTTGAGCAGGAAGGCGTGTAGCGACTCAGGGGGTGCATCACATCACGAGAGCTGGACATTCTTCACCTCCCCGCTTTCCTGCACCAGCCAGGACTGGATGGCGTTGTTGTGATAGATCGAACGCGTGCCGCGCACCGCGCGCAGCTGCTTGTAGGTGGGCTGCACATAGCCGGTCTCGTCGGTGGCGCGGCTCTGGATGATGGCGGGCTTGCCGTCCCAGACCCAGTCGATGTTGAAACGCGTGAGCGCCTTGGACAGCACAGGCGACTCCAGCCGCGCGCGGCGCCAGTTGCGCCCGCCGTCCACCGACACGTCGACATGCTTGACCTTGCCGCGGCCGGACCAGGCCAGACCGCTGACGTTGTAGAAGCCCTGGTCCAGCAGCACCTGGCCGCCCGAGGGTGTGGTGACCACGCTCTTGCATTCCTGGATGCTGCTGTACTGGCGGTGCAGGCCGTTGGGCATGAGGTCCACATAATGGATGGCCTCGTCCTTGGCCGCCCAGGGCTGGTCACCCACCTCGATACGGCGCAGGTACTTGATCCAGCTCACACCCTGCACACCCGGCACCACGAGACGCAGCGGGTAGCCCTGCTCGGGCCGCAGCATCTCGCCGTTCTGGCCATAGGCCACGATGACCTCGCCCGACTTGATCAGGTCCATGGGGATGGTGCGGGTCATCGAGGAGCCGTCGGCCCCCTCGGCGAGCACGAACTTGCCGTTCTTCAGGTCGGCACCGGCCAGCTCGAGCAGGGTGATCAGCGGCACGCCCGTGAACTCGCTGCACGAGAGCATGCCGTGCGTGTATTGCACCGTGGGCACGGCCACATTGCCCCATTCCATGCCGGTGTTGGCGCCGCACTCGATGAAATGGAAGCGCGAGACCGAGGGCAGACGCATGATCTCGTCCATGGTGAAGACCTTGGCGGCCTTGACCATGCCGTTGACCATCAGGCGGTGCTTGGACGGGTCAATGTCCCACCAGCCCTGGTGGTGGCGCTCGAAGTGGAGGCCGCTGGGCGTGACGATGCCGAACAGCGACTGCAGCGGCGCAAAGGACACCGAGGCCTGTGTGGTCTGCGTCAGGCCCGGGCTCTGGCGGCGCTGCACATTGCTCTCGAACTTCGAGGGCTTGCCATAACCATCGGTGGCCACGCTCTGGCCCAGCCCCGTCGTGTGTTCGGGCAGGTTGAGGATGTTGGGATCGCCGCCCTCGGCCGGCACGGGATTGCCCTGTGCCAGGGCATGGGCGCCGGCCGCCCCGGCCGCCGCCGCGGCGAAGGCGTTGCGGATGAAGTGGCGCCGGCCCTGCTTGGCCTCGGCCATGACGGTGCGGATGCCGTCGGGCTTGAGAAAACTCTCGGGCGCCTTGCGGAGGCGGCCCGAACTCATGGAATCGTGCATGTCCTGCTCCTGCGGTGCTGTGCTGCGCACGCCACCTCTGGCCATTAAATCAAAATATCAGCAAGTACTAATATATAACAAGGCCACCAAGGAAAGATCAGGGTTTCTACGGAGCCGTACCAGGGGCGCCGGCTTCAGCGGCTGAAGCGGTAGTGGTCGCGGTTGAGCACGGCGGCGACGGCCGTGACCTCCTCCGGGAACAGGCCCAGATTGAGTTCGGTGTTGCAATGCTCCACCATGCCGCGCAGCAGGCCCGCGCTGTGAATCCGCCCGGCCGGCCGGTAGATCGCGCTGCCGTCACCGCCCACTTTCTGCTGGTGGCACGCCGCACACTTGTGCTCGGCCAGCAGCTGCGTCCCCAGGCGCAGGTCGGCGCCCTGGAAGATGACCGGTTCCTGGCCCTGTGCGCTCAGTGCGCAGGCGGCGGCAAGGATGAGGAGGGCCTGACGGTGCATGGATACAAGGTTATACAAAGCTGTGGGCACGAACAAGCGAAAACGCCGATGAATCTGGCAAACTGCCGCCTTTCCGTCTGTCACACCCAAGCTCACCATGTCG
>DNQP01000002.1:2503-2932 GCA_003500955.1 Curvibacter sp. | reverse complement strand
GCCGTAGCCGCCACGACCGCCGCCGTGATCCGTGCGGACCATCAGAAGGACGTGATCAACCGTCTGCGCCGCATCGAGGGCCAGGTGCGTGGGGTGGTCGAGATGATCCAGGAAGGCCGCAGCTGCGAGGACGTGGCCCTGCAGATGTCGGCCGCGCGCAAGGCCATGGACAAGGCCTTCTACCGCATGATGGCCTGCACCATGATCGAGGCCGTCAACGGAGCCGAGGACGAGGCGCGCGCGATGGAAGAGATCGAACAGGCCACGCGCCTGCTCGAGAAGTTCGGCTGAGCCTCAGCCCAGCCGCACGCGCAAGCCGCAGACCACGCCATCCGGTGCGCTGGCCTGGGCGGGCACGCGCCCTCAGGCCAAGCCCAGCACGCGGCGCCGCCGCTCCATCATGCGCCAGACGAAGGGCGTGAAGATCAG
>DNQP01000002.1:0-2178 GCA_003500955.1 Curvibacter sp. | reverse complement strand
TGCATGGCCAGCTCCATCTTGCCGCCGGGAATCACGATGGTGTTGGCCCGGCTCATCCACGAGTTGTCGATCATGTTGAGCAGGTAGGGGAAGTCGATGCCCTTGGGATTGGCGAAGCGGATCACCACCATGCTCTCGTCGGCCGAGGGGATGTCGCGCGCGATGAAGGGATTGGACGTGTCCACCACGGGCACGCGCTGAAAGTTCACGTGGGTGTGCGCGAACTGCGGCACGATGTAATGCACGTAGTCGGGCATGCGCCGCAGGATGGTGTCGGTCACCGCCTCGGTGCTGTAGCCGCGCTGGTGCTTGTCGCGCCAGAGCTTCTGGATCCACTCGAGGTTGATCACCGGCACCACGCCGATGCGCAGGTCCGGGTACTGCGCGATGTTGTGCTCCGGCGTGACCATGGCGCCGTGCAGGCCCTCGTAGAACAGCATGTCGGTGTCCGGCGGCAGCTCCTCCCAGGGCGTGAAGGTACCCGGGGCCTGGCCGCATGCCGCCGCGTCGGCCTCGTGGTGCAGGTAGCGACGCGTGCGCCCCTGCCCGGAGGTGCCATACCGGCGAAACAGATCCTCGAGCTCGGCAAACAGATTGGATTCGGGACCGAAGTGGCTGAAGTGCTGGTCACCGGCGCGCTCGGCCTCGGCGGCGCGGCGCTCCATCTCGGCGCGGTCGTAGCGGTGGAAGCTGTCACCCTCGACGATGGCCGCCTTCACGCCCTCGCGGCGGAAGATGTTGGCAAAGGTGCGCGTGACGGTCGAAGTGCCGGCACCGGACGAGCCCGAGATGGCGATGATGGGATGACGTTCGGACACAGGGCGATCCCGCGATGAATGACAGCTCCGGCAAGCGCCGGCTCAGGGGCGGAAGAGTCCGCGCGGAGCGAAAAGGGAACGCACGGGTGGCTCATCCGCCTCGGGCTTCACGTCGGGCAGAAGTGACACGGGCCCCGCGAAGAGCCCCCCCACACTGTCCTCAAAGCCGGAACCAGCGGCTTCGGTCGACGCCGGAGACGGCTGCACCACCTCCGCCGCTAAGGGCTCGGTCACATCAGGTGGCTGCTGTTTCGCATGCATGACCCGTCTTATACCTCAGGTCTCCACGGCGAGCAGGCGTTCGCCACTCCAGTGCGCCCCGTGCAGGGCCTGCAGATCGGCCAGACGGGTGTCGGCGAGGTCGGGCAGAACCTGCAGCGCGCGACTGAAATCGTGGTGACGCGTGTAGCGCGTCGGCGTGATCACGGTGGCCAGCCCAGCCAGGGTGGCAGCCTTGAGGCCGTTGCCCGAATCCTCGAAGGCGAGGCACTCGCTGGGATCGAGCTGCATGAGCTGCAGGATCTGCTGGTAGACCATGGGATGCGGCTTCTTGAGCGGCGCGCTCGAGCCGTCGCCGATGGCCGCGAAGGAGTGGCGCCAGGCCGGGCCCATGGCACGGCGCAACAAGGTGGAAATATTGACCGGCGAGGTGGTGGTGGCGATGGCCAATTGCACACCGGCGGTGGCCGCCTCGTCGAACAGCGCGAGCACCCCCGGACGCAGCTGCACCGCGCCGTCCTGCACCGCAGCCTCGTAGTGGGCCGTCTTGAGTTCGTGGATGCGCGTGATGGTGTCCTGCACCGCCTGGGCACCGATGGAGCGGATCTCCGGATTCACCTGCTCCCAGTAATGCTGCAAGCGGTCACGTCCGCCGGAGATGTCGAGCAGTTCGGTGTACAGCGCCTCGTCCCAGTGCCAGTCCAGCCCCATTTCTGCAAAAGCATGGTTGAAGGCTTCGCGGTGCACGCCCTCGGTGTCAGCCAGGGTGCCGTCGACGTCGAAGATCAGGGCTTTCAGGGTGGACTGGTTCATGGTCTGCCTCGTAGGTAGGGGTTAAAGGGTAGGCCTGATGGGCCAGCGCCCACTATAGAAACGCCATGAACTAAGGTAAATTCAATATTTATGATGCAATACTTCAGGAAAACCTGAATGAAGAACGCCACCTTCCGCCAGCTCCGGGTCTTCAGCGAGGTGGCACGCCAGCTGAGCTTCAGCAAGGCCGCCCAGCAGCTGCACCTCAGCCCGCCGGCCGTGACCATGCAGGTCAAGGAGCTCGAAGGCCATGTGGGCATGCCGCTCTTCGAGCGCAAAGGCCGGCAGATTGCGCTGACCACGGCGGGCGAATACATGCTGGTCTATG
>DNQP01000161.1 GCA_003500955.1 Curvibacter sp. | reverse complement strand
GGCGCCCTCGTAGAGCAGGGTCATCGACGCATCGAACTCCTCCTGCACAGGCTGCACGAAGTTGAAGGCCTCGACCAGGCGGATGTCGGGATGTGTCGCCTTGAGCTCTTCCAGCACCGCCTGCACGGCCGCGCCGACCTCGACCTCGCTGGCGCCCTTGCTGCGGGTGATTTCAAAGCCGACCACAGGCTGGCCGTTGAGCAGCGCCAACGCACGCGGCTCAGCCACCGTGTCCCGCACGCGCGCCACTTCGTCCAGCCGCACGCTCACGCCATTGCTGAGCACCAGCTCCAGCCGCGCCAGCTCCTGAGCCGACTGCACGGTGGCCAGGGTACGCATGGGCTGCTCGCCACCGCCCAGGTCCACGCGGCCGCCCGCGCTTTCGGTCTGCACTTGGCGCAGCTGGCGCGAGATATCGGCCGCGCTGGCGCCCAGAGCCTGCAGCTTGAGCGGGTCCAGCGCCACGTCGATCTGACGATTGACGCCCCCGACGCGCGACACCGACCCCACGCCCTTGACGCCCAGCAAACGGCGCGCAACGGTGTTGTCCACAAACCAGCTGAGGGCTTCGTCGTCCATCGATGCCGAGGCGATGGTGTAGGCCAGGATGGGCGAGCCCGAGAGGTTGATCTTGCCGATGATGGGATCGCGCAGATCGCCCGGCAGATCAGCGCGCACGCCCTGCACGGCCGAGCGCACGTCGTCGACCGCTTCCTGGGTGGGCTTTTCCAGGCGGAACTCAGCCGTGAGGATCACGCCGCCATCCTGCACCTTGGTGTAGAGGTTCTTGAGCCCTTGCAGGGGCGCGATGGCGTTCTCGAGCTTGCGCGCCACGTCGGACTCGAGCTGTGCGGGCGCGGCCCCCGGCAGGCTGGCGGTGACCGTGACCGTGGGCAGCTCCAGGTCCGGGAAGTTCTGCACCTTCATCGCATTGAAGGACAGCAGGCCCGCGAACGTGAGCATCACGAACAGCATCGCGGCGGGGATGGGATTGCGGATCGACCAGGCGGAAACGTTCATCACGCGCTCCTCACTGCGCCGACGTACCGGCCACCACGCGGACCAGATCGCCGTCGCTCAGGAAAGCACCACCACTGGCGACGATGCGCTCGGATGGCTGGATGCCGGACAGGACTTCCACCCGCTCGGCGACCACCCGCCCGGTCTGGACCTTGAGGCGGGCGACGCGCTGATCCGCGCCGACACGGTAGACGTAGCTGAAACCGTCACGCACCACGACGGCGCTCTGGGGCAGCGTCAGCGCCGTCGAGGCACCGATCTCGAACTCGCCGCGCACATAGCTGCCCGCGCGCAAGGGGGCTGGCGTCTGACCCAGGGCCTGACCGAGCACGTCAACGTAGACGGTTCCTTTGCGGGTGGCCGGATCGACCGTGGGCGCGATCATGCGCACCTGGCCGCGCCAGGTGGCGCCGGCCGGGGTGAGGATCTGCACCTTCTGACCCGGGCGGATGCGCTCGAGCTCGGGCGCCGTGACCTCTGCGCGCCATTCCAGGCGGCTGCGCCGGATCAGACGGAACAGCTCGCTGCCACTCCCCACGACGCCGCCCACGGTGGCGCTACGCGCAGAGATGGTGCCGTCGTCGGGCGCCAGCAGGCGCGTCTGCTGTTGGCGCAGCAGCTGTGTGTCGAGCTGGGCCTGGGCGGAGGCGACACGGGCCTGCGCTGTCTGCTCCTGGGTCAGGTACTGGTTAATCTGCTGCTGGCTCAAGGCACCGCTGCCTTGCAGCGCACGGACCCGTTCGGCGTTGGCCTGAGCCTCCGCAAGCTGGGCCTGCGCCTCGACAAGTTGAGCGCGTGCCAGCGCGACATCGGCCTGGACCGCCTCGGGGGCAAAACTCAGCAGCAGCTGTCCCTTGCGCACCACATCGCCGACCTGGGCGTGAACCTCCTGGATGCGCAGTCCCGCGACCTCGGCACCCAGGATGGCTTCTTGCCAGGCGGCGACAGCGCCGTTCGCGCTGATCCGCAGGGGCAAGGCCATGGACGCAGGTTGCACGATCGACACCGTGAGCGCAGGTTTGGTGACCGATGTCGCGGCATTTTCGGCAGCAGTTGCGGCGAGTGGGACGAAACACAGGCCCAGCGCGACGCGGCGCGCCCAGACCGTCAGGGAGGAAGATGGCATGTTGGTTCCTTCGACAGGTTCAATGGCTGACGATCAGCGCGGTGAGTCCGCGCGGGTGGACGCGTCGGCACCCGGCTGGCCCGGCGTGAAGCCTCCGCCAGCGGCACGGTACAGACTGATCCAGTACAGGCGCTGGGCAAGCACCAGACTTTCAACCTCGGTACGCGCGGCCACCGCTGAGCGTCGTGCGTCTTCCAGTTCCAGCAGGCTGGCCATGCCCTGGGCGTGACGAGCGCTCGTCGCCGCCAATGCGCGGGAATAGCCTAGGGACGCGAGTTGCGTGTCGTTCAACCGCTCATCGCTGGCACGCAGATTGACGAGCGCCTCCTCGACCTCGCGCACGGCCTGGCGCACGCGTGCCCGGTAGGCGACGACAGCGTCCCGGTAAGCCGAGCGGGCCGAGTCGACGGCGGCGCGGCGCTGGCCGGCGTCGAAGATCGGCAGGTCCAGGGCCAATGGCCCCAGCGTCCAGAGCGTGAAGTCCTGGCTGCCACCACCGTTGGCCAGGCGCACGGCGGTGATGGAGCCGTCCAGGCTCAGACGCGGCAGGCGGGCGGCCTGGGCGCTGCCCACCTGCGCCGCGGCCCAGACCACCTCGCGCTCCGCGGCGTACACGTCAGGGCGCTGCGACACCAGCTGCGCCGGCAGACTAGCGATGGCAAACGGGGCCGTCGGCGTCTCGCCCCCCGGGTCGGCCGGCAGCCGCGCGCGCAAGGCCGATTCCTCAAGGCCTGTCAGTGCCACCAGCCCCTTGATCTGGATGTCGCACTGGGCGAGCTGCTGGGTCAGACGGCTGCGCGACTGGGCGGCGCTGGCCTGCGCGGTCGCGGCCTCGGCGCTGGCGCTCCAGCCTGCCCGCGCGCTGAGTTCAAGCAGACGGGCCGTCTGCGCGCGCGATTCCGCGTCCTGGCGCAGCAGCTCGGCCTGGCGGCGGCAGGAGCGCAGGCTGTAGTACAGCTGGGCCACCTCGGCCGCCACCGACACGCGCGCCTCGTGCCACTGGGCCGCGCTGCCCTCGACCCGGCCGCCTGCCGCACGCAGGGCCTGGCGGTTTGCACCCAGCCAGTCCAACTCCCATGCTGCCTGCAGGCCCGCGTCTGAGCGGGTGGCCAGCGCGGAACCTGGCAGCGCAATGCCGCGGCGCAGGCCGGTCTGGGCATTGAGGCTGGGCAAAAGCTTGGCCTCGGCGGCCGTCTGCTGCGCCCGCAGCGCCTCGACCCGCGCGAGGGCCGACGACACAGTGGGGCTGACCTCCTGTGCGGTACGGATGAGTTCCACCAGCACCGGGTCACCCTGGTCCTCCCACCACTCGGATAGGGCAATGATCGAGCCCTGGTGCGGCAGCGGTGCGACCCATTGCGCAGGGATGCGTGCTTCGACGCGCTCCTCAGGTGCGAGGGATGCGCAGGCGGTCAGCAGCGTGAGCGCCGAAATGGTGGCGAACCGCTTGAGGAGAGGGATGACGGTGTCGGACATCATGGTAGAAGTGGCGGTTGATCGGCAGCACCGGGATCTCGACGCCGCTGCTCGTAGCCGACGAGGGCCATGGCATAAGCGAGCAGACGCTCGTGGTATTCGTCCAGAGCTTGAGCGGAGGCGATCAGCCCCGGCCGCACTGCCCGTATGACGTCGTGCCCGACGTGCAGCATGATGGCCATGCCCGAGATCTCGAGGGCAAGGCGGTGGATCTCGTCATCGGCTTCGACGAGGCCGAAGTGCCGGCACAGGGCGGCGACGAGGAAGGCATGCGCAGGCTTGATGTTGTTCTCGATCTCCGCTTCCCACATGCCCGTGGGCTCGACCATCTCGCGGAAGTGCAGCTTCATGCACAGCAGGACCTGTTCGGCCGATTTGAGAGGCTCAACCAGCCCCCGTATCAGCAAGGAGATGGCCTCCTTCAGACCTAGTTGCGTCGGATCGAGCCCGTGGGGGTCGAAGCCCGGGTTGAATTCCGGATCGTCGAAGATAGCCCGGTACAGGCCCTGCTTGTCCCCGAAGTAATAGCTGATGGAGGCCACATTCGTCTGCGCGGCGTCCGCGATCGCTCGGACCGAGGTCTTCGCGTAGCCGTGGCGCGCAAACAGGACCAGGGCGGCCGACAGCAGACGGCGACGGGCATGCTCGCCATCGCTGCGCAGGGGTTTGCCGGTTTCGTTCATGGCCAGGATCCTAACATATAAATCAAACGTTTGTTTAACTTATAAGGTGGGACTGGTTTGATCGAACCAGAAAGGGCCAACACTACAATCGTTTCACATCGAGGAAAGCCGTATGAACGCTCCGATCCCCCCCGAACAGATCCACGCGCTGCAACGCGCCCAACGCCAGTCCGAGGTGGTCGCAGCTCTGCGCCTGGTCCTGCCCGAACACGCGCTGCTCTGGCAGGCCGAAGACACCACGCCCTACGAATGCGATGGCCTCACGGCCTACCGCCAGCGCCCGCTGGTGGTGGCCCTGCCCGAGACCGAGGCCCAGGTGCAGGCGGTGCTCAAGGCCTGCCATGCCCTGGGCGTGCCCGTGGTGGCGCGCGGCGCGGGCACCGGCCTCTCCGGTGGCGCCATGCCGCACGCGATGGGCGTGACGCTCTCGCTGGCCAAGTTCAACCAGATCCTCAAGATCGACCCCGTGAGCCGCACAGCCGTGGTCCAGGCCGGCGTGCGCAACCTCGCCATCAGCGAGGCCGCCGCGCCCTACGGCATGTACTACGCGCCCGACCCGTCGAGCCAGATCGCCTGCACCATCGGCGGCAATGTGGCCGAGAACTCGGGCGGTGTGCACTGCCTCAAGTACGGCCTGACCGTGCACAACGTGCTCAAGGTGCGTGGCTACACCGTGGCGGGTGAGCCCATCGAATTCGGCAGCGAGGCGCTGGACGTGCCGGGCTACGACCTGCTGAGCGTCTTCATCGGCTCCGAGGGCATGCTGGCGGTGACGGTGGAAGTCACGGTGCGTCTGGTGCCCAAGCCGCAGCTCGCGCGCTGCATCATGGCCAGCTTCGACGACGTGCGCAAGGCCGGTGACGCGGTCGCCGCGGTGATTGCCGCCGGCATCATCCCGGCCGGGCTGGAGATGATGGACCAGCCCATGACGGCGGCGGTGGAAGACTTTGTGCACGCGGGCTACGACCTGAGCGCGGCCGCCATCCTGCTGTGCGAGAGCGACGGCACGCCCGAGGAGGTGGAAGAGGAAATCGGCCGCATGAGCGAGGTGCTGCGCAAGGCCGGCGCCACCGCCATTGCGGTCAGCAGGGACGAGGCCGAGCGCCTGCGCTACTGGAGCGGGCGCAAGAACGCCTTCCCGGCCAGCGGCCGCATGGCGCCCGACTACATGTGCATGGACTCGACCATCCCGCGCAAGCGCCTGGCCGACATCCTGGAAGCCATCCAGCGGATGGAGAAGAAGTACGAGCTCAAGTGCCTCAACGTCTTCCATGCGGGCGACGGCAACCTGCACCCCTTGATTCTTTTCGATGCTAACGACGCGGACCAGCTGCACCGCTGCGAACTCTTCGGTGCCGACATCCTGGAAACCAGCGTCGCCATGGGCGGCACGGTGACGGGCGAACACGGCGTGGGCGTGGAAAAGCTCAACAGCATGTGCGTGCAGTTCAGCGCCGAGGAAAACGCGCAGATGCTGGGCGTGAAGCGCGCCTTCGACCCGCAGGGCACGCTCAACCCGGGCAAGGTCATACCCACGCTGAACCGCTGCGCCGAGTACGGCAAGATGCTGGTGCGCGGCGGCAAGATTTCGCACCCGGACCTGCCGCGCTTCTGACCATGCCGTTCCATCTGCCGTTCGGGCTGAGCTTGTCGAAGCCCCTGCAGCCCTTCGACAAGCTCAGGGCGAACGGGAACCCATGAACGCCCTGCGCGGATTTGCCTGGCTGCTGGTCCTGCAATCCGCTGGCGAGCTGCTGGCACATGTGCTGCGCCTGCCCTTCCCCGGCCCGGTCGTCGGCCTGGTGCTGCTGCTGGCGGCGCTCAACGTCGAGGCCGTGCGCCAGCCCGTGGCGGCCTGCGCCGACTTTCTGCTCACGCATCTCTCCCTGCTCTTCGTGCCCGTGGGCGTGGGGGTGATGACGCACCTAGGCCTGCTCGGTGAGTACGGCGGGCGCCTGCTGCTCGTCATTGCCCTCTCGACCTGGATCGGCCTGGCCGTGACTGCGCTGGTGCTGCGTGCGCTGATGAAGCCCGAGCAGAAGTAGCACCATGCAGAACTTCGTCGAACTCTGGGTCTATCTCTCAAGCACACCGCTGTTCGGCCTGACGGCCACGATGGCGGTCTATGTGCTGGCCCAGGCTTTCTACCTGCAGCGCAACCAGGCGCCCTGGGCCAACCCGGTGCTATGGACCGTGGTGCTGATCGCCGGCGTGCTGCTGATCACCGGCGTGCCCTACCCGACCTATTTCGCGGGCGCGCAGTTCATCCACTTCCTGCTCGGCCCCGCCGTCGTCGCGCTGGCCTGGCCGCTTTGGCAGCGCCGCGTGGAATTGCGCGCGCGCTGGCTGCCGCTGCTGCTGGCCGCGCTCGTGGGCGGTGCGGCGGCGGCCGGCTCGGCCTGGGCCCTGGGCCTGGCTGTCGGGCTGCCCACCGAGCTGGTGCAGTCGCTGACCACCAAGTCCGTGACCGCGCCGGTGGCCATGGGCGTGGCCGAGAAGATCGGTGGCATCCCGGCGCTGGCGGCGGTGTTCGCCGTGCTCACGGGCCTGATCGGCGCGCTCAGCGGCAAGTACCTGTTCGACCTGCTGCGCGTACCGACCACGCCCGCGGGCTGGGTGGCGCGCGGCTTTGCGCTGGGCACCACCTCACACGGCATCGGTGCGGCGCGGGCCCTGCAGGTCGACGCCGATGCCGGCGCCTACGCCGGCCTGGCCATGGGCCTGCAGGTGGTGCTGGCCTCGCTGCTGATCCCGCTGGTGTTCCGCTGGCTGTGAGCGATGCGCGCGCCAGCTGGTGCAGAATGGCCCGCTGTTTCCTTTCCCTATCTCACGGAGTGACCCCATGCTCATGAACCTCAAGCGCCGCACCCTGGGCCTGGCCGCAGCCGCCCTGCTGGTCGCCGGCCCGGCCCTGGCCGATACGTCCACCGTCAAGATCCTCGTGGGCTTCCCGCCCGGCGGCGGCACCGACGCCATAGCCCGCGTGCTGGCCGACAAGCTCAAGGACCAGCTCGGCGCCAACGTCATCGTCGAGAACCGGGCCGGGGCCGGCGGCCAGCTCGCCGCGCAGGCGCTCAAGGCCGCGCCGGCCGACGGCACCGTGCTCTTCCTCTCGCACGACCACAGCATCTCCATCCTGCCGCTGACGCTCAAGAACCCGGGCTTCAACCCGGCCGAGGACTTCGTCCCCGTGGCCGGCTTCGCGACCTTCGTCAACGGCCTGGCCCTGTCCGGCGGCACACCGGCCAGGAGCTACCAGGAGTACCTGGCCTGGGTGCGTGAAGACGTGAAGAAGCGCGGCACCGTCGGCGTGCCGGCCCCGGCCTCGACGCCGGAGTTCTTCGTCAAGGTGATCGGCCAGAAGAACGGCCTGGACCTGCAGGCCGCGCCCTACCGCGGCAGCGCGCCCATGATGGGCGACATGCTGGGCAACCAGATCGCCGCGGGCGTGGGCTCGGTGCCCGACTTCATCGAGAACCACAAGGCCGGCAAGATCCGCATCGTGGCCGTGATCGGTGGCAAGCGTCAGGCCACCCTGCCCGACGTGCCGACCTTCACCGAGCTGGGCCTGACTGGCTTCGAGGACCTGCCCTACTACGGCCTGTTCGCCCCCAAGGGCACGCCCAAGGCCACGTTGGAGCGCTACTCCGCCGCCCTGGCCAAGGTCATCGCCCTGCCCGAGGTGAACGAGCGCCTGACGGCCATGGGCCTGACCGTGGGTCACATGAGCGCCGAGCAACTCGCCGGCCGTGAGCGCGCCTACAGCCAGACCTGGGCCAGGATCATCCAGGCCAGCGGCTTCCAGGCGCAGTGATTTCCTGGCAAGTTCTCAGGACAGTTTGAACACGCTGACCGCCTGCACCAGTTCCTGCGCCTGATTGCGCAGGCTGGAGGCGGCAGCCGCCATCTCTTCCACCAGCGCGGCGTTCTGCTGCGTGGTCTGGTCCATGTTGGTGATGGCCTCGCCGACCTGGGCTACACCGGCGCTCTGCTCGCCGCTGGCGGTGCTGATCTCGCCCATGATGTCGGTCAAACGTTGGATGGCCGTGACCACCTCGTTCATGGTGGCGCCGGCCTGATCGACCAGGGCGCTGCCCTGGCCCACGCGTTCCACGCTGTCGCCGATCAGGGCCTTGATCTCCTTGGCCGCCTCGGCGCTGCGCCCGGCCAGGCTGCGCACCTCGCTGGCCACCACCGCGAAGCCGCGGCCCTGCTCGCCCGCACGCGCGGCTTCCACCGCGGCGTTGAGCGCCAGGATGTTGGTCTGGA
>DNQP01000235.1 GCA_003500955.1 Curvibacter sp. | reverse complement strand
CCCTCCTGTATTGCGACTGAACAGAGGGGTTGTGCGTGTTTCAAGGGGCTTCGTCGCTGAGTCTGGATGCCAAGGGGCGGCTGTCGGTGCCGACCCGGCACCGTGACGTCCTCAGCGCCACGGCCGCCGGCCAGCTCACCATCACCAAGCATCCGCACGGCTGCCTCATGGTCTTCCCGCGCCCCGAGTGGGAGAAGTTCCGCGAGCGCATCGCGGCTCTGCCCATGGCCGCCCAGTGGTGGAAGCGCATCTTCCTGGGCAATGCCATGGACGTGGAGATGGACGCCACGGGCCGCGTGCTCGTCTCCCCCGAGCTGCGCGCTGCGGCCGGCATCAGCAAGGACACCATGCTGCTGGGCATGGGCAACCACTTCGAGCTCTGGGACAAGGCGACCTACGAGGCCCAGGAGGCCGAAGCCATGCGGGGCGAGATGCCCGATGTCTTCAAGGACTTCTCCTTCTGAAAGACGACGGTGGAACAGGCCCCATGGACACACACCACCGTCTTGTTGAACGAAGCGATCGAAGCCTTGCTCAACAAGCCGCAGGATCCGCCCGGCGTGGGCGAGCCGGCCGATGGCGCCTATGTGGATGCCACCTTCGGCCGCGGCGGGCACACGCGCCTGCTGCTCTCCAGGCTCTCCCCCCGTGGGCGGGTCACCGCCTTCGACAAGGATCCCGCGGCCATTGCCGAGGCGCAGACCCTCACCGATCCGCGCTTTGCCATCCGGCACCAGGGCTTCCGGCATCTGCACGAGCTGCCGCCGGCCAGCGCGGATGGCCTGCTCATGGACCTGGGCGTGAGCTCGCCCCAGATCGACGACCCCACGCGCGGTTTCAGCTTCCGTTTCGACGGGCCGCTGGACATGCGCATGGACACCACGCGGGGCCAGAGCGTGGCGCAGTGGCTGGCTACGGCCGAAACAAAAGCAATCGCGGAGGTGATACGTGACTACGGTGAAGAACGGTTTGCTGGCCCGATTGCAAAGGCGATTGTGGCGCGCCGACAGGAACGGGGCCCAGTTTCAAGCACCGCTGAACTGGCCCAGCTCGTGGCTGACACGGTCAAAACCCGCGAGCCGGGCCAGAACCCTGCAACGCGCACATTTCAGGCTCTTCGGATTTTCATCAACGCCGAGCTTGAGGAGCTGCAAGAAGCGCTAGAGGCCAGCCTCGATGTGCTGCAACCCGGAGGACGGCTGGTCGTGATCAGTTTCCACTCGCTGGAAGACCGCATCGTCAAACAGTTCATCGCGCAGCATTCGCGTGAGGTCTACGACCGCCGCGCACCCTTTGCCGCACCCAAGCCCATGAAGCTGCGCGCGCTGGATCGCATCAAGCCCAGTGCCGCCGAGGTGGCCGCCAACCCGCGCGCCCGCAGCGCCATCATGCGCGTGGCTGTGAGGACCACAGCATGACCCGGGTCAACCTCGTGCTGCTGCTCGCCGTGCTGGCCAGCGCGCTCTATCTGGTGAGCGTGCAGTACGAGTCGCGCCGCCTGTTCGCCGAGCTTGACCGCGCCGTGGGCGAGGCGCGTCGCATCGAGAGCGAGCGCGAGCAGCTGGAGCTGGAGAAGCGTCGCCAGGCCACGACCCAGCGCGTCGAGAAGCTGGCCAAGGAGAAGCTGGCCATGCGCCCGGCCAGCCCGGCCATCACCGACTACGTGAGCTACCAGCCCTACAGCGGTACGGTGCCCTCAGGGGCGACCGTGCAGCCACGGGTTTCCGGGGGGCGTCTGCAATGAGCCGCCGGGCCGTCCCCAAGGCTCATGCCACCGCAGCCTGGAAGGCGGAGGTGTTCCTGTGAGCAGCCGCAGCATCCAGTACACCTCGAGCCCGCTGCTGGCCAGCCGCACGCCGGTCTGGCGCAGCAAGTTCGTCGTCGCCGTGCTGGCGCTGAGCTTTCTCGTGCTGGCAGGCCGTGCGGCCTACATCCAGGTCATCTCCAACGACTTCTTCCAGAAGCAGGGCCAGGTGCGCTTCGCGCGCACGCTGGAGCTGCCGGCCAACCGCGGCCGCGTGCTGGACCGCCATGGTCAGATCCTGGCCACCAGCGTGCTCGCGCCCAGCATCTGGGCCATCCCCGAGGACGTGGACCGCGATCCCAAGCAGCTGCAGCGCCTGGCGCGCCTGCTGGAGATGCCGCTGGCCGACCTCCAGCGCAAGCTTGAGGACGAGGACAAGTCCTTCGTCTGGCTCAAACGCCAGGTCGACGAGGGCGTGGCCAAGCAGATCGCCGCGCTGCAGATCAAGGGCATCTACCAGCGCAAGGAGTACAAGCGCCAGTACCCCGAAGGCGAGGTGGCTGCGCACCTGATCGGCTTCACCAACATCGAGGACCAAGGGCAGGAAGGCGTGGAACTGGCCTTCAACAGCACGCTGGCCGGCAAGCCCGGCTCGCGCCGCGTGATCAAGGACCGCCTGGGCAGTGTGGTCGAGGCCGTGGGCGCGCAGGTGCCGCCGGTCGAGGGGCGGGACGTGCAGCTGTCCATCGACAGCAAGATCCAGTTCTACGCCTACCAGCGCCTCAAGCAGGCCGTGCAGGAGAACCAGGCGCAGGCCGGCAGCGTGGTGGTGCTCGACGCCCAGACCGGCGAGATGCTGGCCCTGGCCAATTACCCGAGCTACAACCCGGCGCGTCGCCTGAGCCACAAGAACGCACCGCTGCGCAACCGCGCGCTGACCGACTCCTTCGAGCCCGGCTCCACGGTCAAGCCCTTTGTCGCTGCGCTGGCGCTGGAGAAGGGTGTGGCGTCGCCGACCACCTCGATCCAGCTCAGCAGCAACGGCCGTCTCACCCTGGGCAGCGCGACCATCAGCGACAGCCATGCCCACGCTGCGCTCACGTTGACCGAAGTGGTGCAGAAGTCCAGCAACATCGGCATGGTCAAGCTGGCGCAGCAGATGCCGGCGCGCGACCTCTGGGAGATGTACAGCCAGGTGGGCTTCGGCCAGCGCCCGCAGCTGCCTTTCCCGGGCGCGGTCAGCGGCCGCCTGCGGCCCTGGAAGACCTGGAAGCCCATCGAGCACGCCACCATGAGCTACGGCTACGGCCTCTCGCTGAGCCTGGTGCAGCTGGCCCATGCCTACACCGTGTTCGCGCACGACGGCGAGATCATCCCGATCTCGCTGCAGAAGGTGGACGGCCCGGTGCCGGGCGTGCGCATCCTGCAGGCGCGCCACGCGCGCGCGGTGCGCCACATGCTCAGCCTGGCCACCGGGCCCGGGGGCACCGCGCCCAAGGCCCAGACCCTGGGCTACTCCGTCGGCGGCAAGACCGGCACTGCGCGCAAGCAGGAGGGCCGCGGTTACGCCGACAAGAAATACCGCAGCTTCTTCGTCGGCCTGGCGCCGGTGGCCAAGCCGCGCATCATCGTGGCGGTCATGATTGACGAGCCCGATGCCGGCAAGATTTATGGGGGCGACGTGGCCGCCCCGGTGTTCAGCGAGACCGTGCAGCAGACCCTGCATCTGCTGGGCGTGCAGCCCGACATCGAGGTCAAGCCGGCCATCGTGGCGCAGACCCCGGGGTTGGAGGCGAAGCTTTGATGCAGCGCCTGCAGTCGCCCGAGCAGGCCGCCGCCTGGCTGCATGGCCGTGTGCGCGGCACCCTGCACACCGACAGCCGGCGCGTGGGCGTGGGCGACGGTTTCATCGCCTGGCCGGGTGCGGCACGCGACGGGCGCCAGTTCGTGCCGTCCGCATTGAGCCAGGGGGCGGTGGCCTGTGTGGTGGAAGCGCAGGGCGCAGAGCGCTACGGCTTCGACCGTGAGGATGTCGCTGCCTACGAAGGGCTCAAGGCAGCCAGCGGGCCCATCGCCGCGGCCTATTACGAGCAACCCTCGCAAGAGATCGAGGTGCTGGCCGTGACCGGTACCAATGGCAAGACCTCCACGAGCTGGTGGCTGGCCCAGGCGCTCGAAGCCCTGCAGCCCGCAGTGCCCTGCGGCCTGATCGGCACCCTCGGGGTGGGGCGCGTTCCTGCGTACGGCAGTGCCGGGGGCGCCGCCGTGCAGAGCACCGGCCTGACCACGCCCGATCCCGTGCTGCTGCAGCAGACCCTGCGCCGCTTCGTCGACGAGGGCCTGCAGGCCTGCGCCATCGAGGCCTCGTCCATCGGCATTGCCGAGCGCCGGCTGGACGGCACGCGCATCCGCACCGCCATCTTCACCAACTTCACCCAGGACCATCTGGACTACCACGGCAGCATGGCCGCCTACTGGCAGGCCAAGGCCGAGCTCTTCGACTGGCCGGGCCTGCAGGCGGCCGTGCTCAACCTCGACGACCCCCAGGGCGTCGCGCTTGCCGCGGCACTGGCCGGCCGTGATCTCGATCTGTGGACGGTCTCGCTGCGCGCCGACGCCGGTGCGCGCCTGAGCGCGCAGGACCTGCGCATGGGGCCGCGCGGCGTGCAGCTGCAGGTCTGCGAGGGAGCGCAGCGCGTCCCGCTGAGCACCCAGGTGCTGGGCGACTACAACGTCAGCAATCTGCTGGGCGTGATCGCCACCTTGCGCAGCCTGGGCGTGGCGCTGGTCGATGCGGTGCTGGCCTGTCATGCCCTGCAGCCGGTGCCCGGTCGCATGGAGTTCCAGGGCGGTGACGATCTGCCCTTGGCCGTGGTGGATTACGCCCACACGCCCGATGCCCTGGCCCAGGTGCTGCAGGCCCTGCGCCCGCTGGCCGCGCAGCGCGGCGGCCGGCTCTGGTGTGTGTTCGGTTGCGGTGGGGACCGTGATCCGCACAAGCGCCCGCTCATGGGGGCAGCCGCGGCCGCGCATGCGGACCAGATCGTGCTGACCAACGACAACCCGCGCAGCGAGTCGCCCGAGGCCATCCTCGCGCAGATCCGCGCCGGCGCGCCGGCCGCCCGTGTCGAGCCCGACCGCGCCCGCGCGATTGCCACGGCGCTCGCCCAGGCCGAGGCCCGTGACGTGGTGCTCGTGGCCGGCAAGGGACACGAGGACTACCAGGAGATGGCGGGTGTGCGCACGCCCTTTTCAGACCGCGAGCAGGTGGGGCTGGCCCTGCGCGCACGCCGCACAGGAGTCTGTGCATGAGCGCGCACAGCATCATGTTCAATCTGCAGCAGGCCCTGCCCTGGCTGATGGGTGCGCACCTGGTCGGTGACGGCCTCGTGGGTGTGCAGCGTGTGCACAGCGACACGCGCACCCTGCAGCCCGGCGATCTCTTCGTGGCGCTCAAGGGTGAGCGCTTTGACGCCAACAGCTTCCTGGTCCAGGCCCGGCAGGCCGGGGCCGTGGCCGCCCTGTGCAGCGACGAGTCGGCCTTGCGCGCCAGCGGGCTCAGTGGCCTCGTGGTGGCTGACAGCAAGGCCGGTCTCGGCCAGCTGGCCACGGGCTGGCGCGCCCAGCAAAAGCTGCCGCTGATCGCCGTGACCGGCAGCAATGGCAAGACCACGGTGACGCAGATGACCGCCGCCATCCTGCGCGCCTGGAAGCCCCAGGCCACCCTGGCCACCGAAGGCAATTTCAACAACGACATCGGTGTGCCGCTCACGCTGCTGCGCCTGCGCAGCACCCATCAGCTGGCCGTGGTGGAGCTGGGCATGAACCATCCGGGCGAGATCGCCCAGCTGGCCGCCATGGCCCAGCCCACGGTGGCGCTGGTCAACAACGCGCAGCGCGAGCACCTGGAGTTCATGGCGACCGTCGAGGCCGTGGCGCGCGAGAACGGCTCGGTGCTCACGGCCCTGGGCGGCAGCGGTACGGCGGTCTACCCGGCAGACGATCCCTACAGCGCGCTCTGGCACGAACTGGCGCGCGCACGCGCGCACCTCAGCTTTGCCATCACCGAGGATGCAGCGGCGGCCGACCTGAGCTGCAGCGCCCCGACCTGGACCGGTACGGGCTGGCAGGTGCAGGCGCGCTCGCCAGCCGGGCCACTGAATTACCAGCTGCGCGTGGCCGGCCTGCACAACGTCAAGAACTCGCTCGCTGCTGCCGCCTGCGCGCTGGCCGCGGGGGTGCCGCTCTCGCACATCGCCCTGGGTCTGGAGGCGTTTGAGCCGGTCAAGGGCCGTTCGCGGGCGCTGGCCCTGCGCCTCGCGGGCCGGGCCCTGACCCTGGTCGACGATACCTACAACGCCAACCCCGACTCGGTGCGTGCCGCGATCGACGTGCTGGCGGGCCTGCCCGGCCCGCGCCTGCTGGTGCTAGGCGACATGGGCGAGGTGGGCAACGAGGGCCCGCGCTTTCACGCCGAGGTCGGCGCCTATGCGCAAGCGCGTGGCATCGAACAGCTCTACACCCTGGGGGAGCAGACCGCGCAGAGCGCGGCGCAATTCCCGGGTGCACGCCATTTCGCCGATGCGGAGTCGCTCAACGCCGCCGTGCTGCAGGCCCTGCCTGCCACCGCCAGCGTGCTGGTCAAGGGATCGCGCTTCATGCGCATGGAGCGCGTGGTGCAGGCCGTGAGCGCCCACGCCGAACAGAACAAGGAAGAACATCATGCTGCTTAGCCTGGCCCAGTGGCTCCAGACCCTCTCGCCCGAGTTCGGCTACTTCCGGGTCTTCCAGTACCTCACGTTCCGTGCCGTGATGGCCGCGCTGACCGCGCTGCTCATCGGCCTGCTGGCCGGGCCCTGGGTGATCCGCCGCCTGACCGCGCTCAAGATCGGCCAGCCCGTGCGCGGCTACGGCATGGAGACCCACCTGTCCAAGAGCGGCACGCCCACCATGGGTGGCGTGCTCATCCTCATGGCCATCGGCATCTCGACACTGTTGTGGTTCGACCTGTCCAACCGCTTCGTCTGGATCGTGCTCTGGGTCACGCTGGGCTTCGGCGCCATCGGCTGGGTGGACGACTGGCGCAAGGTGGTCAACAAGGACCCCGAGGGCATGCGTTCGCGCGAAAAGTACTTCTGGCAGTCGGTGGTCGGTCTGATCGCCGCCTTCTATCTCCTGTTCTCGATTTCCGGCAGCAGCAACCAGGGCGTGTGGGAGCTTTTCATGAACTGGGTTCGCTCGGGTTTTTCGATCGAACTGCCGGCCAAAGCCGACTTGCTGCTTCCCTTCTTCAAACAAGTCAGTTACCCGCTGGGGGTGATCGGTTTCGTCGTGCTGACCTACCTGGTCATCGTGGGCGCGAGCAATGCCGTGAACCTCACCGACGGTCTCGACGGCCTGGCCATCATGCCCGTGGTCATGGTCGGCTCGGCGCTCGGCGTCTTCGCCTATGTGACGGGCAGCGCGGTCTATTCCAAGTACCTGTTCTTCCCGCACATCCCGGGCTCGGGCGAGGTGCTGATCTTCTGCGCCGCCATGGCCGGTGCAGGCCTGGCCTTTCTCTGGTTCAACACCCACCCGGCCCAGGTCTTCATGGGCGACGTGGGTGCGCTGGCCCTCGGTGGTGCGCTCGGCACCATCGCCGTCATCGTGCGCCAGGAGATCGTGCTGGCCATCATGGGTGGCATCTTCGTGGCCGAGGCCCTGAGCGTGATGCTGCAGGTGAGCTGGTTCAAGTACACGAAGAGGAAATACGGCGAGGGTCGGCGCCTCTTCAAGATGGCGCCGCTGCATCACCACTTCGAAAAGAGCGGCTGGAAGGAGACCCAGGTGGTCGTGCGCTTCTGGATCATCACCATGCTGCTGTGTCTGGTGGGACTCTCCACCCTGAAACTGCGATGAACGAGAACGAACGTCCCGACCCTCTGCTTCCGCAGCAGCCGCCTGAGGACCCGGCGGCTTCGGCGTCTTCGCCGGTGGGTGAGCCGGTGGTCCCGTCCCAAGAAATGCCGGCCGAGGCCGACGTGCCGACGCTGCCGCCCGAGCTTGCCGCCGAGGCGCCGGCGCCTGCGGTCGATGAAGCCGCGGCCGCCGTACCCCCCTCGGGCAAGCCGCCCAAGCGGGCGCTGCCCGAAACGCTGACGGCTGCGCAGGACGCCAAGGCTTTCGTGGCCCAGCTCTTCGCCGATGCGGCCCAGGACTCGGGTGCGAGCAGCGAGCCTGCCCCCGAGCCGGTGGTGGACAGCACGACCGTCGAAGCAGAGGCGCCAGAACAGGACGAGCCCGCGCCGCAAGCCCCGGTGTCGCCGCTGCAGGACCGGCATGTGCTGGTCCTGGGCCTCGGCGCTTCAGGCCTGGCCATGGCGCGCTGGTGTGTGCGCCAGGGCGCGCGGGTGACCGTGGCCGACACACGCGAGGCACCGCCGCAGCTCGCGACGCTGACCTCCGAGCTGCCCCAGGTGGCGTTCCGTGCCGGCGCCTTCGAGGCCGATCTGGTCGAGGGCACGGACATCCGTGCGGTCTTCAAGAGCCCCGGCCTGACGCCTGCGGCGGTGGCGCCGGTCTGGCAGGCAGCCCAGGCCATGGGCCTGTGGATCGGCGGCGAGCTCGATCTGTTTGCGGCGGCCCTGCGGGACTTGCAGGCCGCGCGCGGCTATGCCCCCAAGCTGCTGGCCGTGACGGGCACCAATGGCAAGACCACGACCACGGCGCTCACGGGGCAGCTCGTCGAACAGGCGGGCAAGACCGTGGCCGTGGCCGGCAACATCGGCCCCAATCTGCTGGACGTGCTCACGCAGCAGTTCGATGCCGGCACGCTGCCCGAGGTCTGGGTGCTGGAGTTGTCCAGCTTCCAGCTTGACGGCGTGCAGGGCTTCGAGCCCACGGCCTCGGTGCTGCTCAACCTCACGCAGGACCACCTGGACTGGCACGGCGACATGGCGGCCTATGGCGCGGCCAAGGCGCGCATCTTCGGCAGCCGCGGGCTCATCGTGCTCAACCGCGAGGACGCCGCCGTCATGGCCCTGCTGCCCGAGCCGGTGCGCGCCAAGCTGCAGAAACCGAAATACCGCGACTACGTGACCTTCGGCGCTGACATGCCGCAGCGCCCGGGCGACTACGGCATCGAGATCGTCAATGGCATGGCCTGGCTGGTGCGCGCGCAGGAGGCCGACGAGACGCAGAAGCGCAAGAAAGGCGAGGAAGAGGAACTGTTCATCCAGCGCCTGATGCCGGCCGATGCGCTGCGCATCCGCGGCCGCCACAACGCCACCAATGCGCTGGCCGCCCTGGCCCTGGCCCAGGCGGCAGGCTGCACGCTGGCGCCCATGCTCTATGGCCTGCGCGAATACCGCGGCGAGCCGCACCGCGTGGAGCCCGTGGCCATCGTGCGCGAGGTCGAGTACTTCGACGACAGCAAGGGCACCAATGTCGGTGCCACGGTGGCCGCGCTCAACGGCCTGGGCGCCGAGCGCCGCGTGGTCGTGATCCTCGGTGGCGACGGCAAGGGCCAGGACTTCGCGCCACTCTATGCGCCGGTGCAGCGCCACGTGCGCGCGGCCGTGCTGATCGGACGTGACGCGCCAGCCATACGCGCGGCCATCCAGGGCACGGGCGTGCCCCTGTTCGACGCTGCCAGTCTGCCCGAGGCCGTGGGCCTGGCGCAGGTCCAGGCGCAGCCGGGCGACGCCGTACTGCTCTCGCCGGCCTGCGCGAGCTTCGACATGTTCAAGGATTACGCGCACCGTGCACGCGTCTTCGTCGAGGCCGTGCAGGCGCTGGCGGATGAAGGAGGGTTGGCGTGACAGCATTGGCTCAGCGCATCAAAGGCTGGTTCGGCACGACGCCGGCCAACGATGCCCTGCCTGTGCGTCTGGGCCCGCACGGCTATGGCCGCAGCGGCAGCCAGCCCGTGCGTCTGTCGGATTTCGACCTGGCCCTGGTCTGGGTCGTCGTGGCCCTGCTGGCCTGGGGCCTGGTCATGGTCTATTCGGCTTCCATCGCCCTGCCCGACAACCCGAAGTTCGCGCGCTATGCGCACACGCATTTCCTCACGCGCCATCTGCTGTCGCTGGCCGTGGCCTTTGTGGCGGCGCTGATCGCCTTCCAGATTCCCATGGCCAAGTGGGAGAAGCTCGCGCCCTGGCTGCTGCTGGCGTCTCTGGTGTTGCTGGTGGCGGTGCTGATCCCGGGCATCGGCAAGGGTGTCAATGGCGCGCGGCGCTGGATCTCGCTGGGCGTCATGAACTTCCAGCCCTCGGAGCTGGCCAAGCTGGCCGTGCTGCTCTATGCGGCCGACTACATGGTGCGCAAGATGGATGTGAAGGAACATTTCTTCCGCGCCGTCGCCCCCATGGGGGCGGCCGTGGCCCTGATCGGCGTGCTTCTGCTGGCCGAGCCCGACATGGGCGCCTTCATGGTGATCGCGGTCATCGCCATGGGCATCCTCTTCCTCGGCGGCGTCAACGCGCGCATGTTCTTCCTGATCGCTGCCATCCTGCTCGTGGCCTTCATCCTGATGATCGCGCTCAGCGAGTGGCGGCGTGAGCGCATCTTTGCCTACCTCGACCCCTGGAGCGAGAAGCACGCGCTGGGCAAGGGCTACCAGCTCTCGCATTCGCTGATCGCCTTCGGCCGCGGCGAGATCTTCGGTGTGGGCCTGGGTGGCAGCGTGGAGAAGCTGCACTGGCTGCCCGAAGCGCACACCGACTTCCTGCTCGCCGTGATCGGCGAGGAGTTTGGTCTGGTCGGCGTGCTGGCCATCGTCACCCTGTTCTTCTGGCTCACGCGTCGCGTCATGCACATCGGCCGCCAGGCCATCGCGCTGGACCGCGTCTTCGCCGGCCTCGTGGCCCAGGGCGTGGGCGTGTGGATCGGCTTCCAGGCCTTCATCAACATGGGCGTGAACCTGGGTGCCCTGCCGACCAAGGGTCTGACCTTGCCCTTCATGAGTTACGGGGGCTCGGCCATCCTGATGAGTCTTGTAGCGGTAGCGATTGTTCTCAGAATCGACTATGAGAACAGACAGTTGATGCATGGAGGGCGAGCATGAGCAAGTGCGCTCTCGTGATGGCTGGCGGTACGGGGGGGCACATCTTCCCGGGCCTGGCCGTGGCCGAGGCCCTGCGAGAGAAGGGCTGGCGTGTGCACTGGCTGGGCAATGCCGCCAACATGGAAGGACAGTTGGTACCGCCGCGCGGCTTCACTTTCGAAAGCATCGACTTCGGTGGTGTGCGCGGCAAGGGGCCGCTGACGCTGGCCCTGCTGCCCCTGCGCCTGCTCAAGGCTTTCTGGCAGAGCATCCGCGTGATCCGCCGGGTGCAACCCGATGTGATCATCGGCCTGGGCGGCTACATCACCTTTCCGGCCGGCATGATGGGCGTGCTGCTGGGCAAGCCCCTGGTGCTGCACGAACAGAACTCGGTGGCCGGCATGGCCAACAAGGTGCTGGCCGGCGTGGCCGACCGCGTGTTCAGCGCCTTCCCGCAGGCGATGAAGCAGGCCCGCTGGGTGGGCAACCCGCTGCGCGCGGCCTTCCTGCAGCAGCCGACGCCGGCCCAGCGCTTCGCCGGCCGCAGCGGCCCGCTGCGCCTGCTGGTGGTGGGCGGCAGCCTGGGCGCCAGGGCGCTCAACGAGGTCGTGCCTCAGGCACTGGCCCTGATCCCGCAAGCCCAGCGTCCGCTGGTGCTGCACCAGAGCGGCGCGGCGCAGATCGAGGCCTTGCGCGCCAACTATGCGGCGGCCGGCGTGCAGGCCGAGCTCACGCCTTTCATTGACGATACTGCACGCGCCTTTGCCGAGGCCGATCTCATCCTCTGCCGCGCTGGTGCGAGCACCGTGACCGAGATCGCCGCCGTGGGCGCCGCCGCTGTCTTCGTCCCTTTCCCGGCGGCGGTGGATGACCACCAGACCACCAATGCCCGCTTCCTGGTCGACCGGGGCGCGGGCCTGCTGCTGCCCCAGCCCGAACTGAGTGCCGAAAAGCTGGCCGACCTGTTGCAGGTCACGCAGCGCGCCACCTTGCTGCGCTGGGCCGAGGCCGCCCATCAACTGGCCAAGACCGACGCCACCGAACAGGTGGCGGCTGCCTGCGAGGAGCTGGCACGATGAAACACGCGATCAAGAACATCCATTTCGTGGGCCTGGGCGGTGCCGGCATGTCCGGTATCGCCGAGGTCCTGCACAACCTGGGCTATGCCATCTCGGGCTCGGACCTGAGCGACAGCGCGACCTTGCGCCGCCTGGCGGCCCTGGGCATCCGCACCTGTGTGGGTCATGACGGCGCCCATATTGCCGGCGCCGACGCCGTGGTCACGTCCACCGCCGTCAAGCCCGACAACCCCGAGGTGCTGGCCGCGCGCGAGAAGAAGATCCCCGTGGTGCCGCGCGCCGTGATGCTGGCCGAGCTCATGCGCCTCAAGCAGGGCATCGCGATCGCCGGCACCCACGGCAAGACCACCA
>DNQP01000067.1:972-29880 GCA_003500955.1 Curvibacter sp. | reverse complement strand
TGCAGCTGCCGCTGGTGGCGGCGGGCGACGTGCACATGCACGCCCGCTCGCGCAAGCCGCTGCAGGATGTGATGACGGCCATCCAGCTCGGCCAGCCGGTGGCCGAGTGCGGCTATGCGCTACAGCCCAATGCCGAGGCGCACTTGCGTTCGCGTCTGCGCCTGGCGGCCCTGTACCCCGAAGAACTCTTGGCCGAGACGGTGCGCGTGGCGCAGCTCTGCACCTTCAGTCTGGACGAGTTGAAGTACGAGTACCCGCAGGAAGTGGTGCCCGCTGGCGAGACGCCCAGCACCTACCTGCGCCGCAGCACCTGGGAAGGTGCGGGCCGGCGCTACCCGCAGGGCGTGCCGGCCGCTGTGCAGCAGCAGCTGGAATACGAACTCTGCCTCATTGCCGAGCTGGGCTACGAGAAATATTTCCTCACCGTCTACGACCTGGTGCGCTTTGCGCGCAGCCAGGACATCCTGTGCCAGGGCCGCGGCTCGGCGGCCAACTCGGCGGTGTGCTACTGCCTTGGCATCACCGAGGTGGACCCGGCGCGCGCCAGCGTGCTGTTCGAGCGTTTCATCAGCCGCGAGCGCAACGAGCCGCCGGACATCGATGTGGACTTCGAGCACCAGCGGCGCGAGGAGGTCATCCAGTACCTCTACGCCAAGTATGGGCGCGAGCGCGCCGCGCTCACCGCGGCCGTGCACACCTACCACGCGCGCGGGGCGATCCGCGACGTGGGCAAGGCGCTGGGCATGGACGAGGCGGTGCTGGACGCGCTGGCCAAGGCGCACCAGTGGTGGGACGGCGGCGCGGTGGACCTGGCGCGCCTGCAGGAGCTGGGGCTGGACGCGGAGAGCCGGCAGGTCCGCCTGCTGATCGAGCTCACGCGCACGCTGCTGCGTTTTCCGCGCCACCTCTCGCAGCACAGCGGCGGCTTTGTGCTCACGGGCGACCGGCTCACCTCCACCGTGCCTGTGGTGCCGGCGGCCATGGCGGGGCGCACCACCATCGAGTGGGACAAGGACGACATCGACGCGCTGGGCCTGCTCAAGGTGGACGTGCTGGCCCTGGGCATGCTCAGCGCCATCCGCCGCACGCTGGACTTCGTGGGCAGGTGGCGCGGGCACGCGTTCCGCTTGCAGGACATCCCTGCGGAGGACCCGGCCACCTACGAGATGCTGTGCCGTGCCGACACGGTGGGCGTGTTCCAGGTGGAGAGCCGGGCGCAGATGAGCATGCTGCCGCGCCTGCAGCCGCGTTGCTTCTACGACCTGGTGATCGAGGTGGCCATCGTGCGGCCCGGGCCCATCCAGGGCGGCATGGTGCACCCCTTCCTGGCGCAGCGCGAGGCCCAGCGCCGCGGCGAGCCTTTCACGCTGCCGAATGAAGCGCTGCGCCCCGCGCTGGCGCGCACGCTGGGCGTGCCCATCTTCCAGGAGCAGGTGATGCAGATCGCCATCCTCGCGGCGGGCTTCACGCCGGGCGAGGCCGATCAGCTGCGCCGCGCCATGGCGGCCTGGCGGCGCAAGGGCGGGGTGGACAAATTCCACCAGCGGGTGGTGGAGGGCATGACGGCGCGCGGCTACGCGCGTGAGTTTGCCGAGGCCATCTTCCGGCAGATCGAAGGCTTTGGCGAATACGGCTTCCCCGAGAGCCACGCTGCCAGCTTTGCGCTGCTGGTCTATGCGAGTGCCTGGCTCAAATGCCACGAGCCGGCCTGCTTTCTGGCCGGCCTGCTCAACTCCCTGCCCATGGGTTTCTACGGCCCGGCCCAGCTGGTGCAGGACGCGCAGCGCCACGGCGTGGAGGTGCGGCCGCCCGATGTGTTGCACAGCGACTGGGACTGCACGCTGGAGCCTGGGGAAGGCGATCAAGCTGCCGTTCGCCTGGGCCTGCGCCTCGTGACCGGCCTGGGCGAGGCCAGCGTGCAGCGCATCGTGGCCGCACGCGCGGACCAGCCCTACACCAGCACCCAAGACCTGGCGCTGCGCGCTGCGCTCGATGCCAAGGAGCTCAAGGCCCTGGCCAGTGCGGACGCGCTGCTGAGCCTCAGCGGCCACCGTCGCCAGCAGGTCTGGGACGCTGCCGCCCTTTACGCCGCGCCCGCGCTGCTGCGCGCGGCGTCCGTGGAAGAGGAGGCACTTGAGCTGCCGCCCGCGCCCGAGGGTGAGGAGGTGGTCTTCGACTACGCGGCCACGGGCCTCACGCTGCGCCGCCATCCGCTGGCGCTGCTGCGCGAGCAGCTGCGTGCGCAGCGCCTGCAGACCGCGCACGAACTGCAGGGTCTGCCCGACGGCCGCCTGGTGCGGGCCTGTGGCCTGGTGCTCACGCGCCAGCAGCCGGGCACGGCCAAGGGCGTGGTCTTCGTGACGCTGGAGGACGAGACGGGCACGGTGCAGGTCATCGTCTGGAAGGACTTGCGCGACCGCCAGCGCGCCACCCTGCTGCGCGCGCGCCTGCTGGCCGTGCACGGCACCTGGCAGCGCCAGGGCACGGTCTGCCACCTGATCGCCGGGCATCTGCAGGACCTGACGCCGCTGCTGGGCGGGCTGATGACGGCGAGCCGGGATTTCCGCTGAGGCGGTCTGGACCCTGACGAGTAGACTGCAGTCATGCACAAAGACTCGCAACTTGCCGAGCAGCTGACGCCCACCGGCACGCTGCGCATCGGCGTGGCCTATGCACCCAGGCCCACGCCCCTGTTCGTGGCCCGGGCGGATGAGGGCGGCTACCGCGGTGTGCCCATCGATCTGGGCCGCGTGCTGGCGCAGGAGCTCGGCGTGCCGCTGGAGATCAGCGCCGCAGCCACCACAGGGGAACTGACTGAACGCTGCCTGAGCGGCGCGATCGACCTGGGCTTCATGCCGGCCGACGACGAGCGCCGCAAGCGCCTGGATTTCAGCCCGCCTTACTTCGTGATCGAAAGCACCTTTCTGGCGGCGCCTGGCACGGGCATCGCGACCCTGGCCGAGGTGGATCGGGCAGACATCACGGTGGTGGGGATCGCCGGCTCGACCACTGCGCGAGCTGCAGCACGCAGCCTGCGCCATGCCAAGGTCTGCGAGGCACCCTCCATCGACCAAGCCCTGGCCCTGCTCCGCGCGGGCCAGGCCCAGGCCTTTGCGCTCACGCACGACGCACTGCCGCCGCTGCAGCAGGAGATGCCGGGCTCACGCATCCTGGCCGGGTCGTTTCAGGTGACAGGCGTGGCGCTCGCGATTCCTCAGGGGCGGCCCCAGGCGCTCGCTTGCCTCACGGCTTTTGTGGAACAGGCCAAGACCAACGGGGTGCTGCGGCGCGCGTTCGATGCTGCGGGCTTGCAGGGACTGAAGGTGGCCGACTGAGCGCGAGCGCAGGCAGCCTCAGCCGGGCCACTGCCCGCCGCTGCAGCGCTCAATACCCGCGAGGTCGCGGCGCGACTGCACCTGCGCAAAGCCCGCTTGCGTGAGCAGATCGCGCACGGCTTGGGCCTGTTGCCACCCGTGCTCGAGCAGCAGCCAGCCGCCGGGCTGCAGATGGGCTGGGGCCTGAGCAATGATGGTGCGGAGGGCGTCCAGGCCGTCGACACCCGCGGTGAGGGCCATGCGCGGCTCGTGGCCCAGCTGCTCCAGATGCGGGTCGTCTTCCGCGATGTAGGGCGGGTTGGAGACGATGAGGTCGAAAGGGCCGCGCACACCGCTGAGCCAATGGCCCTGCACGAAGTGCACGGGCAGCTGCAGGCGCTCGGCATTCGCCCTGGCCACGGCCAGGGCCTCGTCGCTGGCGTCCACCGCGCCCACCAACGCCTCGGGCCGCTGGCTCTTGAGCGCGAGCGCGATGGCGCCGCTGCCCGTGCCCAGGTCCAGCACCGAGCCCTGCGGGGACAAATGCTCGAGCGCCCAGTCCACCAGGGTTTCGGTGTCGGGCCGCGGGTCGAGCACGCGGGCGTCCACCTGCAGCGTGAGGCCGTAGAACTCGCGCTGGCCCGTGAGGTAGGCCAGGGGCGTGCCGGCGGCGCGGCGGCGCGTGAGGTGGATGTAGCGCATTTCCGTGTCGGCGTCGAGCGCATCGCTGTCGTGCGCGACCAGCCAGGCGCGGTCTTGCTGCGGTCGGCCCAGGGCATGCAGCAGCAGCAACTGCGCATCGAGCCGCTCCAGCCCGAGGGCGGAGCAGGCCGCATTCAGGGCTTGCTGGATCTGCATGAGGGTCCCGACGACGTGTGTGCTACGGAAAATGTAGCTGCATTCTAGGGCGCCGCGACCCATTCAGGGGGATTCGGGGCTCAGCTGTTGCCCACTTCCAACTCTGCCAGCTGCTCGGCCTCGCGCGCCTGGCGCAGGGCGGCCACCACCTCGTCGAGCTCGCCTTCCATGATGCGGTCGAGCTTGTAGAGCGTGAGGTTGATGCGGTGGTCGGTGAGCCGCCCCTGCGGGAAGTTGTAGGTGCGGATGCGGTCGCTGCGGTCGCCGCTGCCGATGAGCCCTTTGCGCAGGGCCGCGTCCTTGGCAGCGCGCTCGCTGCGCTCCTTTTCCTGGATGCGGGCCGAGAGCACCTGCAGGGCCTTGGCCTTGTTGCGGTGCTGGCTGCGGTCGTCCTGGCATTCGGCCACGATGCCGGTGGGGATGTGCGTGATGCGCACGGCCGAGTCCGTCTTGTTGATGTGCTGGCCGCCGGCGCCGCTGGCCCGGTAGGTGTCGGTGCGCACATCGGCCGGGTTGATGTCGATCTCGATCGAGTCGTCGATCTCCGGGTAGACGAAGACCGAGGCGAAGGAAGTGTGGCGTCCGCCCGAGCTGTCGAAGGGGCTCTTGCGCACCAGGCGGTGCACGCCGGTCTCGGTGCGCAGCAGGCCGTAGGCGTAGTCGCCCTCGAGCTTGATGGTGGCGCTCTTGATGCCCGCGGTGTCGCCCGGGGTCTCGTCTTCCACCGTGGACTTGAAGCCCTTGCGCTCGGCGTACTTGAGGTACTGGCGCAGCAGCATGCTGGCCCAGTCGCAGGCCTCGGTGCCACCGGCGCCGGCCTGGATGTCGAGGAAGCAGTTGCTCGGGTCGGCCGGCTGGTTGAACATGCGGCGGAACTCGAGCTTCTCCACGATGCCGGAGAGCTTGGCCGTCTCGGCCTCGATGGTCCGCAGGCCCGCCTCGTCGCCTTCCTCGCGGCTCATCTCGAACAGCTCGGAGTTATCGGCCAGCTCGCTGCTGAGCTCGTCGAGCGTGACCACCACGTCGTCGAGCGACTTCTTCTCCTTGCCGAGTTCCTGGGCCTTCTTCGGATCGTTCCAGACCGTGGGGTCTTCGAGCGATGCGTTGACCGTCCTCAGCCGTTCCGCCTTGGCATCGTAGTCAAAGATACCTCCGGAGCTCGACCGTGCGCTGGCTCAGGTCGGCGAGCTTGGAACCAATGGCGTTCATCTGTTCTGCGTCCATCATGGGGGAGTCCTGTCTGTGTGCGGTGCGGGGCGGGCTGCCGGCGGCAGCGTTCCAGGCCCGAAACCCCGTATTTTAGGTTCTGGCGGTCCTCCCGCCGCTCTGTGCGGGCAGGAGGCTCAGGCCAGGAAGTTTTCGATCAGGGCAGCCAGCTGCTCGGGCTGGTCGTGGTGCAGCATGTGACCGGCATCCTGGATCGTGGCCTGCTGCAGCTGGGGCACGCGTCTGAGGCGTTCATGGAACTCGGCCAGGGTGTACTTGCCCTGCCACCACTGCTCCATCTGGTTCTCGCTGGCCTCCACCGACAGCACGGGGGCGGTGATGGCGGCAAACGCGGCCAGCACCTCGTCGACGCGGTAGAGCTGGGCATTGACGATCTTGTGCGCCGCATCGCCCAGGATCTCCCACTGCCCCTGGGCATTGGGCCGGGCCCATTGCCGGGCCAGCCACCGGGCCTTGTCCTCGGGCAGGCGCGGGTTGGTCTTCATCAGACGGCGCGCCACACCGTCGGCATCGGCATAGCTTTTGAGGGCCAGTTCGCCGCGGTGCAGGCTCTTGAGCTCGTCCATCCACTGGGCGTAGCGTTTGGGGGCTTTGTCAGAGCGGGTGGCCGGCATGCCGAAGCCCTCGAGGTTGACGAGGCGGCGGATGCGCTGCGGCCGCACCCCGGCGTAGAGCATGACCACATTGCCGCCCATGCTGTGGCCCACGAGGTCGATGGGGCGGTTGCCGACGTAGTGATCGAGCAGGAAATCCAGGTCGGCCAGATAGTCGGGGAACCAGTAGTTGTCATGCCCCGGGCACTCCGTGAGCCCGAAGCCCCGCCAGTCGGCCGCGAGGATGGTGCGGCCCGCGTAGAAAGCCGGGCTGAAGGCGTCGACGACGAACTGGTAGGAGGCGGCCACGTCCATCCAGCCGTGCATGAGCACCAGCGGGGGCAGATCGGATCCGGCTGCACCCCAGCGCAGCACGTGGTACTTCAGATTGCGGACGGGCGCAAATTCACTTTGGGCGGGACGGCGGGCTTGGTACATTTGGTTCATCGTAAGGCTCGATCATAAGGAGACAGGCCATGGTGCGTAGTCAGAATCGGGACATGTACGACACCCTGCACCGCGGATTCCGCTGGGCCGTGCCGACGCAGTTCAACATCGCCGAGGCCTGCAGCCGGCGCTGGGCCCGGGCACCCGATGCCGGGCAGCGCATCGCCGTGCTGGCCGACGGACCGGGCCAGCAGGCGCGCGCCCACAGCTATGCCGAACTGCAGCAGCAGGCCAACCGCCTCTCGCATGCCCTGGCGGGACTGGGCGTGAAGCGTGGTGACTTCGTGGCCATCGTGCTGCCGCAGCGCTTCGAGACGGCCGTGGCCTATATGGCCGTGCTGCAGATGGGTGCGGTGGCCATGCCGCTGTCCACGCTCTTCGGCCCCGAGGCGCTGGAATTCCGCCTGAACGACAGCGCCACGGCCGTGCTGATCTGCGACGACGCGTCCATCGTGGCCGTGCAGAGCATCCGTGGCAGCTGCGAGGCCTTGCGCCATGTGATCGGTGTCGGTGACAGCAGCCGTGGCGACGCTGGTGGCGGCGCAGCCCAGATGGCTGACCTGGACTATGGAGCGATCACCGCCGGACAGCCACCGCAATACACGCCGGTGGGTACAGCGGCCGACGACCCGGCCGTGCTGATCTACACCAGCGGCACCACGGGCAACCCCAAAGGCGCGCTGATCCCGCATCGCGCGCTGATCGGCAACCTCACGGGCTTCATCTGCAGCCAGAACTGGTTCGGCTTCGATCCCCGGGCCACCGGACCTTTGCCGGACCTGCCGGAGCCCAGGACGCCCAGCGTCTTCTGGTCTCCGGCCGACTGGAGCTGGACCGGCGGACTGATGGACGCCTTGCTGCCCAGCCTCTATTTCGGCCGGCCCATCGTGGCCTGGAACGGGCGCTTCAGTGCGCAGACGGCCTTCGAGCTGCTGCAAAAGTACGAGGTCACGCACACCTTTCTCTTCCCGACGGCACTCAAGGCGATGATGAAGGCCTACCCGCAGCCTCGCAAGTTCTTCAAGCTCAAGCTGCAGGCCATCATGAGCGCGGGCGAGGCGGTGGGCGACGCCGTCTTCGCCTACTGCCAGCAGCAACTGGGCGTGACCGTCAACGAGATGTTCGGCCAGACCGAGGTCAACTACATCGTCGGCAACTGCTCCATCTTCTGGCCCCCCAAGCCTGGCAGCATGGGCAAGGGCTACCCCGGCCACCGGGTGGCGGTGATCGACGAGGCAGGCCGCGAGTGCCCGGCTGATACCGTGGGCGAGGTGGCCATCCACCGGCTGGACGTGCAAGGCCAGCCTGACCCGATCTTCTTCCTCGGCTACTGGAAGAACGAGGCCGGCACGCGGGTCAAGTACACGGGCGACTGGTGCCGCACGGGCGACCTGGCCACGCGTGATGCCGACGGCTACCTCTGGTACCAGGGCCGTGCGGATGACATGTTCAAGGCCGCGGGCTACCGCATCGGCCCGGGCGAGATCGAGAACTGCTTGATCAAGCATCCGGCCGTGGCCAACGCCGCCGTGGTGCCCAAGCCTGACGCCGAGCGTGGCGCCCTGGTCAAGGCCTATGTGGTGCTGACGCCCGAGGCGCGTGCGACCCTGGGAGACGGCAGCGCGCTGGTGGCCGAGCTGCAGCACCATGTGCGCGGCAAGCTCGCGCCCTATGAGTACCCCAAGGAAATCGAGTTCATCGAGGCCCTGCCCATGACGACGACGGGCAAGGTGCAGCGCCGCGTGCTGCGTCTGCGGGAGGAGGAACGCGCGCGCCGGGCGGGGGTATTGCCCGCTGCGTAAACTCGCCGCTTTCCTGTTTGCAAAGACACACGATGAACAACGTCCGACTGGGACAGAGCGATCTGCACGTCACCCCCATCTGCCTGGGCACCATGACCTTCGGCGAGCAGGTCGACGAGGCCACGGCCCATCGCATCCTCGACCGCGCGCTGGAGCGCGGCATCAACTTCCTGGACACGGCCGAGATCTACGCCGTGCCCACCCGGCCCGAGACCTACAACGCGACCGAGAAGATCATCGGCAACTGGTACGCCAGCCGCCCGGGCGCGCGCCAGAGGATGCAGCTGGCGACCAAGGTGGCTGGCCCCTCGCGCGGCATGGACTGGGTGCGGGGTGGCAGCGCCAATCTCACGGGAGCCGACATCATCGCCGCCTGCGATGGGAGCTTGCAGCGCCTCAAGACCGAGGTGATCGACCTCTACCAGATCCATTGGCCGGTCCGCCATGTGCCCATGTTCGGCCAGATGTATTTCGATCCGGCCAAGGACGACCAGACGGTCTCTTCCATCCATGAGCAGCTCGAGGCCATGGGCCAGCTCGTGAAGGCCGGCAAGGTGCGGGCCATCGGCCTGTCCAACGAGTCGCCCTATGGTGTGCACGAGTTCGTGCGCCTGGCCGAGCAGCATGGCCTGCCGCGTGTGGCGACGACGCAGAACCCCTATTGCCTCGTGAACCGCACGGTGGAGAACGGGCTGGACGAGACGCTGTACCGCCTGGGCGTGTCGCTGCTGGCCTACTCGCCGCTGGGTTTCGGCCTGCTCACGGGCAAGTACGACGCCAGCGGCTTCCTCGGTGCCGATGCACCCAAGGATGGGCGCATTGCCAGGTTCGAGAGCGTACGCAAGCAGCGCTGGGGCCGCGCCGAGGCCCTGGAGGCGGCACGCCGCTACAACGCACTGGCGCGCGAGCACGGGCTCGCGCCCGCGCAGATGGCCCTGGCCTTCTGCTACACCAAGTGGCAGGTGGCCAGCACCATCATCGGCGTGACTTCGGTGGCCCAGCTCGATGAGGATCTGGACGCCTGGGGCACGACGCTGAGCCCGGAAGTGCTCAAGGCCATCGACGCAATCCGCAAGGAGATGCGCGACCCGGCGGTTTAAGTCGAAAGTTCCTGTCTACTTCAGCAGGAACTTGAGCAGCTTGTCCGTGAGGGGGCCGTAAGGCGGCGCGAGCAGCTTGGCGCTGGAGAAGCGCGACTGCGTGAACACCGGGCGCAGCTTGGAGAAGGTGAGGAAGCCCTCGTGGCCATGGTAATGGCCCATGCCCGAGGCGCCCACGCCGCCGAAGGGCAGATCTTCCTGGCCCACATGGAAGAGCGCGTCGTTGATGGAAACGCCACCCGACATCACGCGCGTGAGCAGCTCCTGCTGCACGGCCCGGTCGTTGGTGAAGGGGTAGAGCGCCAGCGGGCGTGGCCCGGCATTGATGGGCTTGATCACATCGTCTTCCAGATCTTCGTAGGCGATCACGGGCAGGATGGGGCCGAAGATCTCTCGCTGCATCAGCAGGCAGTCGGCCGGCGCGTCCAGCACGAGGTGCGGTGCGATCTTGCGCAGCTTGGCGTCGAAGGGTTTGCCGGGGATCAGCGGGATCACCTGGGCGCCGCGCTGCTTGGCCTCGTCCAGCGCATGCAGCAGGCGGGCGTAGGCGATCTCGTCGATGATGGCCGTGTAGTCCGGCGTGTCCAGCCTGGGGTAGCGCCTGGGGACGATCTCCTGCGCGAGCTTGACGAATTCCTTGACGCGGCGCTGGGGCACATAGACGTGGTCGACCGTGGTGCAGATCTGGCCGGCATTGAGGTACTTCACGTAGAGCAGGCGCTCGGCGGCCGTGCGCAGCGGGAAATCCTCGCAGAGGATGGCCGGTGACTTGCCGCCGAGCTCCAGCGTCACCGGGCAGAGGTTGCTTGCGGCCGCAGCCATCACTGCCTTGCCCGTCTGGCCCGAGCCCGTGAACAGCAGGTGGTCGAAGGGCAGCTTGGAAAACTCGATGCCCACGCCGCCGGTCTCGTCGAAGAACTGTAGCTTGTCCTCGGGGAAATAGTCGGGCATCTCCTTCATCAGCAGCCGGGCCAGATGGCGCGAGTTCTCGCTCATCTTGACCATGGCGCGGTTGCCGGCGGCAAAGATGGCGGCCAGCGGCACCAGGCTGAGGTTGAGCGGGAAGTTCCAGGGCACGATCACGCCGACCACGCCCAGGGGCTGGGGGATCACGCGGTTGCTGGCCAGGCCGAAGGTCAGACGATCCACGCTGCGGCGCTGCGGCTTCATCCAGCGCCTGAGGTGCTTGAGCGTGTGGTGGATGCTCTTGAGCACGGGCATGACCTCGGTCAGCAGGGTCTCATGGCGCGAGCGGTTGCCGTAGTCGGCGCTGATCGCGTCGCAGATGGCGTCCTGGTGCTCGCGCACGAAGCGCTCGAGCTTGCGCAGGTCGGCGCAGCGGGCCTCGTAGTCGGGGACCGGGTTGGCGAAGTAGGCGGCGCGCTGCTTCTTGAGCGTGGCTTCGAGCGGGGCGCGGATCAGGGTAGCGGCGGAGTCGGTGACGGCGTTCATGCAGAGCTCCTGGGGTGTTCAGTTGGCAATATAACGCCCGGCGCGGTGGTTGATGGCCAGGGTCAGGTTCAGCACCACGGCGCCAACGACGGACAGGGCGACCTGTAGCAGGGGTGCAGTGGCCAGCGCCAGCAGCAGGATGGCGCCGTCCACCGCCATCTGCACATGGCCGGCACGCCAGCCACGCGTCTCCTGCAGCCAGAAGGCCAGGATGCCCACGCCACCCAGACTCGCGCGGTGGCGAAAGAGGATGAGAAAGCCCACGCCCAGCAGCACCCCGCCCACCAGCGCCGCGTACAGCGGACGCACCTGCTCGAAGACGATGAGATGGGGCATGACTTCGGTCAGGACCGACAGCAGGGCCACGGCGATCATGGTCTTGAACAGGAAGGCGCGGTCCATGCGGCGCCAGGCCAGCACGTAGAAGGGCAGGTTGAGCACGAAGAACACCGGCCCGAAGCCCCAGCCCATGCCGTAGTGCAGCAAGAAGGCGATGCCCGCGGTGCCGCCGCTGAGCAGCTGCGCGTGCTGGAACAGGGCCACGGCCAGGGCGATCAGCGCCGTACCTGAGAGCAGGGCCAGGGCGTCTTCGGCGTGGCTGTGGCGCAGGGAGGTGCCGTCTTGCGGGGTGTTCATGGGCCGCGATTGTGGCACTACAGCTGTCGTGCTCTGAGGGAAAATTCGGCCATGGCCAAGAAAGACCACGTTTCCGAAACACCGGCCACCCAGTTGCTCAAGGCGCACCGGGTGGACTACAGCGAGCACCCTTACGAATACCTGGAGCATGGGGGCGCCCAGCACAGCGCCGAGGTGCTGGGCTGGGACCCGTATGCCGTGGTCAAGACGCTGATCATGCAGGACCAGGACGCCAGGCCCCTGGTGGTGCTGATGCACGGTAACCGCAAGGTGTCCACCAAGAATCTGGCGCGCCAGATCGGCGCGAAATCGGTCGAGCCCTGCAAGCCCGAGGTGGCCAACCGCCACAGCGGCTACCTGGTGGTTATAGGCGCGTCAAGTATTCATTAAACAAGTATCAGAATGTGTCAATGAATTCTTGTAATATGAACCCTCTTGAAAGTGAATATTCATTAACCAATGGACGCCAGAAGCTACTCAGTCCACTACTCAGCAAAAGACGGAAAGTTTGCCCATAGGTACCCGGCGCTGGCGCACCTTCCGTTCATCATCGACTCTCGACCGGGCTATCACAGGGATGGCAACGCCTACTTGATTGACCGAGGACTAGGTCGTCGGATCGGTGCTGATCAAGAGCCGCTATTCGGCGGACGAATACCAACAAAAAAGTCGATGGACAACTATGCGGCTTGGTTGGCCAACTTCCTTGAATGGGCGGAAGTACGGGGAATAGACCTGACTACCTGCGACTACTCAGTCCATATCGCAGGGCAATATCAAACAGAAATGCTGAAAGGCATTTGGTCACAAGCGGGAAATGGCCTAAAACCCAGCACCGTGACAGTTCGAGTAAATGAAGCATGCAACTTTCTTAGTTGGATGGTTCACACGGGGAGGCGAGGCGTCTCCTTTGACGTGCCCTATACAACAGCGAAGATTCGATTGGATTCAGCTATAGGTGGATACGGCACTAAGATCAAAGAAGTGAAAGTCCGCCGAGGTGCTGTTCGTAGCAAGGGGCGCTCGATATCAATGCCGAGTGACGATCAACTGGATCGATGGTTGGAGCGAGTAAATTCAGACAAGGGATATACGGTCTGGTTGATGTGCTACACGGTGCTCCTAACAGCCATGCGGCGAGAGGAAGTTGTCTGTTTACGTATAAATACACTTCCTTTGGATCCTTCTAGTTGGAGCGTGGTGAACCCACAAGCGCCTGAGCGGTTGCGCAACGTCCGCGTCACAATCAAGTACGGAACAAAGGGACCTCAGTTTGGCGAGGACCACGGCGATAAGATAGGTCCAGAGCGCGACATTCTGATTCCGCTTTCCCTGGCGAAGCTCTGGCACGAGTATCGGAGTGGCCATCGTGCGAAAGCATTTGGTATTCGAATGAAAGGCCAACATGGTCAGGCCGCAAGGAGCGCCAAGGCCAAACGCGCAGTTCATCTCTTTCTTCGTGAATCCGATGGCGAAAGATTCATGGGTGATATGTTTGGCAAGGCATGGGCCGCAGCTTCTTCACCATTTTCGATCGATAGCCATCGAGGCGGCACCGAACAGTGGTCTCCGCACACCGGCAGGCATTGGTGGGCGTGCTCCATCTTGTGGCGTGAGTTAAAGCGATACGAAAACATCGTCTACACCAGCAATGAAACTGCCGCCGCGCTCATCGAAAACTCGGCTCTAAGCATCATTCGTCTACAGATCCAGCCTCAACTCGGACACGCAAGTAGGGAAACCACGATGCTGTATCTCCGTTGGGTCATGGAAATGCTCTCGATCCCAATCACTCTGTATGACGACGATGACTTGACGATCAGACCACCTACGCGCATTTAAGCAACTTCATTAGACTTCGTATGAGACTACGCGGCGCGAGGAATACAAAGAATCGTCTTTCAGAACCTCAATCGACGAAACTAGAGCTTGTTCGAGCCGACGACGGTGAGCAGGAGAACGGCCTTCGGTTCCGAACACGACATCCAACAAAGCCATGTTTCGTCGATCTGACGTGCTTTGACGTCGGGCGGGAAAGAGCCTATGGTTCAGGTGTCAACAAATGGTTGGGGGCATATCAAGGTCGGCCTGAACTAATTCGTGAGCTCACTCCGGCGCTCGTAGACAGGATGTCGCCTGCCGCAGAAAAAACCACAAAACGCTACATAGAAGCTCTGACGGCATGGTGGCGACTGCTTGACCAAATCGAGTCGCGTGTGGGCGATCGGCAGCGAATCACCTCCGTTCTTCAGCTAACGGAAATACATCGGCAAGCGGCCGCAGATAGAGGCCTGGCGCGGAAACATGTCGCGATGTTTTTGGCGATCGTAAATCAGACGCGCAATGCGCTGGGTCAAAAATCGCTCTACTGGAAACTGCCAGAGAAGAAAGAGCCAACTCGACACCTTGCACCGAAGACGCACTTTGATCTGATTCGAAGAACGATCAAGCAGCGTTGGTTCAAAGTTTTAGATCGGTGGGAGCGCACGGAGCAATTGTTAGTGGGCGTTTCGAATAGTGCCACTAGCAATCCAGATTCAAGTGATCACACGGACAGAATGCCCCGAAAGCTTAGCGCCGAAGACACGCGCTTGCGCATGAACTACCAGCATTTTTTGGAGGTTGCAGAGAAGACGGGACGTGCGAGGCCTAGTGGCGACATGCTGTATCAGGGGATGACATCGTCAGCGTTTAGCTTTAAGGGATTTAGCGTTCGTGAGATGCTTGCCGGCTTCTATCCAAATGGCGACGATATCCGAGTTGCATTTCACCTTTGTCTTGCAAGAACAGGATGGAATCCTGCAGTACTACTCAGCCTTGATGTGAACACCAAGTTCATCGAGACTCATCCGATGGACGATCGCCGATACGTATTGCGTGGAACGAAAGATCGAGCTGGAGGTGCCGAACAGATACACGAGGGCCTGTTCAAATCACAGGGCAGCGCAGGGTCGGTACTGCAGAAGCTGCAAGAGAAGACTGCACCGCTTAGGACGCAACTGCAGGATGACCTTGCGAAATGTAAAAAGGACCGGGAGAAGTCTCTCGCAGACGGTCTTGCTCTGCAAGTCGCCAGTCTCGATCGCCGAATAATGGAACTTGAGAGTGCGGTTCGATCTCCCTGGATCTACGCGTCGACAGCCAGTGGTGGGGACCTAGTCGCACGGCTAACAGATACAAACTACGGAACGTCTTCGAACGCGGCAAAGGGATCGTATCTGCAGGTTCTGGTGAGAGAGATCAACTCGAACCTACCTCCTGATCAGCAAGTAAGCCATATCACCGCCAGTGATTTCCGAGACGGATTCGCTTACGACATCTATCAAGCAAGTGGAGGTTCGATACTTGCGGTGTATAAGGCGCTTTCCCATCGAAGCATTGAATCGACTTCAACCTATCTTCGGACTACGTTGCTAAAGGCCGAGCATCAAAAACTTTTCGGAACCTTCAGTCAAGCGCTTTGGAGCGAAATCGAAGTCCGGTCAGCTGTGGATCCGACAGTGCTGGCGAAATGGTCTCGAGATGGCTCCTTAACGGTCGATCAACGAAATCGCCTCAATTCCTATCGAAATGTGATGATGACCCGCTTGGGGACAGGATGTCGCGATCCCTTCAATCCTCCAAAACACATTGACCCAAACTTTATCGCGGACGGAAAGTCGATGTGTCACGTTCAACGATGCACATTGTGTGTCGAGCATGCAGTCATCATGCCGGAGAGCATGCAGGGTCTATGCAAGCGATTGGTGGAGCTTCGTCATCTGAAATCGCAGATGAGTGCGAGAACGACGCTCAACGTGGCGAGCCTGGACGAGGAGCTCAAGAACCTAGAGCTCGTCCTCTTGGCGTTTGATGAAGACGAAGTCAGGAAGTCGGTATTGAGCTGGACGAATCGAATTGAGAGCGGTGAGTATCGCGGCATTGTGTTCGACGGCATTGGCTTAGGTAACGTTGGGGGTTAGGTGCGAAGAAGCAAAGAAATAAGTGATGTGTCAATCCATCCTGCCGGGAGCCTCGGATTCTGTGGTGCTAGTGACTTGGAAGTTGATGCGGCACGATTTGCCGCGCTGGGCACAGTCGAAGTTTCGGATATTCAGCACCTGCCAGCAGATTCCATCGTCAAGGTCCAAGCGATCCTTTTGAACGGTGAAAAACTTGGGTTCTGGGCGACGCCTCAGCACTGGCTGGTCGCGTCGTTCAAACGACGAGCAATAAATGGCGCAGAGATAGATCTGCGCCGGCGTATCGTCGATTGCCTGCCAGAGGAATTGAGGCGCCGCGTGACAGCAGGCGAACCCAGTTTGGGAGATGCTCAGAAGCTGGCGCAGATACTGGACCTCGCAGTCCTTGTGTTATCTCGCTACCTTTTACTCCTGCGTGTGGGGCCGGTTGGGATGAAGCGTGGATCCTTGAGGCCACTTGATGTTAGTACTGTCCTGCGGCTCGCATACGCGAACCTTCCACCGTTGTTTGCGGTGGCAGTACGAAGTCGCTTTGAGAATGTAGCTAGTGAATCAGATGCCAGTTTCATAGATCCAAATGTAGCTGAGCCATTGCTTCTTGAAACGCTCGAGTTTGACGACATGGCAGGAATGAGCGATGCGGCACGACGCGCTGCACTTGGTGAGTGCAGGCGAATGGAGCGGCTTCATGCGATGGGGCTGTGGGGGGACGTCCCTCAACTGCGAGTCCAGGCGAAATCAAAGGCAATGACCGGCGAGAGACAGTTCAACCCTGCGCCTTTGGAAATTGATTCACATCTTCCATTGCCTGATGAATACGTTGCCCAGATGGGTAGCCGGAGCCTCTGGCTAATAAATGATCTTTATCCAAACTTGAAGAAGATCGGTGAATCGATTGCCCACCTCTGGAATGAGAGTGGTAGTTCGGGGATGGCACCTGACTCCATCCGAAATCTGAGATACAAGGGCGTTCAGTCGATACTTAAGACGTATAGATGGATAGACCGCAACGGCGAGGCATTTGAGGCGCCGCCTTTCCAATTGATCCTGCCAAAGGCGGCCAACAACATGCCTGTGCATAAGAGGAATCCATCTACTCCAGATGAGGAAGCGTCGGTGTGGCCGCCAAGGGGGACCAGAGACATTGTTGCGCTACTTGGGGTCGTGCAGATGGCGCACTACTTTGTCTTGGCAATGAGCATGGGGGCGAGACAGTCCGAGACTCTGGATCTCACACGCAATGCCCTACGACTCGATGTGGATGGGAGACCGGTGCTTCGCGGACACGACGGCGCGTTGGTGCGCGGAAGAACATTCAAGCTGGAAGATGATGTCGCTGGGCGAGTGAGAGACTGGCATCTGCCTGACGTCGCGGTTCACGCCTATAAGCAACAGGTGGAATTGGTCACGTTGATCGAGAAGATCGGCCGCATGCTTCCTCGTGAGAATCGTCTAACGGTGGCAACTACGGGGCCCACGCATCTTTGGGCACAAGCTGCCGCCGGAGGTAAGAGCGATACGTCGAAGCCACTCCTCGACATAAATAGAGCACTGGCGACGTTTGCACGTGCACTTGATATGGACGGTGCGCCAGCCGGGCAGAACCTCCGATCTCATCGGTTCCGAAAGACTCTGGCCCGGCTAGTGGCGCTCGCCTTGACGCAAGCACCATCCATACTTATGGGCCTATTTGGTCATAAGAATATCGAGATGACTTTGTTCTACATTCTCTCGGACAAGGAGCTACGCGCGGAGATTGAGGTAGTGGAGCGAGAGCTTCGAGTAATGCGCGCAAAGGAGGCAATTCATCTCATGGTGGAAGCCGACATCGCCGGTTCAGCAGAGCAATCGAGCCTATTGGGTGGGTATGGGGGATTGGCGGCTCTCAAGGTCCGAACGGCAATAGAGACATCTCGGCGAGATTCGTTTCGTCGAGGGCAGGACTTTGGTGCGGACAGTATTGCCGAGCTGGCTGAATTGTTGACGTTCCAGGGCCAAGCCTGGGAGCAGGTTCGGCATGGTGTCGTGTGCACCAAAGTTCCAGGACAGGCCGGTCCCTGCAACAAGGGAACCGGTCGACCAGAGCCATCGCGGTGCCAAAGCAGCTGCGACCACCGCCTCGAGGAGGCATTTCTCCGGGCTGACGTTGACGGTGCTATACACGATGCTGTGGCCGCATATGTGAGTGAATCAGAAAAAGGTGAGGTCTTATCGGCAGCATTCTGGGCTGGTCAGATTCGAGCACATATTCCGAGATTTCAGGACCTTCGCGACAAATGGATGAGCGATTCTGTCGTGAACTCATTGATGAATGGCGCTCCAAGTGGGGGATTTCATGAAGGTGGCTAAACGCGGCGAACCAGATCGTTCACTTCTGCGGCGGAAGAGTATCGGCGCGAGTAAGCGTGCGCATCACGACGCGACTATCCAGAACTCACATGATAGGGCGCGCGAGGCAATGAAGGTGATGCAGGAAGAAATATCCGGAAATCGTGGCGTATATCCTCACAACAAAGGTGTGATCTCGCAGGCCGAGGTTGCGAGGCGCGCCTCGCTGCATCCAGTTACCCTTCACAAACCGCACTACAGCGGCCTAGTCGCGGAAATCAAGAGTTGGATAAGATCGGTCAAGGTGGCCGCTGTTGTCGGCCACAAACGTGTGCGGCGCGACTTGCAGTCGCGACTGCAAGATCACGAAGACCTGCATGCTGCTCTGTTGGAGAGCCATCGGATCAGCGAAACTGATCTGGACCGTGCCAAGGCCGAGTTGGCTGAGATATCAGAGAGATGTAGACAACTCGAAGACGAGAATCGAGAGTTGCGGATGAAGTTGAAGAGACCAACTCCATTAAAGTTGATTCCCCCTGTAGAAAATGACCGTTAGCCCGTGAAAGGTCTGACCTTGCGGCATTACTTTGAGAAGATTGACCCACACCCCTTGGAATGAGATACGAGCCCTGGGTTGCTTTATTCGAGCGACTGCAACGCAGCGATTGCCGACCTTGACCGCAGACAACTCAACTTTCGCTATAGGACCGAAAGCGTAGATTTACCTTCTCTCTTAATCGCGTTAACCGTACTGGGTGACAACACATTTCTAGCTTGATTGAGATCAACATCGCGGCGCCTAACAAGTGCATGCTCTGGGACTCTCAACTCGATGGGAGACCATCATGGAAAACCCACACAACATCGCGCATCATGAGCCGTGGAACAAAGGCAAGATCGTCGGGCAAAAGGCGCCCTTCAAGGTGAAGGATATCTGGGCTTTGCGCGTACGCCTTCAGATGCAAGGTCGGGTCCGGGAGCTTGCACTCTTTAACCTTGGTATTGACAGCAAGCTTCGCGGATGCGACCTTGTTGCACTCAAGGTCCGTGACGTGTCTCATGGTGATCAGATAGCTACGCGAGCTATCGTAATGCAGCATAAAACCAAACGGCCAGTCCAATTCGAGATCACGGGAGTTACACGCGACGCACTGCAAATCTGGATCAAGCAGGCTGGACTGAATGCAGAGGACTTTCTGTTCCCCAGCAGGCTCCACCATTCTCCACACCTTGGAACCCGGCAGTACGCCAGGATTCTTGGGCACTGGGTTGATGAGCTTGGCCTCGATCGTTCCGAGTATGGAACTCACTCAGTGCGAAGAACCAAGGCGACGTTGATTTATCGCCGCACCAAGAATCTCAGAGCAGTGCAACTGCTGCTTGGCCATTCCAAGCTGGAATCGACCGTGAGGTACCTAGGCATCGAGGTCGACGACGCCCTAGAGATCTCCGAACAGACAGAGATATGAGACCTGCGCCTAAATCTTTGGTGGCCAGTTGTGTGTCTCGCCCTGGCCCTGCTGGCACCACGCATAAAGCGCGTCGTACAAAACCATGCCGTGGCGCAGCATCTCGTGGTCGTCGCTGAAGTTACGCGACAGGCCCAGCGAGATCGCGTAAAGGCCAGCCGACTGCGGCGTCAGGTCCAGGCGCGAGGTATCTGCGCCGCGCACGATCGCCGCCAGTTGCTGCAGGGCCGGGTCGCTCAACCCGTATTTGTGCAGGAAGGCGTCGAAGCTGCACAGCTCGCCCACGTGGCTGAGTTCCACGCCGGGGATGTCGTAGGGGATGGCGCCGGTTTCCTGCGCCACCCGCATCACGTCAGCGCCGGGCACGTAGAGAAAATCGGCCTGCGGGTCGATGAAACGCGCCACCAGCCAGGGACAGGCAATGCGGTCGATCTTGGGGCGCTCACGCGTGATCCATTTCATGGCCATGCTCCTGTCTCAGTCCTTGCGATACGCCTTGTGGCAGGCCGAGCAGGTGTTGCGCATCTCGACCAGCGTGGCCTTGAAACGCTTCAGATCACCCGCCTCGGTGACTGTGACCAGCGTCAGTGACTGCCGCTGCAGGTCCGCGGCATAGGCCTTGAACTTGTCGTCATCAAGCCAGATGTCCTCCCGCGCCCGGGTGTCGCCGCGTTCGCTGCCCTCGATAAAGCCTTCCCACGGCAGCTGGCTCAACTGGGCCACGACTCGGGCATCGGCGGTTGTGAGCCGGGCGTCGAAGGGCCGCTGCCCCTCCGCCGTCTGCACCAAGCGGTTCACGTAGGTGGCCATCAGGGTGAAGGCCGCACGCCGGTGCTTGATCGCCTGCTCGGTCCTGCGGTCCTGTGCGAGGGCCGGTGGGATGAGCATCCCGGCTGCCAGTAAGACCAGCACCCAGCGTTTGTCAAAAGCTCTCAGCATCATGTCCCCGTCCTAAAGTAGTGACTTGAAAATCAGGCCCAACACGGCGCAGGCAGCCAGCACCTGCATCACACTGCGCTTGTACTTGAACAGCGCCACCGCCGCGCCCAGGGCGATCAGGGCCGAGATCACGTCAAAGCGCCCCTCGAAACCCTGGGGCCAGAGCACGTGATAGGCGAAGAACAGCGCCAGGTTCAGGATCACGCCCACCACAGCAGCCGTGATGGCCGTGAGCGGCGCGGTGAACTTCAGATCGTCGTGGGTGGACTCCACCAGCGGCCCGCCGGCCAGGATGAAGAGGAAGGACGGTAAAAAGGTGAACCAGGTCACGAGCACCGCGGCCAGCGCGCCGGCCAGGAAGAGCGCGTCCGGCCCCAGCAGGGCCTTGCTCCAGCCGCCGACAAAACCCACGAAGGCCACCACCATGATCAGCGGACCCGGCGTGGTCTCGCCCAGGGCCAGACCGTCGATCATCTGCTCGGGCGTGAGCCAGCCGTAATGCCCCACCCCGCCCTGGTAGACATAGGGCAGCACCGCATAGGCACCACCGAAGGTCAGCAGTGCCGCCTTGGTGAAGAACCAGGCCATCTGCGTGTAATCGTGCTGCCAACCCAGGCCGAGCATGAGCAGGCCCATGGGCAGCAGCCAGAGCAGGCCGCCGACCACCGCCACCTGGGTCAGCCAGCTCCAGCGGAAACGTGCATGGGCTGGTGTGGGCGTGTCGTCGTCGATGATGGCCCGGCCATAGGAACTCTTGCCGGCGCCATGCCCGCCCCCGGTGCGGAACTTGTCCGGGACGTAACGCCCGCCGAAATAACCGATCAAGGCGGCCGCCCCCACAATCAGCGGGAAAGGCACATTCAGCGCAAAGATGGCCACGAAGGCCGCCGCCGCAATGCTCCAGAGCCAGGGGTTCTTGAGCGTGCGCGAGCCGATGCGGTGCGCCGCCTGCACGACGATGGCCGTTACCGCGGGCTTGATGCCGTAGAACAGGCCTGCCACCAGCGGCGTCTCGCCCCAGGCCATGTAGATGGCCGAGAGCGCGATCAGGATGAACAGCGAGGGCAGCACGAAGAGCGCCCCCGCGATGATGCCGCCCCAGGTGCGGTGCATGAGCCAGCCAATGTAGGTGGCCAACTGCTGGGCCTCGGGCCCGGGCAGCACCATGCAGTAGTTCAGCGCGTGCAGAAAACGCTTCTCCGAGATCCAGCGATGCTTCTCCACCAGGTCGTGGTGCATGATGGCGATCTGCCCCGCCGGCCCGCCAAAGCTGATGAAACCCAGCTTAAGCCAGTAGCGGGTGGCTTGCGCCAAAGTGATGGGGGATGGGGCGACGTTCGTTTCGGAATCCACACCCAGGCTTGTTTTATTGTTGTCCACGGATACTCCTCTTGGGGCTTTCAAACCCCAGATCAGAGCAGGCCTTGGACGCAAGCGTCTTGGGGCGGGGAGGCTGCCATGTCCCCGGCAAATTGTGTGGCGATCATAACGCGTTCCGGCGCCCCGGCCGCTCAGTGCCGGTGATGGGTGTCCGGATAGTGCGGATGCTTGTGGGTTAGCACCTCGTGCTTATGCCAGTGCAGATGCGGCTCGGCGCCGTCCCAGGCGGCATCGTGGGCATGCTGATGGTGCTCGTCATGCTCATGGGGATGTGCATGCGCCAGCGGCTCATGGCTGTGCTCATGCTCGTGCCGCTCGGTCAGATGCAGCCAGACCCCTAGCCCCATGAGCGCCGCGGCCAGCCAGAAGGCCGGCGTGGCGCTACAGCTGTCTGTCTCCCTGCAATTGGCACAGCACACGGGTTCACGGTGTTTCTGGCAACGCTGAGCTGAGGAGATCGCCGAAGATTACCAGCGCACCCATGTGCGCCACCTGGCCACTGGTTGCTGGGCGTCTGCTTCGCGGATCCGTACCAGGCGAAGCCGATAGGCGCGCTGATGCGATACGCCTTTCCGAAATCTGATCAATGACCAATGCCGGAGGTGGCCGTCGTTGGCGCCGGGAAAGCAAGTGACTGCAACCCTCGCGTTAACATTGATAGCTACGCGCCTATATCCTCAGCGACGCGCCTGCCGCCTTCGCATGGGCCCCCTGCTCCCCACGGCCGATTCCGCTGCTTGCACTCATGACTTTTCCCCCTATGTGGCCGCCCTTGTCTAGACAGCGCCAGGCCCTGGCGCTTCTGCTGTCCCTGGCCCTGCATCTGCTTGCCTTCATGGCCGTGCAGCCGCAACGGTACGAGTCCCGGCGGCTATCCGTCGAGGACGAGATCCTGGTGCTGGAAGTGGCCCCTTTGCCCGTGGAGGCTGCTCGCCCCGAGCCCATGGCGGAAGCGCCAAACTTGGCTGCCGCCCCTGGCCTTGCCGTCGCTTCCACACCAGATCGCCAGCCCGCCTTCATGGCGGCGCCACCGGCCCCGACGGCGCAGGAGTGGGCTCTGGCCAGCGCCTACAAGCTCAAGAACAGCAAGCGCTACCGCTACACCTGGGGACAGCAGGTGCGCAGCATGATGGGCACAGCCTACGAGGGTGTGGACCAGGGGCTGGTGCGCTTTCGCATTGAGATAGCGCCCGATGGACGCCTGACGCGGCTGGAGACGTTGTGGTCGACCTCGGAGACGGCGGAGCGTCTGGCGCGTCAAGCGGTGCAGACTATGCCGCCGCTGCCACCCACACCGACGGGGCAGCCCCTGATCTTCGAGCAGACCATCTCCTTTCAGCCCTTCGATGCCGGCGGGCCGCCGATCTACAAGAATGACTGCTTGCCCGATCCCCCGGCCTTCCGCAATCCCTTTGCTTGGGATGGCCGGTCCGCACCGACGCGCGCAACCCCCACGCTGCAGGCCGCGTCCGATCAAAAGGCTCTGGAGGAATGTCTCAAGAGTCTGCCTGAGGACTCGATCGAGGCGGAGAGCGCCCACGACCGGCGGCAACTAGAGCAGTGGGGTTCAGGGCGGCTGGGGCGCTAGCGGTTAGCGGTCATTCGAGTGTCCTGCGCGAATGACTCAGTTCAGCCTTTATCGGTCAGCTGGTACAGGTTCCAGCGCTATCAGGTATCCGAAGTACTCCTCAGGCTAAGCCTTCCCCACCGGGATCTCTCCGATCCTCGTCGTATACCTTGGAGTCCGCCTCTCCTGCCTCATCGCCCAGTTCCTCGGCATTTCTCCGGTACCCGCGCTACCTATTATCACGGTCCCTCGGCCGTAGCGCCGGTTGAGCGCGTCCATCGCAGTCATGAGGCGGCATCGGCCTTCACCGTGTCCCTCCTCAAAGTCCAGCTCCCCCTGCTCCACGCAGGCGTCTGAGAGATCCACCAACATCACCCCCGCCTTCGCGAATTTATAGCCTGATCGGTAGATTGTGCGCAGTCCCATGAGCGCCCCCTCCACCAGGGCCGCCGTGTCTGCTGTCGGCCTGAGCAACGGAACGATGATTGACCTGGAGTACTGCTTGTCAGGGCGGAACGGACTTGTCCGCACAAAGGTCAGAACCTGGCCCGCATGGCTGCCCTGGCGCCGCAGCTTTTCAGCCGCACGGCTGGCGAAGGTGGTCACCGCCTCTTCCAGCTCACCAAGATCCATCACAGCCCGGCCAAACGACCGGGTGCAGGCGATCTCCTTCTTCGCCGGCGGCGCCTCCTCCAAGTCCACGCAGGGTGTTCCCTGCAGCTCACGCACCGTCCGCTCCAAGACGACAGACCAACGCCTGCGCACCGTCGCGAGATCGAGCTGGGTGAGATCCAAGACCGTCTTGATGCCCTCTGCCTCCAGCTGTTGTCCGATACGTGGGCCCACACCCCAGACTTCCCGGACCTCGGTGGCCGCCAGCACCTGCTGCAGTGCCTCTCGCTCCATCGCCGCGAGATTGCACACTTGGCTGAACTCCGCCGGGTAGCTGCCCGGCTTGCGCTCGGCGGTCTTGGCAATGTGGTTGGCCAGCTTGGCCAGGGTCTTGGTCGGGCCTATCCCCACGCAGGTGGGCAAGCCCGTCCAGTCCAGGACGCGCTGCCGTAGCCTGCGGCTGCGGTCAGTGAGGTCACCTCGGATACCCGAGATATCCACGAAGGACTCATCGATGGAGTAGATCTCTTGCTGATGCCCCAGTCCTGCGACCAAGCTCATCATCCGGTCGGACATGTCGCCATACAAAGCGAAGTTGGCCGAGAGCGCGACCAGTCCTTCCTTCTCTTCCAGGTGCCGTATCCCCAACCATGGGGCACCCATCTTGACACCCAGGGCCTTGGCTTCGTTGCTGCGCGCGATCGCACAGCCATCATTGTTGGAGAGGACGATGACCGGGCGCCCGTTCAGGTCAGGTCGAAAGACTCGCTCGCACGAGACATAGAAGTTGTTCCCATCCACGAGGGCGTACACAGAACTGCTCCGACCATGCTCACTTGCGGTACTGGTTGATGCCAGCAGTGACCACGCCCCAGATCTCCAGCGTCTGGCCATCCTTGGGTGTGATGTCAGGAAAGGTCGGGTTAGCAGCCTTCAGCTTCGGTCGCCCGCCTCGCTTCCAAAGGTGCTTGATCGTGAACTCTCCGTCCACGACCGCCACCACGATGTCCATGTGCTGTGGCTTCAGAGCTCGGTCCACGACAAGGATGGCGTTGTCGTGGATGCCAGCGTCGATCATGGAATGACCGCGGGCCCGGATCAGGAAAGTCGCTTGCGGGTGGGTGACGAGGACCTGGCCGAGGTCTATGGCCTTTTCCTGCAGGTCCGCCGCCGGCGAGGGAAAACCAGCCTGGGCGCTGCCCAGCTCGGGCAGTACGAGAGCCGCGTCATTCAGCAAAGCTGGTGAGCCTTGCGCTAGAATACTGTTCATAAATACAGTATATTGCCGCGCTTCCTTAGAATCAAGGCATGTGCAGCAACTACCTGGCGCCGCCGCTTGCCGCGATCTACCGGGAAACGTTCAAGGCCGCGCCTCCGGCGGGCCGGGGGCACATCACGTATGGCCAGGCTACGAAGCCGGCTTCATCCGCAAGGACGGTGATGGCCAGCGCTTCACCCAGTTGGGGCGCTTCGGGATGGTGGCCCCCTGGGTCAAGGACCTGAAAAAAGTGCGCAGCACGTACAACGCCCGGACCGAGACAGTTGCGGAGAAGCCCAGCTATCGGAATGCTTGGAGCAAGGGGCAGCACTGCGTGGTACCCGCGATGTCGTTCTTTGAGCCAGACTGGCGATCAGGAATCTCGATTCAGACCAACATTGCCTTGAGCAGTGGTCAGCCCATGGGCATTGCTGGGCTTTGGGATCGATGGACATCGCCAGACGGCGAGTTGATTTACAGCTTCACCATGCTGACGATCAATGCGACGAATCATCCGGTCATGAATCAGTTTCACCGTCCGGAGGATGAGAAGCGAATGGTGGTGATCCTGCCTGAGGATCAATACGACGCGTGGCTGGAGGCCAAGCCAAGTGAGAGTATGGATTTCATGAGGGCTTATCCCCTGAGATGATGGAGCTACGTAATGGGCTCTTCCGAGTGATCGGCAGGTCCTCCGTCAAAAAAAGAGGTCGCCATTCAGCGACCTCAAAAAGCCGGGGGAGTCTTAATTCCCGGCATATTCCGACAGATTGAGCGGAGGTCAGCACCTTAGTCCGGCACACGCAATCCCCATCGAATCAGGCTGCAGGAGACGCAATAGCGCGAGCAGCACGGTAAACAACGACCAGCCGCCCAGAGTCCCATCATGGTGCGTGACTAACAAACGCGTCGCTGAAAAATCTTTCTTCGGGAAGCCCACAGTGCTCAACGCAAACACGCCTCAACGCGGCCACCATTGCAGGCGCTCCGCAGGCATAGACGTCGTGAGCGGACAGATCGGAATGGTCAGCCATCACAGCGTCGTGGACCAAACCACTGCGTCCGGACCAAGCGCCAGCTGCGGCATCGCTGACCACCGCTTCGTAGCGTAACCCGGGCAAGGCCTTCTGCCATTTCGCGACCACGTCCTGTGCGTACAGACCTTCGGGCAAGCGGGAGCCCCAGTACAGCGAGGTCGGGCGCTGGATCTTATTCCGCACCATGTGGTCAATGATCGACTTGATGGGAGCGAAGCCGGTGCCACCAGCCACCATGAGGAGCGGTCGCTCGTTGTCCTCGCGCAGCCAAAAATCACCATGAGGCAGTTCGAGCTGCAGCAGATCGCCAGCTTTGAGCGTCGGCAGAATGCCGGCACTGAAATGGCCACCCGGCACGTGGCGGATGTGCAGTTGGACGCCATCGTTTTCATGGGGCGCATTGGCCATAGAGAAGGCGCGGCGCTGGCCATCCTGCAGAAGCACCTCAAGGTATTGGCCTGCCCGGAATTTCACGCGTGTCCCGGCTGCAAAACGCAGCTGCAGCACGGTCACATCGCTGGCCGGCTGTGTGATACGAAAGATCTTGCCTGGCAAGGTCTTTCGAGCCGCAGGGTCGATACGTTGCCAGCTTCGCGGACGGATAAGCAGGTCACTGGCAGCTTGGGCGTGGCAAAACAGATGCTCGTCGGCACCATGGATACCAGCTTCGGCGCCGCCGCCAGCGGTGCCGGGGGCCAACTCGCCAGCGAGCACTTGGCCGCGACAGTTGCCGCACACGCCCTTGCGGCAGGAGTAAGGCAGTTCAATGCCGTTGCGAGCGGCAGCATCGAGCACGGTTTCTCCCGGCTCGCAGGGGAAGGTCACATCGGAACCTTCAATCTTGATCTGGTATGTCATGGGAATTCAGTGAGGCGCCGGCACAGCAGCAAGCCGCGCAACGGCTTCGATCATGGCGCGGGCGTCGGCCACCCCCTGGCCAGCGATGTCCATCGCGCTGCCGTGGCCGACGCTGGAAAGGATCACGTCAGCGCCGATAGACAGGGCACTGGCGCGTCTGGGACTTAGCAGCTTGACCGGGATGTGCCCCTGATCATGCAACATGGCTACGTACAGGTCGTGGCGACGCTCGGAGAGTAGCGCGTCGGCACCGGCAGGCCCTTCTACCGACAACCCCATTGCACGCAGTCGTTCGACGGCTGGACGGGTAATGCGCTCGTCCGCGTCGCCGAACAGGCCGTTTTCGCCCGCATGCGGATTGATGCCGAACAAGCCGATGCGCGGCGCGGCCATACCCAAGCGCTGCATAGCACGCACGCCAGCCTGCGTGGCTTGGACCACCAGCTCGGGCGTCAGGCGGTCCAGAGCATGCTGCACGCTTTCGTGCAATGTGGCGTGCACGATGTGCAATCCGCCACCTACCAGCAGCAGGAACACGCTGTCCTCGGACTGCCCGCACACGCGCGCCACCAGCGAGGGGTAGCCGGAGAACGGAATGCCGGCCAAGTGCACGGCCGTTTCATGGTGCGGCCCGGCCACCACAGCATCGAACTCGCCGCACCGCGCCGCCGTGATGGCTGTGCTCGCGGCGGCGATCATGGCGGCGCCAGCTTCGGCGCAGACCCGCCCGGGCGTGTAGCCGTCGCCAGCCACTGCCTCGGTCGCCACGACGGCCGCCGTCTGCAAGACCGCGGCCAGACCCAGCCGATCGGCGGTCTGCTGCAACACGGCCTCTGGTCCGAACAGCGTGAGCTGCACGTCGCGGCGGCCGGCGTAGGCTGCCGCCGCCCTGAGGGCGATCTCCGGCCCAATGCCGTTGGGGTCGCCCACCGGCAAGGCGATACGCGCAGTGACTGTCATTACAGCGGGACCGCCAAGAGGGTGTCGACGCGACTGCTGTCGCTCACGACAATACGGCTTTGCAGGCGCGGCGTGTAGCCCGCAATATCAAATACGTCGTGGTAGACACCGGTACAGAACAAGTCGGTGACTCCGTCGTGCATGATGCGTGCCACCATGAAAGGCGTCTCGGCGTTGACCGTCGTGTCCGTGCCGGTTGTCACGAAGGGCAATCCGACAAGGTGGCGGTAGCTGTGCCGTTCATAGATGTTGGCATGGCGCAAGGCGGAGACGCGGTCTTCCAGCATGGCGCGGCTGTTGGCCCAGATCAGGCCAGCCGGCAGGCCGTCACGATGGTTATCAGCCGTCGTTACGGTGTATTGGCACTGTGGCTGGAAGAAGTCCGGCCAAGCCTCCAGCTGGTTGCTGTCGATGCAGCGGATGTAGGCAGCGTGAAAGGCCATGATCCGCTCGCGCAGGGTGGGGGTGGTATCCATGGGGAAACTCCTAGATGTCCATGAGGCGGCGATACAGCTTCCAGAAGCCGCGCACCGAGGCCTCGGTTACGCGCGACGGGCTCGATGAGGTGCTGTCGCCTCCCATCTCAATGACGGCCTGGTCGTCACCGGCTGTCGCAATTCCGCGCTGCACGAAACCGCCGACCGCGCCGTCCTCCATCGAGACGAAGCCGGCCGGGCCGATCAGGTTGGCTTGCTTCAAGCGCACGCCGCGTTGCTCTGGCGTATCGTCGGCGTAGCCGAGGTAGGTCCAGTTCAGGTCGGTCTTCTCCACACCGCGCGGCAGCACTTGGCGAATGGCCAGACAGTTCTGGATCTGCTGCAGCACGAAGCCGGGGAAGACCGAGAGGATCTGCAGCGTGATGCCGTCATCGAACTCCTTGAAGCCCGCCAGCAGCGTCGGATCGGCCAGTTTGTAACCTTCCTGGTCGGAGCGAAGGCCTTGCTCCTGGTACTGCTTGCCGGCCTCGGCCTGGGGCGCATCCACCATCGAGTAGCTGACGTGATGCCCCCCCGATTCGCTCACAATGACCGCACCGCGCTGCGACAGGCGGTTGAGACGGAAAGTGGTGAAAAACAGGTGGAGCAGGCTGGCGTGGTAGCTGTCCTTGA
>DNQP01000067.1:0-659 GCA_003500955.1 Curvibacter sp. | reverse complement strand
TGGTAGCTGTCCTTGACGTTCTCGAAGTAGAGCTTCCAGTTGTTGGGTAGCGCCTGCGTGAAGCGGCCGATGACCTCTACCGGCTTGTGCAGCACGCGTTCGATGCGGGTACAGATTTCGGGACCGAGGTAGTCCTCGATACTGTCCACCTCGTCGCTAAAGCTGCCGAACACCAGGCCACAGAAGGTGGCGATGCGCAGCTTGCGCGGCGAATGGTCTTCCTTGCAGAAGCTCGGCGGCATGCCGCCGGCGCCATTGAGACCCGCCTCGAAGGCGACCCCCTTGAGCGCGCCCTGAAGGCTATAGGTCCATGCGTGGTAAACACACTGGAAGTCCTTGGCCGTACCTGCCTTCTCCAGGCAGATCAACGCGCCGCGGTGGGTACAACGATTTTCAAAAGCATAGATCTCGCCGTCGGTGTCGCGCGCCACAATCACGGGGGCACGGCCAACAAAGGTCGTCCGGTAGTTTCCCGGCTCGGGGAGCTCGGCCTCCAGACAGAGATAGTTCCAGGTCGGGCCTTCATAGACGCGTTTCTGCTCCTGTTCGAGCACGTCCTGGTTTTGGTAGACGGCGTAAGGCACGCGGGTGTGCTGCCCCCGCACCCACTGGATGGGGTGAATCTGACTCATGGTGATGTCCTGGTATTGGGAAGTGAA
>DNQP01000160.1 GCA_003500955.1 Curvibacter sp. | reverse complement strand
CGATGGCGATCTCGTTGACGATCAGCGAGTGGCCGCCGAGCACCAGGGGCAAGGCCAGGGCCACGAGCCAGAACAGCGGCTCCCAGAGCTTCCAGCGCTGCTTGCCGAGCAGGGAGGTTTGCGCGTTGTTCATCACTTGCCCCCCTTGCGCACGAACAGGCCCTGCGGACGCCAGATCAGGATGACGATCATCAGGAAATACACGATGAAGGCGCCGAAGCGCGGGATGTAGTACTTGCCGGCCACATCGGCAATGCCCAGCAGCAGCGCCGCCAGCAGCGGGCCGGTGATGGAGGAGGTGCCGCCGACGGCCACCACGATCAGGAAATAGATCATGTTCTTGAGCGGAAAGCTCGGGTCCAGGCCCAGCACCTCGGCGCCCAGCGCGCCGCCCAGGCCGGCCAGGCCAGAGCCGACCGCGAAGGTCAGCAGGAACACGACGTTGACGTTGATGCCCAGGCCCGCGGCCACGCGCTGGTCATCCACCGAGGCGCGCAGGCGGCTGCCGAAGCGGGTCTTGGCCAGGATGTACTGCAGGGCGATGGTCAGCGCGGCGCAGATGGCGATGATGAAGAGACGGTAGTGCCCCATGCCCAGCATCCAGTCGCCCTCGCCGATCTCGGTACGGCCCTTGAGCCACTCGGGCAGCTGGATGATCTGCTGGCTGGACGTCATGAAGTAGTCCATGGCCGCCACGGCCATGAAGGTCAGGCCGATGGAGAACAGCACCTGCTCCAGGTGCGGCTTGCTGTACATGGGCCGGTAGAGCGTGCGCTCGAGCACGGCGCCGATCAGCGCCACGCCGATGAAGGCGATGGGCAGGCAGAGCAGGAAGGGCACATCCATGCGCTGCATCAGGATGATGGTCATGTAGCCACCAACCATGGCGAAGGCGCCGTGGGCCAGGTTGATGAAGTTCATCAGACCCATGGTGACGGACAGGCCGACCGCCAGGATGAAGAGCAGCATGCCGTAGGCGATGCCGTCAAAAAGTATCGTGAGCATGGATTCTGGACGTCAGGTCAGAACAAAAAAACATGGGCGCCACCCTGAGGGGTGGCGCCCATGGAGATCACCTCACTGGGTCTTGCCCGGATCCTTGACGTCCTTGATGACGTCGAATTCGACGTTGTACAGCTCACCGCCCTGCTTCTCGACCTTGCGCAGGTAGATGTTGTGCACCACGTCACGGGTCTGCGCGTCGACGAACATCGGGCCGCGCGGGCTTTCCCAGACCTGGCCCTTCATGGCGGCCAGCAGGGCGTCGCCGCCACCCTGGCCCTTGGTGGCCTTGAGGGCTTCGTAGATCACGCGCATGCCGTCATAGCCGCCGACGGCCATGAAGTTCGGGCGCATGCCCTTGTTGGCCTTCTTGAAGGCCTCGACGAACTTCTTGTTGGTGGCTGAAGGGTGGGCGGCCGAGTAGAAATGCGCCGTCACCACGCCCAGGGCGCCGTCGCCCATGTCGTTGAGCTGGTCGTCGTCGGTGATGTCGCCGGGGCCGATCAGCTTGATGCCGGCCTTGTCCATGCCACGCTCGAGGAACTGCTTCATCACGGCGGCGCCGGCGCCCGAGGGCACGAAGACGAAGAGCGCGTCGGGCTTGGCATCACGCACCTTCTGCAGGAAGGGAGCGAAGTCGGGGTTGCGCATGGGCACGCGCAGCGACTCGATGACCGTTCCGCCGTTGAAGATGAAGCGGTCCTTGAAGAACTTCTCGGCGTCGTGGCCCGGGCCGTAGTCGCTGACCAGGGTCACGACCTTCTTGATGCCACCCTTGCTGGTGGTCCAGTCGGCCATGGCAACCGAGGACTGGGCCAGCGTGAAGCTGGTGCGCACGATGTAGGGCGAAGACAGGGTGATGCTGGAGGTACCGGCGGCCATCACGACCATCGGGGTCTTGGACTGGGTGGCGATGGGGGCGGTGGCGAAGGCCGAGGGCGTGATGCCAAAGCCGGCCAGCACGTTGACCTTGTCGTTCACGACCAGTTCCTGGGCCAGACGCTTGGTCACGTCGGGCACGCTGGTGTCGTCCTTGATGATCAGCTGCACCTTCTTGCCGCCGACGGTGTCGCCGTGCTGGGCCATGTAGAGCTTGGCCGCGGCTTCGATCTGACGGCCGGTGGACGCCTGCTGGCCGGTCATGGGCAGGATCAGGCCGATCTTGAAGGTGTTGTCCTGGGCCAGCACGGCCGTGGAAGACAGCGCCGCCAACGCCAGCGCGGACGCGCTCAGAAACACTCGCTTTTTCATGAAAGACTCCTAAATAGGTGTTATCACTCCACGCACCCGGTCCGGAAACGCGCAGGAGCGGCCTGTGCGTGTACGCGAAGGTGCGTTACTTTCGCCTCAAACCGTATCATGCGCAAGTCAAATTCCGGACTGATAGATATAACGGTTTGAAATATCTTAAGGCTGTCCAGACAAGAACAAACCGGTCGAGCGCCAGGCCGGCCAGCGAGAGCCGCGGCATCTGATGCGATATGTCCGGCTGAGATTACTGGTCCATAATCCGCATCCTGAATGACGTGCCCCACGTCGGCCTGTCCCAAGCTCAAGAAAGAGGAGATCTCCCATGACGCTACGTAGCACCCCGCCCTTCCGTGCCGATCACGTCGGCAGCTTCCTGCGCCCCAAGTACCTGCTGGAAGCCCGTGAGCAGAAGGCCAAGGGCGAGATCACGGCCGAGCAGCTGCGCAAGGTCGAGGACAAGGCGATCACCGAGATCGTGAAGTTCCAGGAAGACGTGGGCCTGCAGAGCATCACCGACGGCGAGTTCCGCCGCACCTACTTCCACGTCGACTTCCTGGAGCAGATCGGTGGCGTCAAGACCGACATCCCGGTCACCGTGGTCAAGCCCGACGGCACCAAGGAGCTGGCCCCGCCCGTGATGCGCGTGATCGACAAGGTGCGCCACGTCAAGGACATCCAGCTCGCCGACTTCCAGTACCTCAAGAGCCAGATCGCCCCGGGCCGCGGCGCCGTGGCCAAGGTGACCATCCCCTCGCCCACCATGCTGCACTTCCGTGGTGGCCGTGCCGGCATCAGCAAGGAGCACTACCCCGAGCTCGAGCCCAGCTTCTACGACGATGTGGCCCAGGCCTATGGCGACGAGCTGCGCAGCCTGGCGGCTGCCGGCTGCACCTATGTGCAGATGGACGACACCAACCTGGCGTACCTCTGCGACGAGAAGATGCGCGAAGCCGCGCGCCAGCGCGGTGACGACCCCAACGAACTGCCGCATCGCTACGCCAAGTTCATCAACAAGGTGGTGGCGCAGAAGCCCGCCGGCATGACCCTGGCCATGCACCTGTGCCGCGGCAACTTCAAGAGCACGCACGCCGCCTCGGGCAACTACGAGCCCGTGGCCGAGGCCCTGCTCAAGGAGATGAACCTCGACGCCTATTTCCTGGAGTACGACGACGACCGCAGCGGCGATTTCCGCCCCCTGCGCTTCCTCGCCCCGGGCAAGATCGTGGTGCTGGGCCTGGTGACCACCAAGTTCGGCAAGCTGGAATCCAAGGACGATCTCAAGCGCCGCATCGACGAAGCCGCCAAGTACGTGCCCCTGGAGCAGCTCTGCCTCTCGCCGCAGTGCGGTTTCTCCAGTACCGTACACGGCAACGATATCGCGGTGGAAGACCAGCGCGCCAAGCTGCGCCTGGTGATCGAGACGGCGCAGGAAGTCTGGGGCCGCGCCTGACGAAAGCGAACGGGGCTGCGCGCAGCCCCGTTCAGGCCGGCACGCGCGCCAGGCGCTCGGTCACATAGGTGAAGGCGAAATCGATCGCGGCCGCGAGCGAGAGCTCGATGGCATGGCGCTCGTGCTCGGTCAGGTAGAACATCAGATCCACGTCATGGCGCACGTAGCGCGCCGGCAGGCGGTTGAGCGCCACGCAGGCGATGTCGGCCAGGGCATCGGGCATCAGGTCCGGGCGCTTGGCGGCGCGGCGCAGCACCTCTTCGAACACCAGGCGTTCGTAGTAGTTGTGGACCTGTTCGAAATTGCTGATCATGGCCGCCTCCGTTGCTGCGCGGCAACCTTAGCAGGTCCGCACGGGCCTGACAAGCCGCGCCAGCTCAGCGCGCCAGGCCCAGCAGGCGCACCGCATTGCCCTTGAGGATGCCGGGCATGACCTCGGGCTTGAAGCCGGCCTCCTCGAAGTCCTTCATCCAGCGCTCGGGCGTGATCAGCGGGTAATCGGAGCCGAAGAGCACGCGGTCCTTGAGCAGGGTGTTGGCGTACTGCACCAGCTGCTTCGGAAAGTACTTGGGGCTCCAGCCCGAGAGGTCGATCCAGACATTGGGCTTGTGCGTGGCCACACTCAGCGCCTCGTCCTGCCAGGGGAAGCTGGGATGGGCCATGACGATCTGCATGTCGGGGAAGCTGATGGCCACATCGTCCAGGTGCATGGGATTGCTGTACTCCAGGCGCAGGCCGCCGCCACAGCGCATGCCGCTGCCGATGCCGCTGTGGCCGGTGTGGAAGATGGCCGGCAGCTTGTACTCGGCGATCACCTCGTAGATCGGCCAGGCCATCTTGTCGTAGGGATGGTAGCCCTGCACCGTGGGATGGAACTTGAAGCCCTTGACCCCGTGCTCCTCGATCAGGCGGCGCGCCTCGCGCGCGCCCATCTTGCCCTTGTGCGGATCGACGCTGCCGAAGGCCATCATCATGTCGCTGTTGGCCTTGGCGGCCTCGGCGATCTCTTCGTTCGGGATGCGGCGACGCCCCAGATTCGATTCGCTGTCCACCGTGAACATGATCAGGCCGATCTTGCGCTCGCGGTAGTAAGCCACGGTCTCGGCAATGGTCGGCCGGCGATTGGAGCGGAAGTACTTGTCCGCCGCGCGGTCGTATTCCTCGCCATAGTTGTCAAATGGGTTCCAGCAGCTGACTTCGGCGTGCGTGTGCACGTCGATGGCGATGAGGTTCTTGTGGTCCATGACCGTCTCCGGGCTGAGGCCACCGGGCCCGGCAGCCTAGGGTAAACACTGATGAAAAGCAGGCGATGCTTGCTTGAATTGGTTATATTCCATAACCATAATCGATTCACCAAAGAAACGCAAGATGAAGAACCCTGACCTCCACTTCGAGCGCCGCGGCGAGCACCAGGAAATCGCCGTCATCCGCCTGACCCGGCCCGCCAAGCGCAACGCGCTCAACGACGGCCTGATCCTCGCCATCCGCCAGCTGTTCGAGGACATGCCCGAGGGCGTGCGCGCCGCCGTCATCGACGGCGAGGGCGACCACTTCTGCGCCGGCCTGGACCTGAGCGAATTGAAGGAGCGTGACGCCGGCCAGGGCCTGCACCACTCCCGCATGTGGCATGCCGCGCTGGAACAGGTGCAGTACGGCCCGGTGCCCGTCATCGCGGCCCTGCATGGCGCCGTGGTCGGCGGCGGCCTGGAGCTGGCCAGCGCCTGCCACATCCGTGTGGCCGACGAATCCACCTTCTACGCCCTGCCCGAGGGCTCGCGCGGCATCTTCGTCGGCGGCGGCGGCGCGGTGCGCATCCCGCGCCTGATCGGTGCCGCCCGCATGACCGACATGATGCTCACGGGCCGTGTCTACAACGCCGTCGACGGCGAGAAGGCCGGCTTCGCCCAGTACCTCGTGCCGCCCGGTACAGCCTTCGACAAGGCCTACGAGCTGGCCGTGCGCGTGGCGCAGAACGCGCCGTTGACCAACTATGCCCTGATCCACGCCCTGCCGCGCATCGCCGAGCAGCCGGCCGACCAGGGCTTCCTGACCGAAGCCATGATGGCCGCCATCGCCCAGAGCGCGCCTGAGGCCAAACAACGCGTGCGTGCCTTCCTTGAAGGCAAGGCGGCCAAGGTCAGCAAGGGCTGACCTCTTTCTGATACGACACCCCCCCATGAGCGAGACAACCCAGACTTCTCCGCGCTACCGCCACGTGCCCTTCGGCGTGACCCGTGTGACCGTGCGCGACGGCGCACCCGGCACCCGCTATGTGCAGGCCGAGCTGCCCCTGGGCGCCTACGCGCGCCGCCTCAGCGACTTCCTGGTCCACTGGGCCGAGGCCGAACCCGAACGCAGCTTCATGGCGCGCCGCGAGCAGTTGGGCGATGGCCGCACCGGCCTGACCGGCGATTGGCAGCACATCAGCTATGCGCAGGCCCTCGAGGCTGCGCGCCGCATCGGTCAGTCCCTGCTGAACCGCCAACTCAGCGCCGAGCGTCCCGTGGTGATCCTCAGCGAGAACACACTGGAACATGCCCTGCTCTCGCTCGGCTGCATCTATGCCGGCATCCCCTACTGCCCGGTCTCACCCGCCTACGCCACGGTGAGCCAGGATTACGACAAGCTCAAGCACGTGATGGCCACGCTCACGCCGGGCCTGGTGTTCGCCGCCGACGGCGCGCGCTACGGCAAGGCCATCCAGGCCACGGTGGGCAGCGAGGTCGAGGTCGTTCTGGCCCAGGGCAGCATCGACGGCCGCCAGACCACCGCCTTCGATGCGCTGCGCCACACTGCCGCGACCGAGGCCGTGGATGCGGCCATGCACGCCGTGCGCCCCGACACCATCGCCAAGTTCCTCTTCACCTCGGGCTCGACCAAGATGCCCAAGCCGGTGATCAACACGCACCGCATGTGGTGCGCCAATCTGCAGCAGATCACCCTGTCCATGCCGGTGATCGCCGAGGCCCCGCCCATCTTCGTGGACTGGCTGCCCTGGAACCACACCTTCGGCGGCAACCACAACGTGGGCCTGACGCTGATGCACGGCGGCACGCTCTACATCGACGACGGCAAGCCCACGGCTGCACTGATCGGCGAGACCCTGCGCAACCTGCGCGAGATCGCGCCCACGCTCTACTTCAACGTGCCTACGGGTTTCGAAATGATCGCGCTGGCCATGAAGACCGACGCAGCGCTGCGCAAGAAGCTGCTGTCTCGTGTGCGCATGTTCTTCTACTCGGGCGCTGGTCTGGCCCAGCCCGTCTGGGACAGCCTGCACCAGACCGCCGAGGCCGAAGTGGGCGAGCGCATCGTCATGGCCACCGGCCTGGGCATGACCGAATCCGCGCCCTCGGCCATGTTCACCAACAGTCCCAACGTCAAGGCTGGCGACATCGGCACGCCGGTTCCCGGCATGACCCTCAAGCTGGTCGACGTGGACGGCAAGACCGAGGTCCGCTACAAGGGCCCCAACGTCACGCCGGGCTACTGGCGCTCCGAACAGGCCACGCGCGAGGCCTTCGACGAGGAAGGCTATCTGTGCACCGGCGACGCCGTGCAGTGGATCGACCCGCAGGATATCCACCGCGGCCTGAAATTCGACGGTCGTATCGCCGAGGACTTCAAGCTGTCCACCGGCACCTTCGTCAGCGTCGGCCCCATGCGTGCCAAGGTTATCGTGACCGGCGCGCCCTATGTGCAGGACGTGGTGCTCACGGGACTGAACAGGAAGGAAGTCGGCGCGCTGATCTTCCCTTCGCCCGCCTGCCGTGCCGTCAGCGGCCTGCCCGCCGATGCCCCGTGGGAGGCCGTGCTGGCCAGCGCCCCCGTACGCGACCGCTTCCAGGCCATCGTCAACGAGCTGGCCCGCCAGGCCACCGGCAGCGCCAACCGCATTGCCCGTGCCCTGCTGCTGGCCGAGCCGCCCTCGATCGACAAGGGCGAGGTCACCGACAAGGGCTCGATCAACCAGCGCGCCGTGCTCAAGCACCGCGACGCACTGGTGCAGGCCCTGCACGACGACACGGCCGCCGGCATCCTCAAACCCCAAGCCTGAACATCCCATGAAGATCCAAGGACAAGCAGCACTCGTGACCGGTGGCGCCTCCGGCCTGGGCGAAGCCACGGCGCGTGAACTCGCGCGCCTGGGCGCCAAGGTCGCCGTGCTCGATGTCAACGCCGCGCTCGCCGAAAAGGTTGCGGCCGAGATTGGCGCGCAATATGGCAACGGCTGCGCCGTGGCCTGCGTCTGCGACATCACTAACACCGACAGCGTCACCGCGGCCCTGAGCAAGGCCGCAGCGGCCCATGGCCCGGCGCGCATCCTCATGAACATCGCGGGCATCGGCAGCGCCAAGCGCATCGTCGGCAAGGACGGCAACCCGGCGCCGCTGGAAGACTTCACGCGCGTCATCAACGTCAACCTGATCGGCAGCTACAACATCAGCCGGCTTTTCGCAGCGGCCTGCGTCAAGCTCGATCCGCTGGAAGACGGCGAGCGCGGCGTGATGATGTTCACCGCCTCGGTGGCCGCTTTCGACGGCCAGGTCGGCCAGCAGGCCTACAGCGCGTCCAAGGGTGGCCTGGTCGGCATGACCCTGCCCATGGCGCGCGATCTCGCCCAGCACGGCATCCGCGTCTGCACGGTCGCGCCCGGCCTCTTCGCCACGCCGCTGATGAAGGAGTTGCCCGAGGAAGTGCAAGCCTCGCTGGCCGCATCCATCCCCTTCCCCAAGCGCCTGGGCCATCCCGAAGAGTTCGCCCAGCTCGCAGCCCACATCGTGAGCAACGGCCACCTCAATGGCGAGGTGATCCGTCTCGATGGCGCGCTGCGCATGGCGCCGCGCTGATACCGGTTCCCCTTCCCCCACCATCCACCACTGCACAGGAGACAAACCATGATGCAACGTCGCACCTTCGTTCAAGCCGCCGCGGGCGCCACCGCCCTGGCCGCGCTGCAACCCCTGGCCGCCCTGGCCCAGGTGGGCCAGCCCAAGATCTACTACGGCTTTCCCGCCGGCAGCGCCGGTGACAGCCTGGCCCGCCGCGTGGCCGAGAAGCTGGGCGGCACGCCCTATGCCAGCAACAACGCCGTGGTGGAAAACAAGCCCGGCGCTGGCGGCCGCATCGTGCTGGAGACGCTCAAGTCTTCGCCCGCCGACGGCTCCGTGCTCACGCTGGCCCAGGCCTCGGCGCTGACCATCTATCCGCACGTGTACACCAAGATGAACTACACCATGGCGGACTTCGCGCCCATCTCCATCGGTGCGCACATGATCTTCGCCCTGGCCATCGGCCCGCTGGTGCCCGAGAGCGTCAAGACCCTGCAGGACTTCGTCGCCTGGGCCAAGGCCAACCCCGAAAAGTCCAGCTTCGGCTCGCCGGGCGCAGGCTCCATGCCGCACTTCGTCGGCTCGCTGTTCGGCATCAATGCCGGCATCACCTTCCAGCACATTCCCTTCCGCGGCTCGCTGCCGGCGGTGAACGACACCGTGGGCGGCCAGATCGCCGCCTGCGTGACGCCCACAGGCGATTCGCTGGCCCATGCCCGTGCCGGCAAGCTGCGCATCCTGGCCGTCTCGGCCCCCAAGCGTGTGGCGGCACCCGACGCACCGACCTTTGCCGAGCTGGGTTATCCCGAGATCGTGGCGGAAGAGTGGTTCGGCTTCTTCGCCCCGGCCAAGACGCCCGCCAGCGTCCTCAACGCGGCCAACACCGCCATCCGCGCAGCGCTGCGTGACCCCGGCGTGGTCGAAGGCCTGGCCAATGTCGGCCTGGTGGCCGCGGGTGGCAGCTCGATGCAGGACATGCGCAGCGCCCTGGATGCCGAGTTCAAGCGCTGGGGACCGCTGGTGAAGAAGGTCGGCTTCACGGCCGAGTCCTGATCGGCCGTCGGGCCCATCGCGGCCCGACCGATCTCCCGCCCCCTGTGGTCATCGCTGCAGGGGGCTTCTTCCTCCTCTTGCGCCTTTCGCCCCATGGACTACCAGCCCCGCCTCGACGACATCGGCCGCCTTCTGTTCGAAACGCTCCAGGCCCCGCAACAGCTGCAGGCGCTGGCGCCCTACGCCGAAGTCGATGCGGATCTGATGCAGCAGGTGCTGGACGAAGCCGGCAAGTTCGTCGCCAGCGAGATCGCGCCGCTGCAGCGCGTGGGCGACGAGGTCGGCGCGCACTTCGAAGCCGGACGCGTGACCATGCCTCCGGGTTTCCGCGCCGCCTACCAGGCCTTCTGGCAGGCCGGTTGGCCCGCGCTGGCCCGCGCGCCCGAAGACGGTGGCCAGGGCCTGCCGGCTGTGCTCGACGCCGTGCTCTACGAGATGCTGAACGCGGCCAACCATGGCTGGACCATGGCGCCCGGCCTGCTGCACGGCGCCTACGAATGCCTCAAGCACCATGGCAGCGAGGAACTGAAGGCGCTTTACCTGGCCAAGATCGCCACCGGCGAATGGCTGGCCACCATGTGCCTGACCGAGGCCCAGGCCGGCAGCGACCTGGGCCTGGTGCGCACCAAGGCCACACCCCAGGCCGATGGCAGCTACCGCATCAGCGGCGGCAAGATCTTCATCTCGGGCGGCGAGCACGACCTCACCGACAACATCGTGCACTTCGTGCTCGCACGCCTGCCCGACGCACCGCCCGGCCCCAAGGGCCTGTCGCTCTTCCTCGCCCCCAAGATCCTTGCCGACGGCGCGCGCAACGGCGTGCACTGCGAACGCATCGAGGAAAAGATGGGCCTGCACGGCAGCCCCACCTGCGTGCTGCGCTTCGAGAACACCACGGGCTGGCTCGTTGGCGAGCCGCACCGCGGCCTGGGCGCGATGTTCGTGATGATGAACGCGGCGCGCCTGCACGTGGGCCTGCAGGGCATCGCCCTGCTCGAAGCCGCCTGGCAGAAGGCCAGCGCCTATGCCGCCGAGCGGCGCCAGCTGCGCGCGCCCGGCGCCAGCGAGACCAGCCTGATCCAGGACCACCCGGCCATCCAGCGCATCCTCACCACCCAGCGCGCCTGGATCGATGGCGGCCGCCTGCTGGCCTACCGCACGGCGATCGAGCTGGACATGATCAAGCACCACCCGGACGCAGCGCGCCGCGACGCCGCACAACGCTGGTGCAGCCTGGTCACGCCCGTGCTCAAGGCCGCCTGGACGCGTCAGGGCTTCGAAGGCGCCAGCGCATGCCTGCAGGTCTTCGGCGGCCACGGCTATGTGCGCGAATGGGGCATTGAGCAGATCGTGCGCGACGCGCGCATCACCATGATCTACGAGGGCACGAACGAGATCCAGGCCATCGACCTGCTCGTGCGCAAGGTGCTGCCGGACGGCGGCGCGGCCTTGAGCGCCTTGCTCGACACCCTTGCAGCCGAAGGGCCGCTGCCGGCCGAGGTGCGGGCACGCTTCGATCAGCTGCGCGCGCTCGCCCGCCGCCTCACCCAGGCCTCGGCCGGGCAGGCCGACCTGCCCTACTGGGTCGCCGACGATTTTCTGCAGGCCCTGGCGCTGGCGCTGCTGGGCTGGGCCGGTGCGCGCATCGGCGCGGTGCAGGAGGACTGGCAGGCACCCGCGCGTGCACTGCGTGACTGGGTGCTGCCAGAATTCGGCCTGCGCCTGCAGATCATCGAACAGCAAATCCCGGAAACCGGAACCACCGCCGCCTGAACCATGGCCACCCGCAAGCCCACCCCCGATACCGCCGTTGAACAGGTCGACACCAGCTATCTGGAAGGCCTGGTGGGCTACAACGCCCGCCGTGCCACCCTGGTCATCGTGGACGCCTTCCTGCGCAATATGGCGGTCTACGGGCTCAAGCCGGTCGAGTTTTCGGTGCTCTCGCTGATCGCCCACAACCCGGGCATCACCTCGCGCCAGCTCTGCAGCACGCTCAACATCCAGCCGCCCAACCTCGTGGGCATGATCAACCAGCTGCAGCGGCGTGAACTGATCACGCGCCGCCCGCACCCGCACGACGGCCGCGCCATGGGCCTGCACCTGACGCCCGCGGGGCGCAAGCTGGTCAAGCAGGCCGAACTCACGGCCTCCGAACTGGAAGAGGCCGCCACCTCCCGCCTCAGCCCTGCCGAGCGCAAGACGCTCATGCAGCTGCTCAGAAAAATTTATATTTGATGCACTATTTCACGCTCGCAGCACGAGACCGGGCGTCAGGGTAGATGCAGGGGGGCCTAGCAGCTATTAATCTTGTAGCAGTCGGAAATCTGCGCTATAGTCCGCCTTCGCCAGCCCCGTGGGGACTGGCCCAGGGGGGACGCGCCAGCTGCATCGCAGGCGGCGCACCAAGGAGTGCTGCTGAATGAGCTACAAGGAAAATGCCGCCATCGGCCAGTTGCTGGCTCTGCTGGAGTCTCGCTACGCGATGCGTGTGCTGTGGGCCTTGCGCGACGGCCATGCCCAGACCTTCCGCCTGCTGCAGGACAGCGTGGGCGGCATCACCCCCAACACACTGAACACCCGCATCAAGGAATTGCGCGAAGCCGGCCTGCTGAACCACGGCAGCGAAGGCTATCTGCTCACCAGCAGCGGTGCCGAGCTCACGCGCCGTCTGGCTGAACTGCCCGCCTTTGCCAGCAAATGGGTGACCAGCCAGGCGCGCAAGGCGCGCTGACCCCGCTGGCATAATTCGTCCTTCGCCCACTGGCGCCCGGTCTGCGCGACCGGCTTCGCCAGCTATCAAAACAGTAGCTAGAAGGACCCTGCCATGGCCACCGTCACCACCCCCTCCGGTCTGCAGTACGAAGACACCGTGCCCGGTACCGGCACCGAAGCAAAACCTGGCCAGGACGTGACCGTCCACTACACCGGCTGGCTGGACAACAACGGCGTGCAGGGCGCCAAGTTCGACTCCAGCAAGGACCGCAACGCCCCCTTCCAGTTTTCGCTCGGCGCCGGCATGGTGATCCGCGGCTGGGATGAGGGTGTGGCCGGCATGAAGACCGGTGGTACCCGCGTGCTCATCATTCCGGCCAGCCTGGGTTACGGCGCCCGTGGTGCCGGCGGCGTGATCCCGCCCAATGCCACGCTGAAGTTCGAAGTCGAGCTGCTGGCGCTGGCCGACTGATCTCCTGACCGGCCGCCGCCCATGGCGGCCGGTATCGAGCTGCCTCTTGAAGCGGCGGCCCCCGCCCCCATCTGGGCCGCTGAGTCTTTTTCCCCCAGAAAAATGTCCGAAACCCAAGCCACCCCCCTGCCTGAAGAGGCGCCGGGCGCCAGCCCCGAAGGCCTCGCCGCCGATCCCCTGTCCCAGCTCCAGGCCGAGCTGACCGAGCTCAAGGCTAAGAGCGCTGAACTGGCCGACCAGTACCTGCGCGCCAAGGCCGAGGCCGAAAACGCCCGTCGCCGCGCCGAGGACGAAATCAGCAAGGCCCGCAAGTTCGCCGTCGAGTCCTTCGCCGAGAGCCTGCTGCCCGTGGCCGACAGCCTGGAAGCCGGCCTGGTGATCAAGGACGCCACGCCCGAACAGATCCGTGAGGGCGCCGAGGCCACGCTGCGCCAGCTCAGCGCCGCGCTGGAGCGCAACAAGGTCACGCCCATCGCCCCTGCGCCCGGTGCCAAGTTCGACCCGCACCAGCATCAGGCCATCAGCATGGTGCCGGCCGACCAGGAAGCCAACACCGTGGTCAGCCTGCTGCAGAAGGGCTACACCATTGCCGACCGCGTGCTGCGTCCGGCCCTGGTGACCGTGGCGGCCCCCAAATAAAGACTTGAAACCCGGAAAGTTATCCACAAGTACGGCACATCCGAATTTCCAAGCATCTCAGGAGTAAGAACATGGGCAAGATCATCGGCATCGACCTCGGCACCACCAACAGCTGCGTCGCCATCATGGAAGGCAACAGCACCAAGGTGATCGAGAACGCGGAAGGCGCGCGCACCACGCCTTCCATCGTGGCCTACCAGGAAGACGGCGAAGTGCTGGTCGGCGCATCGGCCAAGCGTCAGGCGGTCACCAACCCCAAGAACACGCTGTACGCGATCAAGCGCCTGATCGGCCGCAAGTTCACCGAGAAGGAAGTGCAGAAAGACATCGACCTGATGCCCTACAGCATCGTGGCCGCCGACAACGGCGACGCCTGGGTCGAAGTGCGCGGAAAAAAGATCTCGGCCCAGCAGGTCAGCGCCGACATCCTGCGCAAGATGAAGAAGACCGCCGAGGACTACCTGGGCGAG
>DNQP01000070.1:7347-7545 GCA_003500955.1 Curvibacter sp. | reverse complement strand
TCGTGGTCGAGAACCCGGGCGATTCGGGCTACATTGCCGGCGAACAGGTGGAGCGTTCCGAGATGCTCAACACCAATGACGCACTGCGCAAGGATGGCAAGATCCCCGCGACCTACACCAACCTGCTGCTGGGCATCACTAAGGCCTCGCTGTCCACGGACTCGTTCATCTCCGCGGCTTCCTTCCAGGAAACCACGC
>DNQP01000070.1:5046-7052 GCA_003500955.1 Curvibacter sp. | reverse complement strand
GCGGCTTCCTTCCAGGAAACCACGCGCGTGCTGACCGAGGCCGCCATCATGGGCAAGCGCGACGAGCTGCGTGGCCTGAAGGAAAACGTCATCGTCGGTCGCCTGATCCCCGCGGGCACCGGCATGGCCTACCACGACGCCCGCAAGGTGCGCGAGGGCATGGACGAGGCCGAGCGCCGCGCCATCGCCGATGCCGAAGCCGCCGAGCTGGCCGCGCAGCAAAGCAGCGAGGATGCAGCCACCGAATAAGACCGGTTGCGTGTCCGCGCGCTTCGCGCCCCTGCCCCAGGTACCCCCGTGCCTGGGGCATTTTTTTGCCCCATGATCTATGCCCATGAGTGAAGACAAGCGAGCCCCCGAGCTCTGGCGCCAGCTGCAGGCGGCCGCCAGCGTGCTGGCCGCGGTGCGTGCCGGACGCTCGGGTGGGGAGGCGCTGGAGGCGGTGCCCGACAGCCTGCGCCCGGGCGTGCAGGCCCTGGTCTATGCCGCACTGCGTCAGCTCGGTCGCGCCGAGGCCCTGCGTCGCGTGCTTGCGCCGCGCAAGCCGCCGCCGGCGGTGGATGCGTTGCTCTGCCTGGCCTTGGCCCTGGCCTGGCATGACGAGGGCGCGCCGTATGAAGCCCATACCCTGGTCAACCAGGCGGTGGAATGCGCCAAGCGCACGCCGGCCACGCGGGCCCAGGCGAGCTTCCTCAATGCCTGCCTGCGTCGCTTCCTGCGGGAGCGTGCGGCCCTGGTCGCGCAGACCGATGCCGACCCGGTGGCGCGCTGGAATCACCCGGCCTGGTGGATCACGCGTCTGCAGCAGGAGGCGCCGCAGCGCTGGCAGGCCATCCTGGACGCCAACAACCACCTGCCGCCCCTGACCCTGCGCGTGAACCGGCGTCAGGGCGGCGTGGAGGACTACCTGGCCACGCTGCAGGCCGCGGGCATCGCGGCGCAGCGCAATGGAGACTGGGGCGTGACGCTGGTCCAGCCCCTGCCCGTCGGCCAGATCCCCGGTTTCGCGCAAGGCCGGGTCTCGGTGCAGGACGCGGCCGCCCAGCTGGCCGCGCCCCTGCTGCTGCAGGGCTGGGAAGGCTCCAGCGGCCGGCGCATCCTCGACGCCTGTGCCGCGCCGGGCGGGAAGACGGCCCATCTGCTGGAGTTGGCCGACGCGGAAGTCACCGCACTGGACATCGATCCCTTGCGCTGTCGCCGCATCGAAGACACCTTGCGGCGCCTGGGCCTGCAGGCGCGCGTGCTGGCCGCCGATGCCGGTCGGCCCGAGACCTGGTGGGATGGCCGGCTGTTCGACGCCATCCTGCTCGACGCGCCCTGCACGGCCTCGGGCATCGTGCGCCGGCACCCGGACGTGCGCTGGCTGCGCCGCGAGTCGGACATCACCGCGCTGGCGGTCCAGCAGGCGCGCCTGCTGGACACGCTGTGGCCTTTGCTGGCGCCGGGCGGACGATTGGTGTACTGCACCTGTTCGGTCTTCCGCGCTGAAGGGGAAGAGCAGGTGCAGGCGTTTCTTGCGCACAACAAAGCAGCCCGTTTGCTGCCTGCGCCGGGGCATTTATGGCCCTCGGCGACGCCGCAGGGGGAGCCGGTCACGGACAATCGGAGCCGTGACCACGATGGCTTTTATTACGCGCTGCTGGAGAAAGGCGCGGGCTGAACTGTCCGCGTTTCTCGCCTGTGCCCTGCTGGGGGGGGCGGTGTCCCTGCACGCGCAGCCGGTCGCGGTCGACGTCAGTCAGCTGGAGCTGCGGCGCAACGGCGAGGCGGTGGAGCTCAATGTCGGCCTGCAGTTCGAGCTGCCGGGACCGGTGCAAGACGCCCTCAGCAAGGGCTTGCCCGTGATCTTCGTGGCCGAGGTGGACATCTACCGGGAGCGCTGGTACTGGCTGGACAAGCGCGTGGCCAGCGCCCAGCGCCAGATGCGTCTGGTCTACCAGCCGCTCACGCGCCGCTGGCGCCTGAGCATCGGCAGTGGTCCAGGGCGTCCCGGCGAGGCGGGGGCG
>DNQP01000070.1:0-4738 GCA_003500955.1 Curvibacter sp. | reverse complement strand
GGCGAGGCGGGGGCGGCCCTGGGCCAGACCTTCGACAGCCTGGACGAGGCCCTGGCCCTGATCCGCCGTTTCGTCGGCTGGCGCGTCGCCGACTTCGCTGCGCTCGAGCCTGGCAGCACCCACCGGCTGGACTTCCGCTTCCGCCTCGACACCGCCCAGCTGCCGCGCCCGCTGCAGATCGGTACCTTGGGCGAGAGTGACTGGGTGCTGGCGGCCAGCACCAGTCGCCGTCTGCAGCCGGAGAGCCTGAAGTGAAGAGCCCCGCAGCAGGGGGCGACCAGCGGCATGCGCCGCAGTCCACAGCCCTGCGCTGGACTTACGGGGTGGTGCTGGCCATCGTGGTGGCCATCGGCCTGGTGCTGATGTTCCTGCTGACCCAGGCGACGGGCAACCGCGAGCTCTACGAACGCAACTACGCACTGCTCTTCACCCTGAACGTCGTGGTGGCCGTGGCCCTGCTGGTCGTGATCGCCTGGGTGGCCTGGCGTCTGATGCGTCGCCTGCGCCAGGGGCGTTTCGGCAGCCGGCTGCTGGTCAAGCTGGCCATGATCTTCGCGCTGGCCGGCTTCGTGCCCGGCTTGCTGATCTACGTGGTGTCTTACCAGTTCGTTTCGCGCTCCATCGAGAGCTGGTTCGACGTGCAGGTCGAGGGTGCGCTCGAGGCCGGCCTGGGCCTGGGCCGGTCCACGCTGGAGACCCTGTCCAACGACCTGGCCATCAAGACGCGTGCTGCCTCCGTGTCCCTGCAGGACGCGCCCGACGTGGTGGCCGGCTTGATGCTGGAGCGCCTGCGCGAACAGCTGGAGGTGCGCGACGCCATCCTCTGGAGCGCCAATGGCCAGCTGCTGGCCAGCGCTGGCGATTCGCGTTTCCTGCTCAACCCCGAGCGGCCCGCACCAGCACAGCTGCGCAAGGCGCGCAGCCAGCGCGCCGTGACCTGGGTCGAAGGCTTCGAGGAGGGCACGGCCATGGCCCCGGCCCAGGCCCGCATCAAGGCCCTGGTGCTGGTGCCGCGCACCGGGCTGGACATGCTGGACGAGCCACGCTTTCTCATGGTGACCCAGGTGCTGCCCGAGACCCTGGTGGCCAACGCCCTGGCCGTGACCGAGGCCCACCGCGAATACCAGGAGCGCGCGCTGGCCCGTCAGGGCCTGCGGCGCATGTACATCGGCACGCTCACGCTCAGCCTCTTCCTGTCCGTTTTTGGCGCCGTGCTCTTGGCCGTGGTGCTGGGCAACCAGATCACGCGGCCGCTGCTGCTGCTGGCCGAGGGCGTGCGCCAGGTGGCCTCGGGAGACCTCACGCCCAAGGCCGCGCTGCAGGGGCGCGACGAGCTCGGCGGCCTCACGCGATCCTTCGCGGACATGACCCAGCAGCTGGCCGATGCGCGGCGCGCGGTCGAGGTCAGCATGGAGCAGGTCAATGCCGCGCGCGAGAACCTGCAGACCATCCTCGACAACCTGACGGCCGGTGTCATGGTGCTCGACGCCAACGGCGTGATCCAGTCGGTCAACCCTGGCGCCACCCGCATCCTGCGCGTGCCCATGGCAGCCTGGGAGGGCCGGCGCCTGGCCGACATCGAAGGACTGGAAGAGTTCGCGCGCAGCGTCAAGCAGCAGTTCGACCGCTTCGTCGAGGAGCGCGCCGAGCACGCGCTGGACCACTGGCAGCAGTCCATCGAGCTGGGGGCGCCTGCGGGCTCGCCCGCCGCCGACAGCGCCGACGGCCGCGGCACCCTGACCCTGGTGGCGCGCGGCGCCGAGCTGCCCGGCAAGGCCTGGCTGCTGGTCTTCGACGACATCTCCGAGATCGTCTCGGCCCAGCGCGCCCAGGCCTGGGGCGAGGTGGCGCGCCGCCTGGCGCATGAGATCAAGAACCCGCTCACGCCCATCCAGCTTTCGGCCGAGCGGCTGGAGCGCAAGCTCGCGGGCAAGGTGGAAGAAGCCGAGCAGGCCGTGGTCACCAAGTCGGTCAAGACCATCGTCGACCAGGTCGATGCCATGAAGCGCCTGGTCAACGAATTCCGCGACTACGCGCGCCTGCCCGCGGCCGAGCTCCATGCCCTGGACCTCAACGCCCTGGTCGGCGAGGTGCTGCAGCTCTACGGCGGCTCCACGGCCCGCATTCCCGTGGCCAAGGAGCTCGACGCGCGCTGCCCACCCGTCATGGGCGATGCCCAGCAGCTGCGCCAGGTGCTGCACAACCTGGTGCAGAACGCGCAGGACGCGACCGAGAGCGCCGGGCGCAGCGGGCCGGAATTCCCGGTCACCGTGCGCACCCAGTGGGTCGAGGCCAGCGGCCGCGTGCGCCTGAGCGTGCTCGACTGGGGTACGGGCTTTCCCGAGGCCATCCTCAAGCGCGCCTTCGAGCCCTATGTGACCACCAAGCCCAAGGGCACGGGCCTGGGCCTGGCCGTGGTGAAGAAGATTGCCGACGAACACGGGGCCCGGATCGACCTCGCCAACCGCCTGGCCGAGGACCAGGTGGTGGGGGCGCAAGTATCGTTATCATTCGCGGTGGAGAAGCCGGCCCCCGCCTGAGCCCTCCGGACCACACGAAAGACCCAGCGTTCACACCATGGCAAACATACTGGTAGTCGATGACGAACTCGGCATTCGTGACTTGCTGTCCGAGATCCTCAACGACGAAGGACACAGCGTCGAAGTGGCCGAGAACGCCGCCCAGGCGCGGCAGGCCCGGCAGAACGAGCGCCCCGACCTTGTGCTGCTCGACATCTGGATGCCCGACACCGACGGTGTCACCCTGCTCAAGGAGTGGTCCACGGCCGGCCTGCTGACCATGCCTGTGATCATGATGAGCGGCCACGCCACCATCGACACCGCGGTCGCCGCCACCAAGATCGGCGCCCATTCCTTCCTCGAAAAGCCCATCACCCTGCAAAAGCTGCTCAAGGCGGTGGAGCAGGGCCTGGCCCGCAACGCCCCCCTACCGGCCGCCGCGGCGCCGCTGGGCGGTCTCGCGCATGGCGCCGGCGAGGGCCTGGCCGGTCTGGCCGCGCCGATGATGGCCGTGGTCGAGACCGGTCCGCAGTCGCAGCAGAATTTCCAGCTCGACAAGCCGCTGCGCGAAGCCCGCGACGAATTCGAGAAAGCCTATTTCGAATACCACCTCGCGCGCGAGAGCGGCTCCATGACGCGTGTGGCCGAGAAAACCGGCCTGGAGCGCACCCACCTCTACCGCAAGCTCAAGCAGCTCGGCGTGGACCTGAGCCGCGGCAAGCGCAACAGCGCCTGAGCCCTTCGGGCGCCCGCTCAACTGCTGCTATAATTTCACCTCTCTTGGCCCGGTAGCTCAGTTGGTAGAGCAGCGGATTGAAAATCCGCGTGTCGGTGGTTCGATTCCGCCCCAGGCCACCAGATTCCATGCGCCCCAGCGCCCAATTCGGGTCCTGGGGCGTTTCTACAAATCCACTCCCTTTTCTACAAAACTTGCGTCATCGATCTCTTCGCGGGGTCGGTGGGTTCGCTGTTGCTCTTTCAAACTACGTCAAGGCGTGCGCTAGAAGCAATGTGGGTAACTTTTTCAAAAATAGAATGGGCCCATGCTCGTTCTGATCGATGAAAGTGGAGACCCTGGCTTCAAGCTTGGCAAGGGATCGACGCGCCACTTCGTTGCGGCGATGGTCTTGTTCAAATCGTTCGACCGCGCAGAGGCTTGCAGCAAAGCTATTCGTGAACTGCGACCTGCACTTGGTATCTCTGGCGAGTTCAAGTTCAACAAGACCAGCGAGCGCGTGAAGGATGCTTTCTTTGAAGCGATGAAGCCGCATGACTTCGAAGTCTGGGCACTCGTAGTGGACAAGACCCGGATCCACAGTGAAAACCTCAAGAGGAATGATGAGAGGTTTTACAACTACTTCGTCAAGTCTTTGCTCGGTTGTGGCGCGCCATTGCTAGGTGCAAAAGTAAAAATCGACGGCAGCGGTGATCGCGAATTTAAGCAGCATCTGCAGCACTACTTGAAGCGCAGCACAAAAGACGGTGCGATTGCGTCAGTGAAATTCGCAGACTCTGGAAAAGACGATTTGATTCAGCTTGCAGACATGGTGGTCGGCGCAATTGCTCGTTCGTATCGAGCAGATGAAGAGCGCAACAAAGCCACACGCTGGCGCAGCATGATTGCTGGCAAGCTGAAGAACTGCTGGGAATTTAAGTGAGGGGGAGAAAAAGGCGTTGTCACGACCTAGATTGGCGGAACCAACCAGGCACACCATCCGGTGACGGTTCGGTCAGTGACAACTGGGTAGACAAAGTCTAGCAGTTCGCTAAGCAGGACGTACGAAAATCCGTGGAAAATCCTTTGCAATCTGTGGAAATTCGTTGAAATCCGTGGAAATCCCGGGGGGGATTTGAACCATCGATGATAGCAAGCTATTGATCTATGGTTGTCAATAGTTTTGATGAATTGCAACTTCCCCTGAATGGCAGTTGCAGAAGCCTAGGGCATTTATCGCAGTGGCTTCACTCGCTCCCCGATCCGAGCTTTCACGTAGTGCTCGGTCATGTCTCGATTCTTGTGGGCGAGCAGCTTCTGCGAGTGCGCCAGGTCGCCGGTATCGGTTGCAGCCTTGGCTCGAATATCCCGAAATTGAAAATTCACCTTGGCCAGGGTCCGGGCCTTGTCAAAGCGTGAGCGCAGGGCGAACTGGCTGAGAGGCTGGCCGTTCTCATCCTGGATCAAGTAGGGGCTGATTGTTGATTCATTTCCAAACCTGAGC
>DNQP01000058.1:14273-18762 GCA_003500955.1 Curvibacter sp. | reverse complement strand
AGCCCGACACCACCGACCTGTTGGTCGAAAACCTGCCCGCCGCGCAGACCCATCTGCGCATCGACGTCGTCACCGAGACCTATCCGCCCGAGATCAATGGCGTGGCGCTCACGCTGCAACGCGTGGTGCTGGGCCTGCGCGAGCGCGGCCACGACGTGCAGCTGGTGCGCCCGCGCCAGGGCGCTGACCTGCGGCCGGACAGCCAGGGCGGCGATGTGCTGCTGCGCGGCATGGCGATTCCGCGCTACCCACATCTGCAGCTGGGCCTGCCCTCGCGGCGCCAGCTGCAGCCGCTGTGGACGCTGCAGCGGCCGGATCTGGTGCACATCGCCACCGAGGGGCCGCTGGGCTGGTCGGCGCTACGCGTGGCGCGCAAGCTGCGCATCCCCGTCACCTCGGATTTCCGCACCAATTTCCACGCCTACAGCAGCCACTACGGCATGGGCTGGCTCAGCAAGCCCATCATGGCCTATCTGCGCCGCTTCCATAACCAGACGCTGACCACCATGGTGCCCACGCGCGGCCTGGCCGATCGCCTGGCCGCCGCGGGCTTCGAGCGCCTGCAGGTGGTGGCGCGCGGCGTGGACACCACGCTGTTCGACCCGGCGCTGCGCAGCGAGGAACTGCGCGCGCGCTGGGGCGTGCAGCCCGACACGCCCGTGCTGCTCTGCGTGGGCCGCCTGGCCAAGGAGAAGAACCTGCCGCTGCTGATCCGCGCCTACGCCCAGGCTCGGCTGCTGCGCCCAGACCTCAAGCTCGTGCTGGTGGGCGACGGCCCGCAGCGCGCCGAGCTGCAGGCCCTGGCGCCTGATGCCCAGTACACCGGCGCGCTGGACCGCGCATCCCTGGCGCAGCATTACGCCAGCGCCGACATCTTCGGCTTCCCCAGCCAGACCGAGACCTTCGGCAACGTGGTGCTCGAAGCCATGGCCAGCGGCCTGGCCGTGCTGGCCTACGACTACGCCGCCGCTTCGGAGAACATTACGCACGGCGGCAACGGCCTGCTGGTGCCCATGGACGATGAAGAGTCCTTTGTGCGCCAGCTGGCCGAGCTGGTGCAGAACGACGGCCTGCGGGCGCGCCTGCGCGCCGGGGCACGCGCGTCGGCACGCCTGAACGACTGGGGCGGCATCGTGGCGCAGATCGAGAGCGTGATGAAGCTGGCCATGGCCGGGCACTTGTCCGGCGACGGCCAGCACCCCTCAATCGCGACGCAGCAGATGGCCTGAGAGTGTCTGCAGGCCTGGCGGCCGGCGCCGGCGCAGCAGGGCCCAGGCGCTGAAAGCCACCAGCACCGCACCGGCCAGCACCATGACCGCCGTCACCGGCACTTGCAACGCCAGCAGGGCCGCGTAGAGGCCCAGGCTCAGCAGCACGCTGAGGTTCTCGTTGAAGCCCTGCACGGCGATGGACTGGCCCGCGCTCAGCAGGCGGTGGCCGCGGTGCTGCAGCAGCGCGTTCATGGGCACGAGCAGCATGCCGCCCAGGCCGCCGATCAACAGCAGCGCCGGGACGGCGGTGCGCCAGTCGTGGATCAGCGGGGCGCTGGCCATCAGCGCCCCCATGAGCAGGCCCAGCACGAGCACGGCCGTGGCGTGGCGCAGGCGCAGGCGGCGCGCCACCAGCACGGCGCCCACCACCACACCCAGGGCCACCACGCCCTGCAGCCAGGCGGCCCGGTCCAGGCCCAGGCCCAGCTGCTGCGCGGCCCAGAGCAGCACCGCGAACTGCAGCAGCGCGCCCACGCCCCAGAACACGGTGGTCACGGCCAGCGAGAGGCCGCCGCTGCGGTCGCGCCACAAGCGGGTGTTGGCCTGCAGGAAATCGGCGAGCAGACGTGCCGGCGCATGGCTGCGCCGCGCGTGGCGCACGCCGCTGGGCACGATGCCGACATGGCAGAGGGCCGCCAGACCGTAGAGCCCGATCACGCAGGCCAGCGAGACGTTGAGCGCCGGGCTGGACGCACCGGGTATCGGCAGCCAGGCCGCCGCGACCGGCAGCCACAGCGGCGAGACCAGCAGGCCCCCGAGCGCCGTGCCCAGCAGCACCGAAAGCACCACGGCCGATTCGGCCCAGCCGTTGGCGGCCACCAGGGCCGCGGGCGGCACGCTCTCGGTCAGCAGACCGTACTTGGCCGGCGCATAGGCCGAGGCGCCCAGGCCCACGACGGCGAAGGCGGCCAGCGGGTGCAGGCCGCAGAGCAGTGCTAGCGCGCCCAGCAGCTTGAGCGCGTTCATGGCCATCATGAGGCGGCGCTTGCACACCGCGTCGGCCAGCGCGCCGATGCCCGGCGCGAGCAGCACATAGGACAGGGTGAAGCTGAACTTGAGCAGCGGCGCCCACCACAGCGGCGCACCGAGCAGCTGCAGATGGGCGATGGTGACGATGAGCAGCGCGTGGTCGGCCAGGGCCGAGAGGAACTGCGCCGCCATGAACCAGCCGAAGCCGGCCGGCAGACGACGGGCGCCGGACCTCAAGCCGCCTCGGCCAGGGCCTGCGGGGCGGCCGAGGGCACGACGCGCTCACCGGCCAGGTCGTTGCGCCGGCCGATGCCCTGGTAGGCGATGCCCAGGCCCTGCAGCTGCTGCGGATCGTAGAGGTTGCGGCCGTCGATGATCAGCGGGCGGCGCAGGCTCTCGCGGATCAGCGCGAAGTCAGGGTTGTGGAACTGCTTCCACTCCGTGACCACGATCAGCGCATCGGCGCCGTCGAGTGCGGCCATGGCGTCCCCCACGAGCTGCAGGCGCGCCAGGCCCTGCGGGATGTCGGCCAGGTCGTCGGCCAGCGCGGCACGTGCGGTCTCGAGCGCCACCGGGTCGTGCGCCACCACCTCGGCGCCGCGCAGGATGAGCTGGCGGATCAGGTGGCGGCTGGGTGCTTCGCGCATGTCGTCGGTCTGCGGCTTGAAGGCCAGGCCCCAGAGGGCGAAGCGGCGACCGCGCAGGTCGGCGCCGAAGTGCTGCATGACGCGGCGCGCCAGCACCTGGCGCTGGGAATGGTTGACGCGCTCGGTGGCTTCCACGAGCTGCATCTGGCTGCCGTGCTGCTGCGCGGTCTGCATGAGCGCGCGCGTGTCCTTGGGGAAGCAGCTCCCGCCGTAGCCCGTGCCTGCGTAGAGGAAGCTCGGGCCGATGCGGCTGTCGCTGCCGATGCCGCGGCGGATGGCGTCCACGTCGGCGCCCACGAGGTCGGCTAGGTTGGCCATCTCGTTCATGAAGGAGATGCGCACGGCCAGCATGGCGTTGGCCGCGTACTTGGTGAGTTCGGCGCTGCGCAGGTCCATCCAGACCGTGCGCTCATGGTGCCGGTTGAGCGAGGCGTAGAGCTGCGTCATGGCCGCGCGGGCCTGGGCACCGGCCTCGCCCGCGGGCAGGCCGATGACGATGCGGTCCGGGTGCATGAAGTCGTCGATGGCCGCGCCTTCCTTGAGGAATTCGGGGTTGGAGATCACGGCCACCGGCAGGCCGCCGAGGCCGCGCGCGGCCAGGCCGGCATCGAGCACGGCCTGCACGCGCTCGGCCGTGCCCACAGGCACGGTGGACTTGTTGACCACGACCAGCGGGCGCGTCAGCGTGGCGCCGACCTGGCGCGCGACTTCGAGCACATGGCCCAGGTCGGCCGAGCCGTCCTCACGCGGCGGGGTACCGACGGCGATGAACAACACCTCGGCGGCCTCCAGCGCATCGGCCAGGCGGGTGGTGAAGAAGAGACGCTGGGCACGGCCGTTGCGTTCGATCAGCGCGTCCAGGCCCGGCTCGTAGATGGGCACCACGCTGGCGCGCAAGAGCTCCACACGGCGTGGATCGTTGTCCATGCAGACCACCTCATGGCCCAGCTCGGCCAGACAGCTGGCGGTGACCAGCCCCACATACCCTGCTCCGATGACGGCGACTTTCATGTGCATCTCCTTCTAGGATGAAGGGATGATGGAAGCGTCATGTGACCACGCCGTGTCGCTGGCGTGAAGAAGCGATGACGATGAACCGGCCTAAGCCGCGAGTGCGAGCGGCTGCACAGCGTTGTCGGCCGGCTCCGGCTGCAGCCGGAACACCGCCACGGCCTGCACCTGCTGCCCGGCCAGGGCCTGCAGCGACGCGGCAGCGGCGGCCATCTGCTGCACCAGGGCGGCGTTCTGCTGCGTGACGCGGTCCAGGTGGGCCAGGGCCTCGGCAACCTGGCCGATGCCCGCGGCCTGCTCAGCGCTGGCGGTGCTCATGCCGTCCATGATCTCGCGCACCTGGCGCACGCCGGTCAAGATGCCGGCCATGGTCTGGCCGGCCTCATCGACCAGGGCCGCGCCGGCCTGGACCCGCTGCACGCTGCCCAAGATCAGGGCCTTGATCTCGCGCGCGGCCTCGGTGGTGCGCCCGGCCAGGCTGCGCACCTCGCCGGCCACGACGGCAAAGCCACGGCCCTGCTCGCCGGCGCGCGCCGCTTCCACGGCGGCGTTGAGGGCGAGGATATTGGTCTGGAAGGCGATGCCGTCGAT
>DNQP01000058.1:7635-13962 GCA_003500955.1 Curvibacter sp. | reverse complement strand
TGGAAGGCGATGCCGTCGATCACCGCGATGATGTCGGCGACGCGGCGCGAGCTGGCGTGGATCTCGCCCATGGTGCTCACGACCTGGCCCACCACCTCGCCGCCACGCTGCGCCACTGCACTGGCGCTGTGCGTGAGCGCCTGGGCCTGGCGCGCGCGCTCGGCATTGGCGCGCACAGTGGCGCCCAGCTCTTCCATCGAGGCGGCGGTCTGCTCCAGCGTGCTGGCCTGGCTTTCGGTGCGCGCCGAGAGATCGGCGTTGTCGGCGGCGATCTGCGCTGCGGCGGCGGCCAGGGTCTCCGCGCCCTGGCGGGCGCCGGCGACGATGTGCGACAGGCGCGCCTGCATCTCGCCCAGCGCATCGAGCAGCGCGGCAATCTCGTCCCTCCCCTGATTCGGTGCATGGGCCGTGAGATCACCCGCGGCCACGGACCGCGCCAGCGCACCGGCTTCGGCCAGCGGGCGCTGGATGGAACGCACCAGGCCCAGGGCCAGCCAGAGCGCCATGCCCACGGCAACCGCCAGCATCAGGCCCGTCTGGGCCAGGGCGCTGTTGGCCGCCGCCTCGACGGAGCTGCCGGAGGCCTGCATCTGCGCCTCCTTTAAGGCGATCAGCGCTTCGAGCGCTTCGAGGTGGAGCAATTGGTCGCGCTCGACCTCGCGCATCAGGATCAGGCCGGCTTCGTTGAGCAGACCTTCGGCAAAGGTGTCCAGCATGCGCTTGCGGGCCGCCAGATACGTCTGGCCGGTCTGCCGCACCGCCTCGAGCAGGGGCTGGGCCTCGCTCTGGGTGCTGGCCTGCTGCAGTTGAACCAGCAAGGCCTCGCTTTCCTGCGTGAGGCGGTCCACCCGCTGGAGCTGGCGCCGGGTCTCGGGTTCGCTCACGATGACGAAAAGATTGCGGATGGCGCTGGCGCTGTCGAGCACCAGGGCCTTGATGCGGTGCACCGTGACCACCTGCGGGTAATGCTGCTGTTGCAGGGTCTGGAAATGGCCTTGCACGGCCTGCAGCTGGCGCAGGGCCAGCAGGCCGAGCACGAGCACCAGCAGGGCCATGAAGCCAAAGGCGCAGGCCAGGCGGGTGGAGATCTTGTAGCGGTTCAGGTTCATCGGGGCATTCCTACCGGCGCTCAGTCCGGCGACGAGGTCGTGGGCCGCGGCGTGGGCACCGCGCATTCGGCTGTGGGCGAACGCGTATCGAGCAGGACCAGGCCCGAGGCCTGGGACTTGGCCAGGCGCTTGGCATGGGCGGCGCTGGTCGCCACCTCTTCCGCGTCGCGGTAGGCACCGCGGCAGACGCGCACCGCGCCGATGGACACCGTGGTGCAGGGGAAGAAGCGTGGCTGCCCCTGCCGGTCCTCGGCTTCGATGCCGCCAGCCAGGAGCGCAGGCGCATCGTAGAGCTCGCGCGCCTGCGCGGCGAAGTCGTCGACGATGGCGCGGCAGCGCCGCTCCCAGTCCTCGCTCTGGAACAGGATGAGGAAGTCGTCGCCGCCCACATGGCCCACGAAATCGCGCTGCGGATCGCTGTGCGCCGCGGCCAGGCGCGCCAGCAGGCGGATCATCTCGTCCCCGCGCCAGTAGCCATAGTGGTCGTTGTAGGGCTTGAAGTTGTTCATGTCGATGTAGCAGGCGGTGAACTCGCCGCCGCTTTCCAGCAGGCGCTTGATGTGCAGGCTGATGGGGATGTTGCCGGGCAGGAAGGTCAGCGGATTGGCGTGGCGCGCAGCCTCCAGCCGCAGCTCGGTGACCGAGCGCACGAGCTGGTCGCCGGTGCCCAGGCCCACGTAGCGCCCGTTCTCGGTGACGATGAAGCCGTCGCTGAGGTAGCGCTGGTCCTGCGAGGTCAGGATGCCGATGAGCTGCTCGATGTCGTGGCTGCGCTCGATCAGGCGCGGCTCCTGGTTGGCGTGCAGCATGCAGGACTTGCGGCCGAAGATCTCGCGGAAATAGAGCGTGGCGTAGTGGTCCATGAACTGCTGGCGGTTGATGATGGCCAACGGTCGCTCGTCGTCCACCACGGCCAGGGCATGCAGCTCGGGATGGGCATGGAAGATGTTGGCGACCTCGTCGTTGCTGGCGCGCGGCGCCACCGCGGGTGCATGGATGAGCGAGAGGTGGCGCAACTGGCCGCTGCGGGCCACGTAGCGCTGCTCGGGCATGACGGCCACGCGCGTGTCCTGCAGCACGCGTCCGGCCTCGTACAGCACCTCGGACTGCACGGCTGCATCGGGTCGGCCCAGGAAGTAGCCCTGGCCGTAGGCAAGGCCGAGGTCGCGGATCACGCGCAGGTCAGCCTCGTTCTCGATGCCTTCGGCGACGAGTTGGGTGCCGAAGACGTCGGCGATCTGCAACAGGGCCTGCAGGGTCTTGAGCTGGTCGGCGCTGCTGTGGATGCCGCGGCTGAAGTACTTGTCGATCTTGACGATGTCGGGCTTGAGCTGGGACCACAGGCGCAGGCTGGAGCGGCCGTCGCCGAAATCGTCGAGTGCCAGCGAAAACCCGATCGCGTGCAGCACGCGTGCGACCTCGACCATGGCATCCATGTCGTGCACCCGCTCGTGCTCGGTGATCTCCAGCACCACCATGCGCGGCGAGACCTGCAGATCACGCATGGCACGCGCCAGGGTATGCGCACCGCCCAGGCCCACCAGGCGCTGTAGCGCATGGGCGCTGATGTTGAGGAAGAGCCGCCCGGGCTGGCGCAGCTCGCCCCATTGGCGCAGGGCGCTGTAGACGCAGAAGAGCTCGCACTCGTAGAGCAGACCCTCCTCCTCGGCGGCGCGCAACAGGGCATCGGCCGACTGCAGGCTGCTGCCCGCCGGCCCGCGGATCAGCGCCTCGTGGGCATGCACAGCCGCGGTCTTGAGATCGACCACCGGCTGGAACACGGGGTAAAGGGCATCGGCGCGCAACAGGCGGGCCAGCGGTCCTTCGCGTCCGCTGAGGGCAGGCCAGAATTCGGCGGCGAAAAGGCGGACGTGATCGATCATCGGGGCTCGCGCCGGCGCGCGTGCGGGCGCCCGGGCATCCATCATGTGTTCCTGCATTCCATTCCCGGGGCGTCACCCCAACGACTTTGGATAGGCAGTTTGCGGCCCTCGTATGGCATCTTCATGAACAAAATATTTCATTCACATGACGACTCGTCACAAAGTAGGGAATTGGGGTAGCAGCAGGAACGAGAAAACTATATAAAACGTTTCCTTGATTCTGTTTTTCCACGCCACACCATGAGCACCAGCGCCCCCTCCGACACAGCCGTGCCGACGACCGCCTCCGCACCCAAGAAAGCCGCGCCGCGCAAGGCATCGGTCAAGAAAGCCGTCTCCAGCAAGCCTGCGCCCAAGAAGGCTCAGGCGGCTAGCAAGAAAGCCGCGCCGCAGAAGACCCGCAGTCGCAAGGCCGCCGCACCCGCCAAGCCGGCCAAACCGGCCAAGGTCAAGAAGCCCAAGCTGGTGCGCGACAGCTACACCATCCCCAAGGACGAGTACGCGGCCTTGGCCGATCTCAAGCAGCGCAGCGCGGCACTGGCCCACGCCGCCAAGAAGAGCGAGTTGTTACGCGCCGGCATCAAGGCCCTGACAGCCCTGAACGACAAGGCCTTGCTGGCGGCGCTCAAGGCCGTTCCGTCGATCAAGACCGGCCGGCCGAAGAAGGCCTGAAATTGCTCAGAGGGCGTCGGGCGACTGCACCGAGACCAGCGTGGTCTGCGAAACACCGTCGCGCTGACGGTGGCGCAGCCACCAGACCGCGCCCTTCTTCACGCTGCATTCGCTGCCGTGGATGGCCAGCAGGCGCGCGATGGTCTGGCCCAGCACGGGCTGGTGGCCGACCAGCAGGACCACGCCCTTGCCCTCCGGCCATTGGGCGAGCTGCAGCAGCTGGTCCACCGTGGCATTCGGGCTGAGTTCCTCGCGCAGCTTGTACTTGCGCCCCAGGGCCTGGACCGTCTGTTCGGTGCGCTTGGCCGGGCTGACCAGGATGCGCGTGCCCTCGGGCAATTGGCGATCCAGCCAGCCAGCCATGCGCGCGGCCTGCTTCTCGCCACGTGGCGTGAGCGCGCGCGACAGATCATCCTGCCCGGGCTCGGCCTCGTGCGCTTCCGCGTGACGCCACAGCACCAGGTCCATGTCAGCGTGCCTCGCGGCGCCCGTAGCGCGCCATCAGTGCCTCCTGCGCGCCTGGCCCGCCGCGGCCCGAGGCCGGACGCACCCGCTGGTAGCGGCCGTCTGGCTGCAGCTCCCACGAGCCCTGCACATCGTGCAAGCCGGCCACCAGGCATTCATCGACGATGCGCTGGCGCAGCGCGGGATCGAGCACCGGCCAGGCCAGTTCCACGCGACGCAGCATGTTGCGGTTCATCCAGTCGGCGCTGGAGAGGTAAACCTCTTCCTGCTCGCCTTCGCGGAAGTAGAAGACGCGCGCGTGCTCAAGGAAGCGGCCGATCAGCGAGCGCACGCGGATGTTGGCCGTCTGCCCGGGCAGCTGGGCCGGCAGCATGCAGGCGCCGCGCACGATGAGGTCGATCTTCACGCCCTGCTGGCCCGCGGCGATGAGCGCACGGATGATGGCCTCGTCCGTCAGCGCGTTCATCTTGGCCACGAGACGCGCGGACTTGCCGGCCGCTGCCGCTGCGCCCAGGCTTTCGATCTTCTCGATCAGCTTGCGATGCAGCTGGAAGGGGGCCAGCCAGAGACGGTTGAGGCGCGGCAACTTGCTCTGCCCGGCCAGGTGCACGAAGACGTGCTCCACATCGGCCGTGAGCGCAGGGTCGGCGGTCAGGTGGCTGAGGTCGGTGTAGAAGCGCGCAGTCATCGGGTTGTAGTTTCCCGTGGAGAGATGGGCGTAGCGCTTGAGCAACTTGCCCTCACGCCGCGTCACCAGCATCATCTTGGCGTGGGTCTTGAGGCCGACCACGCCGTAGAGCACCTGCACGCCGATGGATTCGAGCTGGTCGGCCCAGTTGATGTTGACCTCTTCGTCGAAGCGCGCCTTGAGCTCGAGCACCACGGTCACTTCCTTGCCGCGGCGCACGGCTTCACGCAACAGGTCCATGAGCACGGAGTTGGCGCCGGTGCGGTAGATGGTCTGCTTGATGGCCAGCACCTGCGGGTCGTTGACGGCCTCACGCAGAAAGTCCAGCACCCCGTCGAAGCTCTCGTAGGGCTGGTGGATCAGCACGTCACCGCGTCTGAGCTGCTCGAAGATGGAGTGGCCCGGCTGCAGCTGCGCGGGGTAGGCGGCCTGGTAGGTGGGGAAGCGCAGGCGCGGCTCGTCGACCAGATCCACGAGCTGGCCCAGGCGCACCAGGTTCACGGGGCCATGCACACGGAACAGTGCGCCCTCGGGCAGCTCGAACTGGCTCAGCAGGAAGTCCGATAAATACTGCGAGCAGCCAGCCGAGACCTCCAGTCGCACCGCCTGGCCGTAATGCCGGTGCTGCAGGCCCTGGCGCAGGGCCGTGCGCAGGTTCTTGACGTCTTCCTCGTCCACGGCCAGGTCGGAGTGACGCGTGACGCGGAACTGCGAGAACTGCCCCACCTCGCGGCCGGGAAAGAGCTCGTCCAGGTGCGCTCGGATGATGCTGGAGAGCGAGACGAAGAGCCGACGCTTGCCGCACAGCTTGTCGGGCATGGGGATGAGGCGCGGCAACGCGCGCGGTACCTTGACGATGGCGATGTCGTTGGCGCGACCGAAGGCATCGTTGCCACCCAGGCGCACGATGAAGTTCAGCGACTTGTTGGCCACCTGTGGGAAAGGGTGCGAGGGATCGAGCCCCACCGGGATCAGCAGCGGCTTGACGTCGCTCTCGAAGTACTGGTGGACCCAGCGGCGCTGGGCGGCGTTGCGCTCGCCGTGCGAGACGATCTTGATGCCCTGTTTCTCGAAGGCGGGCATGAGTTCGTCGTTGTAGAGCGCGTACTGGCGCTCGACCAGCTCGTGGATGGCACGGGACATGCGCTCGAAGGAGGCCGCGGTGTAGGTGCCCTGCTGCTCCTGCACCTTGAGCGCGCTCAGGTGCGGTTCGGCGCGGACCTCGAAGAATTCGTCGAGATTGGACGAGACGATGCACAGGTAGCGCAGACGCTCCAGCAGGGGCACGTCGGCGCGGCAGGCCCAGTCGAAGACCCGCCAGTTGAAGGCCAGGATGCTGTGGTCGCGGTCCAGCAGGGGCAGCGCCGCAGCGACGGAGACGTTATCAGCCGGCACCTTGGGTTCCAGACGGGTGGATGAGAAAGTCATGACAGATTGTTGACAGTCTTGATGACATTTATATGACAGGCAGGCTGTCCCGCCGCGCCGTGGGGACGCTGGACCAGCCCGC
>DNQP01000058.1:0-7312 GCA_003500955.1 Curvibacter sp. | reverse complement strand
CCGCAGGGCTGGCCCGCCGCTACTTCATGCCGTGACGGCTGCGCGCGCGGGCTGCTGCAGGCCCTGGGGCACACCCTCCCCGCCCCAGTGCACGATCTCGAGGCGTCCGTCGTGGTGTTCGACCAGGGCCGTCAGGCTTTCAACCCAGTCGCCGTCGTTGCAGTAGAGCACACCCTCGATCTCGCGGATCTCGGCATGGTGGATGTGGCCACAGACCACGCCGTGGTGGCCGCGCTTGCGCGCTTCATGCGCGACGGCCTGCTCGAAGTCGTTGATGAAGCTCACGGCCTTCTTGACCTTGAGCTTGAGGTAGGCCGAAAGCGACCAGTAGGGCAGGCCGAACTTGGCGCGCAGATGGTTGAGGTAGCGGTTCAGGCGCAGCGCGAACTCGTAGAGGTTGTCGCCGACATAGGCCAGCCACTTGGCGTACTGGATCACGCCGTCGAAGTAGTCGCCGTGCGTGACCCACAGGCGCTGGCCCGCAGCCGTGGTGTGCACGGCGTCGTCCACCACCTCGATGCCGCCGAACTGGTGGCCGATGAAGCCGCGCGCGAACTCGTCGTGGTTGCCCGGCACGAAGGTGACGCGGCAGCCCTTGCGCGCGGCACGCAGCAGCTTTTGCACCACGTCGTTGTGCGCCTGCGGCCAGAACCAGCGGCGGCGCAGCTGCCAGCCGTCGATGATGTCGCCCACGAGGTACAGATGCTCGCAGGAGCTGGCCTTGAGAAAGGCCAGCAGGTCCTCGGCCCGGCACCCCGGCGTGCCCAGGTGCAGGTCCGAGATGAAGACCGTGCGGTAGCGGCGGGTGCCGCCCTTGTCCTCATCGGGGTCCTGGGCTGTGCTGCGTTCCATGGCCTGGCCCAGCCAGTGACTGCCGTGTTCGAGCGGGTGCTTCATCAGGCCCCCAGGAAATGCTTGCGGTAGCGCGCCGGCAGGTCGGCGATGCGCATGAGCATGGGCAGATCGGCGCTGTTGAAGTCCGGGTCCCAGGCCGGTGCGCCCAGCACCTTGGCGCCCAGGCGCAGGTAGCCCTTGATCAGGGCCGGCGGCTCCACGTCCAGATGGCTGTCGAGCTCTTCGACCGGCAGCGGCAGGCGCGGCCAGACCTGGTGTTCGATCGGCGCCATGTGCGTCTCGCGCACCTGACGCCAGATGCTGGCCGCCACGTCGCCGCTGACCACACCGTTGTGCAACATGGGGATGCTGGCGCAGCCGATCATGGTGTCGAGCTTGTTGCGCACCATGAACTCGGCCAGCGCGCCCCACAGGGCCATGATGACGCCACCGTGGCGGAAATCGGGGTGCACGCAGCTGCGGCCCAGCTCCACCATGCGCTCGCGCAGGGCGCGCAGGCGCGTGAGGTCGAACTCCAGCTCGCTGTAGGTGCTGCCGATGCGCTGGGCCTGCTCCGGGGTGAGCACGCGGTAGGTGCCGATGACCTGCTTCGACTCCTGGTCACGCACCAGCAGGTGTTCGCAGTAGTCGTCGAACAGATCCACATCGTGCCCCGGCACCGTGGTGGACAGGCGCGCGCCCATCTCGCCGGCAAAGATGTCGTGCCTCAGTCGCTGCGCCGCACGGACTTCATCGAGATGGCGCGCCCACGAGACTTCAATGCCGCCGCGCTGCGCCTGAGCGTGGTTTTCAGACGGGCGGTGAAGCGACCCCCGGGGCAGGGCGACGGGTGACAGCGGAAACGTGGGGTTGGGCAGTTCTTTCATTTTTTTCTCCTTGCTTGCTTTGGGTGATCGGTGTCAGATGTAAAAAAGCCCCGGATCAGCGGGGCCAGACAATCCTTCAGGTGACGGCGACGCCTCCCTCGCGGCGGCGTTCGACCAGGGTGGCCGTGGTCCCGTCGCGCAGGGTGTTGAAGAAGATGAAGCGCCGGTCCGGCGTGCCCGCGATGCTGGAGCGCAGAAAGCCGCGCGGCCCCGCTTGTGCCATCGCCGCCACAGCCAGGCTGCGGGCGCGCAGATCGTCCGGCATCACGAGCCAGCGCCCCTGGCGCTCGACGATCTCGATCGCGCCGTGCAACTCGCCTTCGTCCACAAACAGGGCCAGCACGCCGTGACGCGGGTTGCCGTCCAGCGGCTGGAACAACAGGCCCGCAGCCCGCTGCTCCGGGGCCAGCACCCAGTCGTGCAGCACCTGGGTGCGCGCCGGTTCGGCAGGGTTTGCACCTTCGGGGAAGACCGGTGCCCAGCCTGAATCCCGCAGGCGACCGGTGCCGAGTCCTGCCAGAGGGCTGGCGCCGGCATCGCTGGATTCACGGAAGGATGGAAGGCTGCGCTCTTGCATGACCTCCAGTGTGGTGACGCCACATGACGTCTGTATGGCGGCGATATGACAGATCGATGACGTGTCGCAACCCATCCAGCAGACTTGCATTCATTTCAATATTTCAAGTACCATTGAAATATGAAAAAGACCCGCTACAGCGAAACCGAAGCCCTGAATTCCCTGGCGGCGCTGGCCCAGGCCCAGCGCCTGCGCGCCTTTCGCGCCCTGGTGGTGGCCGGCCCCGAAGGCCTCACGCCCGGCGTACTGGCCGAGCAGCTGGAGATCAGCCCCAGCGCCCTCTCCTTCCATCTCAAGGAGCTGGTCCACGCCGGCCTGGCCGCCAGCCAGCCCGACGGACGCCATCTGGTCTACCGCGCCAACTTCGCACAGATGGACGCCCTGCTGGCCTATCTGACCGAGCATTGCTGTCAGGGCGGCGTCTGTGCAGCCGTTCCCACCCGCGGCCGCAAGGCCGTCTGCTGCTGATCACCCGTGCATGCCCTCACCATGAACACCCCGCCCCCCCTGAACGTCCTCTTTCTTTGCACCCACAACTCGGCGCGCAGCATCCTGGCCGAGGCCACGCTCAACCACATCGGCGCGGGCCGCTTCAAGGCCTGGTCGGCCGGCAGCAGCCCGCGCGCGAACCAGCAGCCCAACCCGCTGGGCCTGCAGCTGCTTCGGGCGGCTGGCATGTCCACCGAGGGCCTGCGCAGCAAGAGCTGGGACGAGTTCGCCGGCGCGGATGCGCCGCAGATGGACCTGGTCATCACGGTCTGCGACAACGCGGCCGGCGAGGTCTGCCCCCTCTGGCCCGGCCACCCGGCCACGGCGCACTGGGGCTATGCCGATCCGTCCGAAACGCAGGGCAGCGAAGAGCAGAAGCTCGAGGCCTTTCGCCGGACGCTGCAGGCCATCAAGCGACGGCTGGACCTGCTGGTCAGCCTGCCCCCGGAAAAGCTGGCCCGCCAGTTGATCCAGCAAAGCGCCCGCGACCTCTCAGGCTCATGAAGGCGGCATGGCGGCCTTTGCTGGCCGAGTTCCTGGGGACGGCCGGCCTGCTCTGCGCCGTGATCGGCTCGGGCATCATGGGTGAGCGCCTGGCCGAAGGCAACGCAGCCCTGGCCCTGCTGGCCAACACCCTGGCCACGGTCTTCGCGCTCTATGTGCTGATCGAGACCCTGGGGCCGGTGAGCGGCGCCCACTTCAATCCGCTGGTGTCCGTGATCCTGGGTCTGCGCGGTCAGCGTCTGCTGGGCACCGTGGCCGCGCAGCTGCTGGGCGCCATCGTCGGCGCCTGGCTGGCCCATGCCATGTTCGGCCTGGACATCGTGCAGACCAGCCAGAAGCTGCGCAGCGGTCCGGGGCTGTGGCTGGCAGAGGTCGTGGCCACGGCCGGTCTGGTCTTCGTCATCCTGCGCGCACCGGCCACCAAGGCGTCCGCGCTGGTCGCCTGCTACATCGGCGCGGCCTACTGGTTCACGGCCAGCACTTCGTTCGCCAACCCGGCCGCCGTGCTGGGGCGCATGCTCAGCGACAGCTTCGCCGGCATCGCACCGGCCAGCGCGGCCGGTTTTGTTTTGGCGCAGTGCCTGGGCGCTGGCCTGGGCTGGCTGGCGGCGCGCGCGCTGCGCGATCCCGCGAGCAGCCGAGGCTGACTACCTCAGCGTCGCTGCCAGGCGTTCAGCGCAGGCCTGGGCCTGCTTCGCATCGCGCGCCTCGACCATCACGCGCACCAGGGGCTCGGTGCCGCTGGCGCGGATCAGGACACGCCCTGTGTCGCCGAGTTCGGCTTCCACGGCTTGGGTCTCAGAAGTGAGCCGCGTGTTGGCCTTCCAGTCCACACCGGGCTGCAGGCGCACATTGATCAGGGTCTGCGGGAACAGCGTGACGTCGGCCAGCAGGTCCGCCATGGTCTTGCCGCTGCGCACGCAGGTCTGCAGCACCTGCAGGGCTGAGACCAGACCGTCGCCGGTGGTCTGCTTGTCCAGCGCCAGCAGGTGGCCCGAACCCTCGCCGCCGAGCAGCCACTGGTGCTTGTGCAACTCCTCCAGCACATAGCGGTCGCCGACCTTGGCGCGCACGAACTGCACCCCACGTTTCTTCAGCGCCACTTCCACGGCCATATTGGTCATCAGCGTGCCCACTACGCCGGGCACATGCTCGTCGCGACCCAGGCGGTCGTCGGTCATCAGATAAAGGAGCTCGTCACCGTTGTAGAGGCGCCCGGAGGCGTCGACCATCATCAGGCGGTCGGCGTCGCCGTCGAGCGCCACGCCGTAATCGGCTTGGTGGGCTTTGACGGCAGCCACGAGGGCTTCGGTGTGCGTGGCGCCCACCTCATGGTTGATGTTCAGGCCGTCGGGCGCGCAACCGATGGCCACCACCTCGGCGCCGAGCTCGTGGAACACCTTGGGCGCGATCTGGTAGGCCGCGCCATGGGCGCCATCCACCACGATCTTCAGCCCCTTGAGCGTGAGGTCGCCCGCGAAGGTGCTTTTGCAGAATTCGATGTAGCGACCCGAGGCGTCGTCGAGCCGGCGCGCACGGCCCAGGCTGGCCGAGTCCACCCACACGGGCGCTTCGTCCAGCGCGGCCTCCACGGCCAGTTCCCAGGCGTCGGGCAGCTTGGTGCCCTGGGCGCTGAAAAACTTGATGCCGTTGTCGGGATAGGCATTGTGGCTGGCGCTGATGACCACCCCCAGCGAGGCACGCTGCGCGCGCGTGAGGTAGGCCACCCCCGGCGTGGGCAAGGGGCCGAGCAGCACCACATCCACCCCGGCCGAGTTGAAGCCCGATTCGAGCGCGCTCTCCAGCATGTAGCCGGAAATGCGCGTGTCCTTACCGATCAGCACCACCGGGCGCTCTTCCGTGCGCTTGAGCACCCGGCCCACGGCATGCGCCAGGCGCAACACGAAATCCGGCGTGATCGGGGCCTGCCCCACCGTGCCGCGGATACCGTCAGTGCCAAAGTATTTTCTGCTCATCTCTGCATTCCCTGTCGTGTGTCTCTGCTGGATGCTACTTATTTTATAGCTGCGAGCACCTGCAGCGCCTGCACGGTTTCCCGCACATCGTGCACGCGCACGACGGCCGCACCGCGCTCCACCGCCAGCAGCGCCGCCGCGATGCTGGGTGCCATGCGCTCGTGCTGACCGGCCGTGCCCACGCTGCCCGGTCGCGGGCTGGCCACCGCCCCCAGCGAGGACTTGCGCGACCAGCCGGCGAGCAGAGCATAGCCCAGGCCCAGCAGCTCCTCCTGACGCGCCAGCAGCGAGAAATTCTGCGCCACCGTCTTGCCGAAGCCGATGCCGGGGTCGAGCACGATGCGCTCTGCCGCCACACCACGTGTGCGCAGGCCTTGGGCCGTATCGGCCAGGAAAGTCGATACCGCCGGCAGCACATCGCCCTCCATGGGGCTGATCTGCATGGTCCGCGGTTCGCCGTGCATGTGCATGAGGCAGACGCCGCAGGTCGGATGACCTGCGACGACGGCACGCCCGTCGAGGGGATCGGCCGTGTCCTGCCAGCGCAGGGCCCAGATGTCGTTGACGATGTCAGCCCCCAGGTCGAGGGCGGCCTGCATCACACGGGGTTTGTAGGTGTCGATGGACACGGGCACGCCCAGCTTCACGGCCTCGCGCAGCACGGGCAGCAGGCGGGCGAGTTCCTGATCCACCGGAACCTGAACGGCGCCAGGACGCGTGGACTCGGCGCCCAGATCCAGGATGTCGGCGCCGTCTTGCAGCAGCCGTTCACAGTGCGCCAGCGCCGAACGTGTGTCCGGGTGGCTGCCCCCGTCCGAGAATGAATCGGGGGTGATGTTGACGATGCCCATGACCTGCGGCCGGGACAGGGCGATGCGAAAACGGGTGGTCTGCCAGATCATGGGAATGTGCAAAAGCAAAAACGGGGCGCTGGGCCCCGTTTGTGATTATCGCGCCGGTCAGGCGGCCGATGGCGAAGGATCGGTCTTCACCGCCGGGCTGCCCCCGGCATCACCGCCACCGGAGTTCGGCGTGCGGGGCGTCCAGTCCTTGGGCGGGCGCGGCTCCTTGCCGGCCATGATGTCATCCAGCTGCTCGGTGTCGATGGTTTCCCATTCCAGCAGGGCCTTGGCCATGGCGTGCATCTTGTCGGAGTTGTCTTCGATGAGCTTGCGCGCCAGGGCGTACTGCTCGTCGATGATGCGGCGCACCTCGGCGTCGACCTTCTGCATGGTCTGCTCGGAGATGTTGGTGGTCTTGGTCACCGAGCGGCCCAGGAAGACCTCGCCCTCGTTCTCGGCATACACCATGGGGCCGAGCGCATCGCTCATGCCGTACTTCATCACCATGTCACGCGCCAGGTTGGTGGCGCGCTCGAAGTCGTTCGAGGCACCGGTGGTCATCTGGTGCATGAACACTTCCTCGGCGATACGGCCGCCGAAGAGCATGCTGATCTGGTTCAGCATGTACTCGCGGTCATAGCTGTAGCGGTCCTTTTCAGGCAGGCTCATGGTCACGCCCAGGGCACGGCCGCGCGGGATGATGGTGACCTTGTGCACCGGGTCGCACTTGGGCAGCAGCTTGCCGATCAGGGCGTGGCCAGACTCGTGGTACGCCGTGTTGCGGCGCTCTTCCTCGGGCATGACCATGCTCTTGCGCTCGGGGCCCATGAAAATCTTGTCCTTGGCCTTCTCGAAGTCCTGCATCTCGACCACACGCGCATTGCGGCGTGCCGCCATGAGGGCCGCCTCATTGCAGAGGTTGGCCAGATCGGCGCCGCTCATACCAGGGGTGCCGCGCGCGATCACGCTGGCGTTGACGTCCTGGCCCAGCGGGACCTTGCGCATGTGCACATTGAGGATCTGCTCACGGCCACGGATGTCGGGCAGCGTGACGTAGACCTGGCGGTCGAAACGGCCCGGACGCAGCAAGGCGGCGTCCAGGATGTCCGGGCGGTTGGTGGCAGCCACCACGATCACGCCGAGGTTGGTCTCGAAGCCGTCCATCTCGACCAGCATCTGGTTGAGGGTCTGCTCGCGCTCGTC
>DNQP01000134.1:7118-14275 GCA_003500955.1 Curvibacter sp. | reverse complement strand
GGTGTGCGCAGGCTGCGGGCGTGCGCATCGTGCGGACGACGCGGTGTGCCGATGGCTGGCTGCAGCCGCGTGAAGGCGATGAGTTCCCGGCGCTTGCCCTGAGCCCGGTCAAGGCGCGTTTGGCGCTGATGCTGGACCTGCTGGGGCGCTGAGATGTGGGCTGCATTGCAAACCAGTGCCTGGGCCTATCCGGCCCTGGAGGTGGTGCATCTCGTCGGCGTTGCGCTGCTGCTGGGCAATCTGGTCTTGCTCGAACTGCGGGTTTTCGGCCTGGGCGCGGCCCTGCCGGTACAGGCGCTGGCCCGGCTCAGTCTGACGCTGGCCCTGGCTGGTTTTGGTCTGGCTGCAGCGACGGGCCTGCTGATGTTCGGCACCCAGCCAGCCGAGCTGCTGGCCAACCGGGTATTCACCCTCAAGATGCTGCTGTTATTGCTCGCGGCGTGTAATGCCGGTTGGTTCCATGGGCGCGGCTCCCTGCACAAGCTCGATGCGCTTGCGCGCGCGCAGATGGTCCTGTCCACCCTGATCTGGCTCGCCGTGCTGACCTGCGGCCGCTGGATTGCTTACTACTGAGGAGAGACGCATGCAAAGACGCACCGTCATGGGCCTGGCTCTGCTACCTGCTCTGCTGCCACTGGCGCACGCCCACCACGGCTGGAGCAGCTTCGACCAGGATCGCCCGATCTATCTGCAGGGGCGTGTCCAGAGCGTGCGCTGGCAGAACCCGCATGCCGAGCTGGTGCTCGAAGTGCCTCCTGGCCTCGGTTTGCCCGCCGATCTGGCGCAGCGCCCCCTGCCGGCGCAGAGTGCGCCGGTGGACGGCAAGGCCTTGCTGGCCAAGGCCCAGCTGCCGCGGCGTCAGGACCGACGCTGGGAGATCGAACTTGCGCCACTCTCCCGCATGCAGGCCTGGAACGTGACGCCGCTCAAGGTGGGCGATGAGATCGCCGTGCTGGGCTTCACGTTCCAGGACGAGAAGGGCGCGGCCATCCTGCGCGCGGAATACCTCTTTGTCGGCAGCCAGGTCTACGGCCTGCGCTCAAGTCCGGCCTGAGATCCCGCAAAGAAAAACGCCCTGCATGGCAGGGCGTTTTTTTTCAGGCGCATGGCCGGTCTCAGCTGGACAGGGCCTGCAGCGCGCGTTCCGTGATCTCCTCGACACTGCCCATGCCACTGATGGCGCGGTACTTGGGTGCGGCGGCCGGTGCCTGCCTGGCCCAGCTGCTGTAGTAGTCCACCAGCGGACGGGTCTGGGCGCTGTAGACGTCCAGGCGCTTCTTCACGGTTTCTTCCTTGTCGTCATCGCGCTGGACCAGGGGCTCGCCCGTCACGTCGTCCTTGCCTTCAACCTTGGGCGGGTTGAACTTGACGTGGTAGGTGCGGCCCGAAGCCGGGTGCGAGCGACGGCCGCTCATGCGTTCGATGATGGCCTCGAAGGGCACGTCGATCTCCAGCACGTAGTCCAGCTTCACGCCGGCGGCCTTCATGGCGTCGGCCTGGGGGATGGTGCGAGGAAAACCGTCGAAGAGGAAACCCTTGCTACAGTCCGGCTGCGCGATGCGTTCCTTGACCAGGTTGATGATCAGGTCGTCACTGACCAGACCGCCGGACTCCATCACGGCCTTGGCCTGCAGTCCCAGCGGGGTGCCGGCCTTGACGGCCGCACGCAGCATGTCGCCGGTGGAGATCTGCGGAATGCCGTACTTCTTGCAGATGAAGGCCGCTTGCGTGCCCTTGCCGGCGCCGGGGGCGCCCAACAGGATCAGTCTCATGGAGTTCCTCGGATGTATGCGTGTTGTCGGCCGATGACGGCACCATCCCGGTGCGCCAGCCCAGCCCTTCAGCGTGAGGATAGCATGCCGTAACCACCCTGAAACTTACAGCAGCTATGCCGAGTCTTGCAGGTCTGGCCAGGGACGGGGTCAGTGCCCGAGCAGCCGGCGCACCCGCTCCAGATCCTCGGGCGTGTCGACACCCGGGCCAGGAGCCTCTGGCGTGACGTGCACGGCAATGCGATGACCATGCCACATGGCACGCAACTGCTCCAGGGCTTCGGTGACCTCGATCGGGGCCTGGGGCAGCCTGGGAAACTGGCGCAGGAAACCCACGCGGTAGCCGTAGATGCCGATGTGGCGCAGCGGGGCAGGACTGGCCAGGGTCTGGACACCCTGCGCATAACCGTCGCGCCACCAGGCGATGGGCGCGCGGCTGAAGTACAGGGCCAGACCGCGCGCGTCCAGCACGACCTTGACCACATTGGGGTTGGTGAAGTCGGCGACCTCGTGCAGGGGATGGGCGGCCGTGCTCATGCTGGCCTCGGGGCGCTGCTCGAGCAGCGTGGCCACGGCCGAAACCAGGGCCGGGTCGATCAGGGGCTCGTCCCCCTGGACATTGACCACGATGTCCTGATCGTTCAGCTTGAGCAGCTCGCAGGCTTCGGCCAGGCGGTCGCTGCCGCTGGGATGGTCCACGCGCGTGAGCAGGGCCTCGACCCCGTGCTGGGCGCAGGCCTGCAGGATGGACGGGTCGTCGGCAGCCACGACCACGCGCGTACCGGCGGGCAGGCCGGAAGCCACGCGCCGTGCCACGCGCACCACCATGGGCAGACCGGCGATGTCGGCCAGGGGCTTGTTGGGCAGGCGGCTGGAGGCCAGCCGCGCCGGGATCAGGACGGTGTAGCTCATGGGGATGGGATTCAGAGGCCCAGTTCCTCGTCGCTCAGCGTGCGGGCTTCGTTTTCGAGCAGCACCGGGATGCCGTCACGGATGGGGTAGGCCAGGCGGGCGCTGCGCGAGAGCAGCTCCTGTTTCTCGCGGTCGAAATCGAGCGGGCCCTTGGTCACGGGGCAGACCAGCAGTTCAAGCAGTCGGGTGTCCATGGGGCGATGATAGCCGTGCCTGCAGCGGGTCATCGAGCAGGCGGTCAAAGGCGGCGTAGAAGGCCGGCTCGGCCTCGAACTCCAGCGGTACCGCCAGGGCGTCCGGGTGATGGGCCCAGAGCTTGAGCGCGTCCTTCTCGGTACACAGCAGGGTGTAGTCGCGTTCACGCGGGCGCTGCCAGGAGGCGTAGTCGTCGTGATCCGGCCTTGCAGCGGTGAGCGTGAGTGGCAGGCCCAGGGCCTGCAGCATGTCGAAGAAAGCCTGGGGCCGCGCCGTACCGGCCACGGCCAGCAGAGGGCGGCCCTCAGCCGCCAGCGCCACGAGGTCCACCCGGCTACCGTCGGCACGCACGGCGTGGTGGGCCAGCGCACGGCGCGAGGTGTAGCCCGTGAAGGCCGGCCGGTTGCCGGTGTGCAGTACCAGATCCACGTAGCGGGGCCAGGGTTCGCGCAGGGGGCCCGCCGGCAGCAGGAAGCCGTTGCCCACCCCACGGTCGTCGAAGACGCAGACTTCGAGGTCGCGCGCCAGGGCCAGATGCTGCAGCCCGTCGTCGCTGACGAGGATGTCGATCTGTGGGTGGGCCTGCAGCAGGGCACGTGCCGCCTCGATGCGACGCGCTGCGACGAAAACCGGCACGCCCGTCTTACGCCGGATCAGTGCGGGCTCGTCACCCACCTCGCGCACGGGGCTGCTGTCCAGCACCTCGCGGCAGTCGCGCGTGTGCCGGCCATAGCCGCGCGAGATCACGCCCGGATGCATGCCGCGATTTTGCAGGTGCTGCACCAGAGCGATCACGACCGGTGTCTTGCCCGCACCGCCAGCCACGACGTTGCCAACCACGATCACGGGTACCGACACCACTTGGCGCTTGAGGATGCCGCTGAGGTAAAGCCCCTGGCGGAAACGCACCAGCAGGCACATGAGCAGTGAGACCGGCCACAAGGCCCAGCTCAGCGCACCGCGCCGCTGCCAGCTGGCTTGCAGGGCCAGTTGCCAGGCCGCTTGGCCGGGACGGTCCATGCGCCTTAGCGGCCGCCGGCCTGGGCCGAGGACTGGGTGGCGAAGGTGATCTGCGTGAGGCCGGCGCGACGCGCGGCTTCCATGACCGTGACCACCGACTGGTGACGCGCACTGGCGTCGGCGCTGATGATGACCACCGTGTCCTTGCCCGCTTTCGCGGCTTGCAGCAGGCCTGCGACCACGGCCTCCACGCTGCGGCCTTCGAGCGGGTTGCGGTTGACGCTGTAGTTGCCGTCGCTGCTGACGGCCACGATGACTTCCTTGGGGTAGTCACGCTGGGCGTCGACGTCCGCCGTCGGCAGGCGCAGCTGCATCTCGGTGAACTTGCTGTAGGTGGTCGTGAGCATGAGGAAGATCAGGATCACCAGCAGCACGTCGATGAAGGCGATCAGGTTGATCTCCGGCTCCTCACGCGCCGGACGGCGAAAGTGCAGCCTCATGACTCGGTGCGCCGCAGCGTGCCCAGGTGTTGCAACAGGCGTTCACCCGCGAGCTCCAGCGTCAGCAGGTACTCGTCGACGCGGGCCCGGAAGTAGCGCCAGAAGATCAGAGAGGGAATCGCGATGATCAGACCGAAGGCGGTGTTGTAGAGGGCGATCGAGATGCCCTGCGCGAGCTGGGCCGGGTTGCCGCCGGTGCCGCCGCCCGGGGCTTGCGAGCCGAAGATCTCGATCATCCCGACGATGGTGCCGAACAGGCCCAGCAGGGGAGAGACCGAGGCGATGGTGGCCAGGGCGGTGAGGTAGCGTTCGAGCTTGTGCGCCACGACGCGGCCGCTGCTCTCCAGGGCGTTGCGCAACTCTTCGTCGCTGCTGGTCGGTTTGACCTGCAGGGTACGCAGGCCGCTGGCCAGCACCTCACCGAGGGCCGAACTCTTTTCGAGCTGGTCGACGACCTCGGGCTTGGGCAGTTCGGTGCTCGACGCCTTGAGCACTTCGTCGAGCAACTGGGGCGGGGCGACCTTGGCGGTCTTGAGGCTCAGGAAGCGTTCGATGATCAGGGCCAGGCCCAGGATGGAACAGGCGATCAGGGGCCAGATGGGCCAGCCGGCGGCTTGTATGATGGAAAACAAAGGGATCCTCCACGCGGATGTGCCCGTCGATTATGACCCACGCATCTTTCGTCCCCGGAGGACGGACCTGCCTGCCTCGTCTGCGCCGACTCCGAACGGTCACCCACAGAATATGTGGATAACTTTGTGTAGAACTATGGGGCAGGGACCGCAAAGCACCTAGCCATGCGCTTTCGGGTCAGAACGATGACAAAAAAGGCAGATAAAAATCCAATGAAATCAATCACTTGTACGGAAAAATGCGCTCTCGCCCATTTCTTCTGCCTCAGACGGGAACAAGGTGCGGATTGTGGAGTAATCACTCCGGGCGCCTGCGGCGCAGCCCGCATGGCACCTCATGCTGGCATCTGAATCGTCAGTCATGACGCCACGTATCTGGCAGGTTGGCGCGCTGTGCCGCGCCATCGCTGATGCCCTGGACGCCAGGTTCAATCCCGTCGCGGTGCGCGGGGAGATTTCAGGCTACAACCGCGCAGCCAGTGGGCATTGCTACTTCACGCTCAAGGACGAAACGGGCCAGATCCGCTGCGCCATGTTCCGCCGAGCCGCCAGCCTGCTGGACTTCGCACCGCGCGATGGCGAGCTTGTCGAGGTGCGCGGGCGTCTGGGCGTCTATGAAGCGCGTGGCGACCTGCAAATGGTCGTCGAATCCATGTCGCGGGCCGGGCTGGGGGCCTTGTTCGAGCAGTTCCTGCGCCTCAAGGCCAGGCTGGAGGCCGAGGGCCTGTTCGACGCGGCGCGCAAACGCGCGTTGTCGCCCCTGCCGCGCGGTATCGGGATCGTGACCTCGCTCGGCGCCGCGGCCCTGCACGACGTGGTCACCGCGCTGCAGCGGCGCGTGCCGCATGTGCCAGTTATCCTGGCGCCCGCCTCTGTGCAGGGCGCCGGCGCGCCGGCCGAGCTGGTCGCCGCGCTGCAGCAGCTCTACAGCCAGGCGCAGCAGGGCCGGGTGGACGTGATCCTGCTCGTGCGTGGCGGTGGCTCGATGGAGGATCTCTGGGCCTTCAACGACGAGCGGCTGGCACGCACCCTGGTGCTCAGCCCGGTGCCTGTGGTCAGCGGGGTGGGGCACGAGACCGACTTCACGATCGCCGACTTCGTCGCCGATCTGCGCGCGCCCACGCCCACGGCTGCGGCCGAGCTGGTGGCCGAGCCACGCAGTGTCTGGCTGTCTGCTCTCGGTCTGGTGCACGAGCGGCTGCGCGGCGCGGTGCTGGACAGGCTGGACCGCGAGAGCCAGCGCCTGGACCTGGCGGTCAGCCGCCTCGGCCGGCCGTCGGGACGGGTGGCCAGCCAGCGCCTCGCGCTCTCGGCCCTGGCGCAGCGTCTGCGGCATGCGGCCAGCCAGGCCCTGCTGCACCGCCGCCTCGGCCTGCAGCAGCGGGCCGGCAACTGGGCGCAGGTGTGGCGTCGCGATCTGCAGCAGCGCCAGCAGCGGCTGGAGCGCGCAGGGCTGCGCCTGCAGCTGCTCGACCCGGCCCTGGTGTTGCAGCGCGGCTATGCCTGGCTCAGCGACGAGACCGGGCAAACCATCACGCGCACCACGCAGACCCATCAGGGGCAGGCCTTGCAGGCCACCCTTGCCGACGGCAAGGTTGATCTCACCGTGACACGCCGGGGCAAAATTTAGTTTCTACAATCGCCGCTGGTCATTCACAACAACCATCGAGGACACCATCATGGAACACACCCTGCCGCCCCTGCCTTACGCCATCGACGCCCTGGCCCCGCACTACTCCAAGGAAACCCTGGAGTTTCACCATGGCAAGCACCACAACGCTTACGTGGTGAACCTGAACAATCTGCAGAAGGGCACCGAGTTCGAGAGCATGGACCTCGAGTCCATCGTCAAGAAGTCCAGCGGTGGCATCTACAACAACGCGGCCCAGATCTGGAACCACACCTTTTTCTGGAACTGCATGAAGCCCAATGGCGGCGGTGAGCCCACGGGCGCGCTGGCTGCGGCCATCAAAGCCAAGTGGGGCAGCTACGCCGCCTTCAAGGAAGCTTTCGTGAAGTCCGCCGTGGGCAACTTCGGTTCCGGCTGGACCTGGCTGGTCAAGAAGGCCGACGGCTCGGTCGACATCGTCAACACCGGTGCCGCCGGCACGCCGCTGACCACGGCCGACAAGGCCCTGCTGACCGTGGACGTGTGGGAGCACGCCTACTACATCGACTACCGCAAT
>DNQP01000134.1:0-6814 GCA_003500955.1 Curvibacter sp. | reverse complement strand
CGCCTACTACATCGACTACCGCAATCTGCGCCAGAAATTTGTCGAGACCTTCTTCGACAAGCTGGTGAACTGGTCCTTCGCCGAGAAGAACTTCGGCTGATCTCGACAGCCTGCCTGTCCGGGCCCGGGGGGTGACCTCCGGGCCCTTTTTGTTTGCGCCGGCCCAGCGGGGCTGTCATGCTGGAGGTGGCGCGCTTCGTCCCAGCCCAGTCCAGTCTTAGATCTTCTATAAGACCTCTTCTATAAGACTGATTGCAAAAAAGTTGAAATTTCTTGATGAAAATTTCGCATTGCGGGATTTTGATTCAAAAACAGCGCCCCAGGTCAGGGCACTGACAGCAAAATCTCAAACCATCCGATATCTGTTCGTCGGCACATCGGTCGACGCGGATCCGGTCCCGATTTCTGGAGATACGCAATGAGCACCCAGCAACCCACCATCATCTACACGCTGACTGACGAAGCCCCGCTGCTGGCCACCAGCTCCTTCCTGCCCATCATCCGCACCTTCGCCGCGCCGGCCGGGGTGCATGTGGAGACCAGCGACATTTCGGTGGCCGGTCGCATCCTCGGTCAGTTTCCCGAGTACCTGACCGAGGCGCAGCGCGTGCCCGACACATTGGCCGAGCTGGGCAAGCTCACGCTCAAGCCCGAGGCCAACATCATCAAGCTGCCGAACATCAGCGCCTCCGTCTCGCAGCTGGTGGCGTGCATCAAGGAGCTGCAGGCCAAGGGCTACAAGATCCCGGACTATCCCGAGAACCCCAAGACCGAGGAAGAAAAGGCCATCAAGGCACGTTATGCCAAGTGCACGGGCAGCGCCGTGAACCCGGTGCTGCGCGAGGGCAATTCGGATCGCCGCGCGCCCAAGGCCGTGAAGGAATACGCGCGCAAGAATCCGCACAGCATGGCCGAATGGAGCCAGGCCTCGCGCACCCACGTTTCGCACATGCACCACGGTGACTTCTATCACGGCGAGAAGTCGATGACGCTGGACAAGGCGCGTGATGTCAAGATGGAGCTCATCACCAAGAGTGGCAAGACCATCGTGCTCAAGCCCAAGGTCGCGTTGATGGACCGCGAGATCATCGACAGCATGTTCATGAGCAAGAAGGCCCTGCTCGAGTTCTATGAGAAGCAGATCGAGGACGCGCACAAGACCGGCGTGATGTTCTCGCTGCACGTCAAGGCCACGATGATGAAGGTCTCGCACCCCATCGTGTTCGGCCACTGCGTCAAGATCTTCTACCGCGATGCCTTCGCCAAGCACGGCAAGCTCTTTGACGAGCTGGGGGTGAACGTCAACAACGGCATGATCGATCTCTACAACAAGATCGCTACGCTGCCCCAGTCCAAGCAGGAAGAGATCAAGCGCGACCTGCATGCCTGCCACGAGCATCGTCCTGAGCTGGCCATGGTGGACTCCGCCAAGGGCATCACCAACTTCCATTCGCCCAACGACGTGATCGTGGACGCCTCCATGCCGGCCATGATCCGCGCCGGCGGCAAGATGTACGGTGCCGACGGCCGCCTCAAGGACGTCAAGGCCGTGATCCCCGAGAGCACCTTTGCCCGCATCTATCAGGAGATCATCAACTTCTGCAAGTGGCACGGCAACTTCGATCCCAAGACCATGGGCACCGTGCCCAACGTGGGCCTGATGGCCCAGCAGGCCGAGGAATACGGCTCGCACGACAAGACCTTCGAGATCCCCGAGGACGGCGTCGCCAACATCACCGACCTGGCCACAGGCGAGGTGCTGATGAGCCAGCAGGTGGAGGAGGGCGACATCTGGCGCATGTGCCAGGTCAAGGACGCCGCCATTCGCGACTGGGTCAAGCTGGCTGTCACGCGCGCGCGCAACTCGGGTATGCCGGTGGTGTTCTGGCTCGACCAGTACCGCCCGCACGAGGCCCAGCTGATCACCAAGGTCAAGATGTACCTGCACGAGCACGACACCGCGGGCCTGGACATCCAGATCATGAGCCAGGTGCGCGCCATGCGCTACACGCTGGAGCGCGTGATCCGTGGGCTGGACACCATCTCGGCCACCGGCAACATCCTGCGGGACTACCTCACCGATCTCTTCCCCATCATGGAACTCGGCACCAGCGCCAAGATGCTGTCCATCGTGCCCCTGATGGCCGGCGGCGGCATGTACGAGACCGGTGCAGGCGGTTCGGCGCCCAAGCATGTGCAGCAGCTGGTGGAAGAGAACCACCTGCGCTGGGATTCGCTGGGCGAGTTCCTGGCCCTGGCGGTGTCGTTCGAGGACCTGGGGATCAAGAACAACAACCCGCGCGCCAAGCTGCTGGCCAAGACCCTGGACGCGGCCACGGGCAAGCTGCTGGACAACAACAAGAACCCCTCGCCCAAGACCGGCCAGCTGGACAACCGCGGCAGCCAGTTCTACCTAGCGCTCTACTGGGCCCAGGAGCTGGCCGCCCAGACCGAGGACAAGGAGCTGGCCGCCAAGTTCGCGCCCCTGGCCAAGCAACTGGCCGAGAACGAGCAGACCATCGTGAAGGAGCTGGCCGAGGTGCAGGGCAAGCCCGTGGACATCGGCGGCTACTACAAGCCGGACTTTGCCAAGCTCGAGCAGGTCATGCGGCCCAGCAAGACCTTCAACGCGGCGCTCGCGTCCCTGAAGGCCTGAGCTTCGGCGCGTCGCAGACCAAGCGGCCCGGACGCATGCGTCCGGGCCGCTTTTTATTTCGCCGCCTGCCCGCGCTTCGCGAAAACCGGCCCGCCAAGCTGGCTGCCGGCCTTGAGCCCGCGTTTGGCGAACCAGCCCTGGTTCATCTCCAGCACAAAGCGCACCGGCTGGGCGGAGCAGTGCGAGTCGGTCGTCTGGGGCTTCATGTCGGCGAGGTTGACGATGGTGCCGTCGTCGGCGATGAAGGCGGCCGTCAGGGGCAGCAGCGTGTTCTTCATCCAGAAGCATTGCCGGGTGGCCTGTTCGAAGATGAAGAGCATGCCTTCGCTGGTGGGCATCTCCTTGCGATGCATGAGGCCGATCGCCTGTTGCTGCGGCGTGGTGGCGACCTGCGCCTGGATCAGGTGCATGCCGGCCGTCAGCGTCACGCGCGGCAGCTCAAGCTGGGGCGACGAGGGCTGGGCGTGGGCCGGGGCGAACTGGGGCGCCAGCAGCAGGCAAAGGGTCAGGATCAGTCGCGTCATAGAGCGGTCCGGGCGAGGTCGACAACAGCCGCATTGTGCGTCATCGCCTGCGACGGCAGGCCACCGTGCCGCGGCAAGGGCAAGGACTAGAATTTGCCGCACTCTCTCATTGTTTCTCCACGGAGTTTTGCGTTCATGTACCAGCACATCCAGGTGCCTGCCCAGGGCCAGAAGATCACCGTCCGCCCTGACCGGACCCTGAACGTGCCCGATCAGCCCATCATCCCCTACATCGAGGGCGATGGCACGGGCCTGGACATCACGCCCGTGATGCTCAAGGTGGTGGATGCTGCCGTGGAGAAAGCCTACGGCGGCCGGCGCAAGATCCACTGGATGGAGGTCTATGCGGGCGAGAAGTCGACGCGTCTCTATGGCCCTGACGTCTGGTTGCCGCAGGAAACCCTGGAGGTGGTGCGCGACTATGTGGTCTCCATCAAGGGGCCGCTGACCACGCCCGTGGGCGGTGGCATCCGCTCGCTCAACGTGGCGCTGCGTCAGGAGCTCGATCTCTACGTCTGCCTGCGTCCGGTGCAGTATTTCAAGGGGGTGCCCTCGCCGCTGAAAGAGCCCGAGAAGGTCAACATGGTGATCTTCCGCGAGAACTCGGAGGACATCTACGCGGGCATCGAGTACGAGGCGCAATCCGTCCAGGCAAGAAAGCTCATCAGGTTCCTGGTCGAGGAGATGGGCGTGAAGAAGATCCGTTTCCCCGAGACCTCCGGCATCGGCGTCAAGCCGGTCTCCGTCGAGGGGACCGAGCGACTGATGCGCAAGGCCATCCAGTACGCCATCGACAATGACAAGCCCAGTGTGACCATCGTGCACAAAGGCAACATCATGAAGTTCACCGAGGGCGGCTTTCGAGACTGGGCCTATGCCCTGGCGCAGAAGGAGTTTTCCGCCGAGCTGATCGACGGCGGCCCCTGGTGCCGCCTCAGGAACCCGCGCACCGGTCGTGACATCATCATCAAGGATGTGATCGCCGACGCCTTCCTGCAGCAGATCCTGCTGCGGCCAGCCGAATACAGCGTGATTGCCACCCTCAACCTCAATGGCGACTACATCTCGGACGCGCTGGCGGCGCAGGTCGGCGGCATAGGCATCGCGCCCGGCGCGAACCTCTCCGACACCGTGGCCATGTTCGAGGCGACCCACGGGACCGCGCCCAAGTACGCGGGCAAGGATTATGTGAATCCGGGCTCCGAAATTCTTTCGGCGGAGATGATGCTGCGCCACATGGGCTGGAAAGAGGCTGCCGATCTGCTGATCAGCGCCATGGAAAAGGCTATCCTGAGCAAACGGGTGACCTACGACTTCGCCCGTCTCATGGAGGGGGCCACCCAGGTCAGCTGCTCGGGCTTTGGCGAGGTCATGATCGAGCACATGTGAGCTGCCGCCTGGCCTGGTCGTGTCCGGCAGACTTTTCGCGCTCTCCATCTTGAAGCAGGGCCAGCCGCCTCCATTTCAACCCTAAGCGACGTGTGCCGAGGGCGCGCTCGATAGAATCATCGCATGGCCACGAAATCTCCCGCCAAACCGCCGGCCCCCGTCCAGCAGCCCAGCCGTGACGAGGGCGATTCGGTCGTGCTGGAGCGACGGACGCAGAAAGTCCAGCCACCGCAGATGTACCAGGTGGTGATGCTCAACGACGACTACACCCCGATGGAGTTCGTGGTGGTCGTGATCCAGGAGTTTTTCAACAAGGACCTGGAAACGGCCACCCAAATCATGCTCAAGATCCATCTGGACGGTCGAGGCGTCTGTGGTGTGTACACCAAGGACGTCGCGGCGACCAAAGTGGACCAGGTGTTGGAGGCGGCGCACAAGGCCGGCCATCCCCTGCAGTGTCTGTGCGAGCCCGTGGAATGAACGGGATGCGCGAAAAGAGTGCGAGTAAACCGCAAAAGTTACTTTACTTTCACGGCTGGAACTGTTGGACAGTCCGGCGAATCGGATTAAAGTAGGTTCGTAAGCAAGGCAAAAGGAAGTCACATGATTGCCCAGGAATTGGAAGTCAGCCTCCACATGGCGTTTGTCGAGGCACGTCAGCAACGCCATGAATTCATCACGGTGGAGCATCTGCTGCTGGCCTTGCTCGACAACCCCAGTGCTGCCGAGGTGCTGCGGGCCTGCGCCGCCAACATCGACGACCTGCGCAAGTCCCTGACCAACTTCATCAAGGACAACACGCCCCAGGTCGCCGGTACCGAGGATGTGGACACCCAGCCCACGCTGGGTTTCCAGCGCGTGATCCAGCGCGCCATCATGCACGTGCAATCCACGGGCAGCGGGAAGAAGGAAGTCACCGGCGCCAATGTGCTGGTGGCCATCTTCGGCGAGAAGGATTCGCATGCCGTCTACTACCTGCACCAGCAGGGCGTGACGCGCCTGGACGTGGTGAACTTCATCGCCCACGGCATCAAGAAGAGCGACCCGCCCGAGACTGGCAAGCCCAGCGAGAGCTCGGGTGAGGCCGAGGAGGGCGCTGCGGCCGAGAAGGGCGAGAGCAAGGCCTCTCCCTTGGAGCAGTACACCCAGAACCTCAACCAGGCCGCCAAGGAAGGCAAGATCGATCCCCTGATCGGCCGTGAGTACGAGGTCGAGCGGGTGATCCAGATCCTCTGCCGCCGCCGCAAGAACAACCCCCTGCTGGTCGGCGAGGCCGGCGTGGGCAAGACGGCCATTGCCGAGGGTCTGGCCTGGCGCATTACCCAGGGTGACGTGCCCGAAATCCTGGCCGAATCCAGTGTGTACTCGCTCGACATGGGCGCGCTGCTGGCCGGCACCAAGTACCGCGGTGATTTCGAGCAGCGCCTCAAGGGGGTGCTCAAGTCGCTCAAGGACAAGCCCAACGCCATCCTGTTCATCGACGAGATCCACACCCTGATCGGGGCTGGTGCGGCGTCGGGGGGCACGCTGGACGCGTCCAACCTGCTCAAGCCTGCGCTGTCCAGCGGGCAGCTCAAGTGCATCGGCGCGACGACCTTCACCGAGTACCGCGGCATCTTCGAGAAGGATGCGGCCCTCAGCCGTCGCTTCCAGAAGGTCGATGTGGTTGAGCCCAGCGTGCAGGAGACCATCGACATCCTCAAGGGCCTGAAGTCGCGTTTTGAGGAACACCACAACGTCAAGTACGCCAATGCGGCGCTGCAGGCGGCGGCCGAGCTGTCGGCCAAGTACATCAACGACCGCCACCTGCCCGACAAGGCCATCGACGTGATCGACGAGGCCGGTGCGGCTCAGCGCATCCTCACGCCGTCCAAGCGCAAGAAGACCATCGGCAAGGCCGAGGTCGAGGAGATCGTGGCCAAGATTGCCCGCATCCCCCCGGCCAACGTCTCCAATGACGACCGCAGCAAGCTGCAGACCATCGAACGCGACCTCAAGAGCGTAGTCTTCGGCCAGGACAAGGCCCTGGAAGTGCTGGCCGCGGCCGTCAAGATGGCGCGTTCCGGTCTGGGCCGCGCCGACAAGCCCATCGGCTCCTTCCTGTTCAGCGGCCCGACGGGCGTGGGCAAGACGGAAGCGGCCAAGCAGCTGGCCTACATCATGGGCATCGAGCTGATCCGCTTCGACATGTCGGAGTACATGGAGCGTCATGCCGTGAGCCGCCTGATCGGCGCGCCTCCGGGCT
>DNQP01000274.1:2564-10582 GCA_003500955.1 Curvibacter sp. | reverse complement strand
TCGTCCTCGTTGTGACAGCCCTCGCCGTGGCCGCCATCCAGGTAGGTGAGACGCAGCACGTCATGCGTGGCCTCGGCGGCCGCGCCGGCGCGCACCGCGGCGATGGCCGGCGCCTCGTACTCCTGCCCCGGCGTCACCTCGCGCCAGAAGCGGCGCACGCCCAGGGCCAGGGCCAGCACGGCATAGAGGAAGACCGGCGCGAACAGACTCACCAGCAGGTTGTGCGGAAAGATGCCGTAGAAGTCCGTCTGCGGCGGCACGCGCCACAGCCTGTCGCGCAGCCAGAGCGTGAGCAGCATGAAGAAGGCCAGCGCGCCCGCCGTGGCCAGCGAGAGCGTCAGGCCGTTGCGCTGGTACAGGCGCCCCAGCGCCGGCGGCCAGGCGTAGTCCGTGTAGGTCTGCAGGCGCACCCGAGCCATGGCCTGGGGCACGTTGACCGCAAACTCGTGCGGCGGCGCGTACTGGCAGGCATGCAAGCAGGCGCCGCAGTTGTGGCAGAGGTTGGCCAGGTAGTGCACATCGGCCTGCGGGAAAGCCAGGCGGCGCGTCATGGCGGGGAAGACGGCGCAGAAGCCCTCGCAGTAGCGGCAGGCATTGCAGATCTGCAGCTGGCGCGCGACTTCGGCCTCGGCGCTGCCGGATATCCCCTGGCCGTTGGCCAGGGCCCGTGCCTCGCGGGTCAAACTTTCAAGCTGCTGCACGCTCACGCTCCGTCTTCTTCAGCTGCAGGGCCGCGCGCGCGGCCTCGGTGCCGGCGATGCGGCCGAAGGCCGTGCCGATGGACATGCCCACGCCGGCCGTGTAGCCCTGGCCCAGCACATTGCCGGCCATCATCTCGCCCGCCACATAGAGGTTGGCACTGGGCACGCCACCGAAATGCACGGCGGACTGCGCGTTGACCTTGAGACCGAGGTAGGTGAAGGTGATGCCCGGGCGCAGGGCATAGCCGTAGTAGGGCCCCGTGTCCAGCGGCAGGGCCCAGTGGGTCTTGGCCGGGCTCAGGCCCTCGGTGCGGCAGTCGTCGAGCGCCGTGTGGTCGAAAGTGCCGACGCGGCAGGCCGCGTTGTAGGCCGTGAGCGTGGCCATGAAGGTCTGCTCCGGCAGGCCGAGCTTGCGCGCGAGTTCGGGCAGGCTGTCGGCCTGCACACCGGGAAAGACCGGCGGCATGAAGCGGCCGATGGCCTTGCTGTCGATGATGGCGTAGCCGATCTGCCCCGGCTGCTGCGCCACCAGCCGGCCCCAGATGGCGTAGCGCTTGGGCCAGAAGTCCTCGCCCTCGTCATAGAAGCGCTCACCCCGGTTGTTCACCACCACGCCCAGCGAGACGCAGTCGATGCGCGTACAGATGCCGCCGTCGTACAGCGGCGCGCGCGCGTCGATGGCTACGCAGTGCGACTGCGTGGGGTCGCCGATCATGTCCGCGCCCTGTTCCTGCATGTGCTTGATCAACACGCCCTGGTTGAACTTCGTGCCCCGGATCAGGAAGTTGTCCGCCGGCCATTCACCCCGGGCGTTCTGCCCCCAGGCTTCGCGCAGCCACGCACGGTTGGACTCGAAGCCGCCCGCGGCCAGCACACAGGCGCGCGCTTCGATGCGCTCGCCGTTCACGTACGCGGCCCTGAACTCGCCGCCCAGGATGTCGAGCCGGTCCACCGGCGCCTCGTAGCGGATCTGGACGCCCAGGCGCTCGGCGCTGCGGTAGTAGGCATTGACCAGGGCCTTGCCGCCTCCCATGAAGAAGGCATTGGTGCGCGCCGTGTGCAAGGCCCCCGACAGTGAAGGCTGGAAGCGCACGCCGTGCCGAACCATCCAGGGCCGGCAGGTGGCCGAGGCGCGGATCACCAGGCGCGCGAGCTTCTCGTCGGTGAGGCCGCCGGTAACCCTGAGCAGGTCCTGCCAGAACTCCTCTTCCGGGTAGGCGTCCACCAGCACGTCTTGCGGTGCGTCGTGCATGCAGCGCAGATTGCGGGTGTGGCTGGAATTGCCGCCACGCCACGCGCGCGGCGCGGCTTCCAGCAGCAGCACGCTGGCGCCGGCCTCACGGGCCATCAGCGCTGCGCACAGGGCGGCGTTGCCGCCGCCGATGACGAGAACATCTGTCATGGAGAAAAGGGGCCAGGGTCCGGCACGCGAAGGATGCCGGTTGATGCAAACAAACCGGTCGCTACGATAGCGAGCCCGGCTTCGGGCCGGCAGAGGCCCTGCAACATGGGGCCATCACTTCCCGTGATACCCGCTCACGCGTCGATCAGCGTCGCGCCCACCCAGCGCCCGGAGCGCACGAGCTCGCGCGCGCAGTCGGCCAGCACCACGCGCGTGGCCAGGGCGGCCGGGGAGAGTTCGTCGTCCGAGAGACTGCACAGCACATTGCGCCGGCGTGCCAGCGGGTCGGCGAGTTCGGAGAGCGCAAAGCGCGCGGTGGCGTCGCTGTAACGGCTCACCGCAGACCAGGGCTGCAGCGAACCGCCCAGGCCGGCCTCGACCGCGTCCATGAGCATGGACAGGGAATCGATCTCCGACACCACCGTGGGCTGGATGCGTGCGCGGGTGAACACCGCGTCCAGCGCGCTGCGCAGGCCGTGGCCGCCCGTGGGCATGATCAACGGCACGGCCTTGAGCGCGGCGGCGCGCACGCGCGCTGGCGGTTCGCCTTGGACGTCGCGCCGCGCGCGGATGTAGTAGAGCCGCTCTTCGAGCAGGGGCATGGTGCTCCAGCGCCGCGCCGGGTCGGTGCTGAAGAGCACGGCCAGGTCGAGCTGACGCGCGTTGAGCATGGTGCTCACATGGCCCGACATGCTTTCCACCAGGTGCAGGCGCACATCGGGGTAGCGCGCGCGCATGGCGCGCAGCAGCGGCAGGCCTAACACGGCGGCCGTGGTGGGCGCCAGCCCCACGCTGACCGAACCCGAGAGCCGCGCCTGCTGCGCCGCGCGCGCGGCCTGCTCGGCATGGCGCAGCGTCAGCTGGGCCTCACGGAAAAAGGCCAGGCCGGCCTCGGTGGGCGTGACACCCTTGCTGGTACGCTGCAGCAGCCGGGTGGAGAGCTCGCTTTCGAGCCGGCTGATCTGCTGGCTCAGCGCCGACTGCACCATGTCCAGCTCCAGCGCGGCGCGGCTCATGCTGCCGAGCTCGACCACGCGGACGAAATAGCGGATCTGCCTGAGTTCCATGAATGACCTGTTTCCGGACCGTTTGTTCTGCGGCTGGGATAATCGCACACCTATGGCGAGCAAAGGCAAACAGCGGGTCGTGGTGGGATTGAGCGGGGGCGTGGACTCCGCGGTCAGCGCGCACCTGCTCAAGCAACAGGGCTACGAGGTGGTCGGCATCTTCATGAAAAACTGGGAAGATGACGACGACAGCGAGTACTGCTCCTCCAACATCGACTTCGTGGACGCCGCCGCGGTGGCCGACGTGATCGGCATCGAGATCGAACACGTCAACTTCGCCGCCGAGTACAAGGACCGCGTCTTCGCCGAGTTCCTGCGCGAATACCAGGCCGGCCGCACGCCCAACCCCGACATCCTCTGCAACGCCGAGATCAAGTTCAAGGCCTTCCTGGACCACGCCATGCGCCTGGGCGCCGAGAAGATTGCCACGGGTCACTATGCAAGGGTGCGTCTGAACGAACAAACCGGCAAACACGAGCTGCTCAAGGGCCTGGACCCGTCCAAGGACCAGAGCTATTTCCTGCACCGCCTCAACCAGGCGCAGCTCAGCAAGACGCTGTTCCCCGTGGGCGAGCTGCACAAGACCGAGGTGCGCCGCATCGCGGCCGAGATCGGCCTGCCCAATGCCAAGAAGAAGGACAGCACGGGCATCTGCTTTATCGGCGAGCGGCCCTTTCGCGAGTTCCTCAACCGCTACATCCAGAAGGAGCCCGGGCCCATCCGCGACGGCACGCCGCCTGCGGGCGACAAGGCCTACGGCCGCGTCATCGGCAAGCATGTGGGCTTGAGCTTCTACACCCTGGGCCAGCGCCAGGGCCTGGGCATCGGCGGCATCAAGGCCAAGGGCGCGCAGAAGGGCGGCGGCGAGCACGCGCCCTGGTTCGTCGCGCGCAAGGACATGGAAAAGAATACGCTGTGGGTGGTGCAAGGCCATGACCATCCCCTGCTGCAAAGCCACGCCCTGCACGCGCTGGACGCGAGCTGGGTGGCCGGTGAGCCGCCCGCGCCCGGACCGATGGCCGCCAAGTCGCGTTACCGCCAGGCCGATGCCGCCTGCACGCTGGGCAATGTGACTAGCACCAGTTTCGACCTGCAGTTTCCCGCGGCCCAGTGGGCCGTGACTCCCGGCCAGTCCGCCGTGCTCTACGACGGCGAGGTCTGCCTGGGCGGTGGTGTGATCGCCGCCGCTTCCTGAACCACCTCATGACGATGCGCACCGACACCTTTCTCTACTTCGCCTACGGCTCGAACATGCTCACCCGCCGCCTGCTGGGCCGCACCCCCTCGGCCCGCACGGTGGGCGTCGCGACGTTGCGCGACCATGCGTTGCGCTGGCACAAGGTCAGCAAGGACGGCTCAGGCAAGTGCGACATCGTGACCGCTGCCGGCAGCATGGTCTACGGGGTGCTGTTCGAAATTGCGCTCAGCGACAAGCCCGCGCTCGACACAGCCGAAGGCCTGGGCTGGGGTTACAAGCAGGTGGCGCTGGAAGTGCAGACCGCCAGCGGCCCCGTCCAGGCCCTGAGCTACCAGGGCACCAACATCGACTATGGCACCAAACCCTACGACTGGTACAAGACCCTGGTGGTGGCCGGCGCACGCGAGCACGGCCTGGCGGCAGACTATGTGCAGACGCTCGAAGCCGTAGCCACCGTCGAGGACTGGAACAAGGAGCGGGCGGCGGAGAATCTGCGGGCGCTCACTGCGCGCTGAGGCTTCAGCCCATCCGCGCCAGCAGCGTCTCCATATCCTTGAGCATGGTGGCCAGCCCGGCCTTCTGCGCGTCGTCGGGGGCAAGCTTCTGTTCCAGCTCCTGCGCCATGAAGCAGACGGTCATGCGCAGATAGGTGCTGTCCAGCGCCTTGCGCACGGCAGCGAACTGCTGGCCGATCTTGAGGCAGTCCTCACCCTCTTCGACCATGCGCTGGATGCCGCGCAGCTGGCCTTCGGCGCGGCGCAGGCGGTTGAGGATTTCGGTGCGGGCGCCGGCGTCGTTCAGCACGGTGGGGGCGCATTCGGCAGGTGCGGCGCGAGCTTTGATTGCTTTCCTGGTCGCAGTGGCCATGGCTGCCTCCCTCACTTGAGTTGCGCGCCCGTGCTGTCGTGCACGGTGACGTTCAGCGGGATGCCTTGGGCCACGCTGGCGCCCACGGTGCAGAAGTCCTCGAAGGAGGCCAGCACCCGGTCCAGGTGCTCCAGGCTAGCGGCCGGCACACCCAGGGTCAGCGCCACATCCAGGCCCAGCACACGCATGCGCTTGTCGGCATTGCGGCCCACCTCGGCATCCACCACGCAGGAGATGGGTTCGGGCGTCTGCTTGAACTTGCGCAGGGCAAAGAGGAGGGAGTCCGACATGCAGTTGCCCACGGCCGCGGCCAGCAGCTGCACGGGCGTGGGGCCTGCACCCTGGCCCAGCGGCGGGCCTTCGTCGCCGAGCAGGCGGGGCTTGCCCTCGCCGAAGTCGATTTCGAACTGGAAGTCCTGCTGCTGGCGCAGCAGGACGCGCGGGCGGGGCTCGCTCATGGTGTTCTCCTGGTCAGGGGATGGCCGCGCGGACTCGCGCGCAACCGGTGCCCCGAGCTTACTTGGTGGCGCAGGCGCTGCCGCCTTCGGGCACGCCCAGCTTCTTCAGCAGCAAGGCCGGCGGGCAGAAGCCCGTGAAGCCCGACTGGAAGAGGTTGAAGCCGGCGAAGGCGGTCAGGGCGAGGAACCACTTGCTGACAAAGATCGGGCTGCCTTCGACGCCCAGGGCGAGCGAGAGCATCACGACGAAGCCGGCGAAGATGCGGATGTAGCGTTCAACGGTCATTTCAAACTCCTGGGGGTTAGTGAGAGGGGGTTGCGGGAACAGGGGGCAGCGGCGCGCCGTCGTCGGCTTCGTGGCGCTTGCGGAAGAAGGCGTAGTACAGCACCGGGATGACCACCAGCGTGAGCAGGGTGGAGACCAGGATGCCGAAGATCAGCGCGATGGCCAGACCGTTGAAGATCGGGTCGTCGAGGATGAAGAAGGCGCCGATCATGGCGGCCAGGCCGGTGAGGGCGATGGGCTGGGCGCGTACCGCGGCGGACTGCACCACGGCGTCGCGAAACATCATGCCCTGCGCCACCTGCAGCTCGATGAAGTCCACCAGCAGGATGGAGTTGCGCACGATGATGCCGGCCAGCGCGATCATGCCAATCATGCTGGTGGCGGTGAACTGCGCGCCCAGCAGAGCGTGGCCCGGCATGACGCCGATGAGGGTGAGCGGGATGGGCGCCATGATGACCAGCGGCGTGCTGTAGGAGCGGAACTGTGCCACCACCAGCAGGTAGATCAGGATCAGGCCGACGCCATAGGCCGCGCCCATGTCGCGGAAGGTCTCGTAGGTGATCTGCCACTCGCCATCCCACTTGAGCGCGTACTGGCGCAGGGTCTCCTGCGGCTGGCGGATCCAGTACTCACCGAGCTCGCCCGTGCCTTCCAGGGCCGCAGCCTCCAGCCTGGGGCGGATGGCGAAGAGGCCGTAGAGCGGCGAATCGAGCTGGCCACCCATGTCGCCGTAGACATAGCTCACAGGCGCGAGGTCCTTGGTGTACAGGGGCTTGTCGATCACGCCGCGCTCCACGCGCACGAGTTCGGACAGCGGCACGAGCTGGCCCGAACCGGAGGTTCCTGCCGGAACGGCGGCGCGCATGGGCAGGGCCAGCAGCGCGTCCAGGCCGATCTGCTGTTCGCGCGGCAGCTGCAGGCGCACGGGCACCGGGTACTTGGACTGCGCGTCGTGCAGCCAGGCGGCGTCTGCACCCGAGAGCGCGCCCTGCACGGTCTGGGCGATGGCGGCCACGGGGATGCCGAGCGATTCGGCCCGCTGGCGGCGCACGCGCAGCCAGGCGCGCGGCGCGTCTTCCTTGAGCGAGCTGTCGATGGCGGTGATGTCCGGCGTATCGCGGAAGGCCTGGGTCACGCGTGCGGCCAGCTGCTGGCGGCCGGCTTCGTCGGGTCCGTAGATCTCGGCCACCAGCGGGCTCATCACGGGCGGGCCCGGCGGCACTTCGACCACCTTGAGGCGCGCGCCGTGCCTGCGGGCGATGTCTTCGAGCGCGGGACGCAGGCGCTGGGCGATGGCGTGGCTCTGCTCCTTGCGCTGCTTCTTGTGCACCAGGTTGACCTGCAGATCGCCCTGCTCGGCCTCGGCGCGCAGATAGTACTGGCGCACCAGGCCGTTGAAGGTGATGGGGCTGGCCGTGCCGGCGTAACCCTGCAGGTCCTGCACCTCGGGCTGCTGGGCCAGGAAGGCGCCGAGCTCATGCAGCGTGGCGGCCGTGTCTTCCAGCGGCGTGCCCGCGGGCATCTCGACCAGCACCTGGAACTCGCTCTTGTTGTCGAAGGGCAGCATCTTGAGCACCACGCCCACGAAGCTCGAAGGCACGAGCGTGAGGCCGGCCGAGAGCAGCAAGGCCCCCAGGATGCCGGCCAGCAGCAACCAGCGGCGGCGTGCGCTCTGCAGGAATGGCGTGAGCAGGCCGGTGAAGGCGCTCTGCAGCTTCGCGCCCATGCCGCCGTGGCCAGCTTGCGCCGTGGCACCATGGGGCTTCATGAGCTTGAGCGCCAGCCAGGGCGTGACCGTGAAGGCGATGGCCAGCGAGATGGCCATGCCCAGGCTGGAGTTGATGGGGATGGGGCTCATGTAGGGGCCCATGAGGCCACTGACGAAAGCCATGGGCAGCAGGGCGGCGATGACGGTCAGCGTGGCCAGGATGGTGGGGCCACCGACCTCGTCCACGGCACGCGGGATGATCTCGCGCAGCGGTGCATCGGGCGTGAGCTGCTGGTGGCGATGGATGTTTTCCACCACCACGATGGCGTCG
>DNQP01000274.1:0-2265 GCA_003500955.1 Curvibacter sp. | reverse complement strand
GTTTTCCACCACCACGATGGCGTCGTCGACCAGGATGCCGATGGAGAAGATCAGTGCGAACAGCGAGACACGGTTGAGCGTGAAGCCCCAGGCCCACGATGCAAACAGCGTGGCGGTGAGCGTGAGGATCACGGCGGCGCCGACGATCACGGCCTCGCGCCGACCCAGGGCCAGGCCCACGAGCAGTATGACCGAGCCGGTGGCAAAGGCCAGCTTGGCGATCAGCTGGTTGGCCTTCTCGGCCGCGGTCTCACCGTAGTTGCGCGTGACCGTGGCTTCGATGTTGGACGGAATGAGGGTGTTGCGCAGGGCCTGCACACGCTCGCTTGCGGCGCGTGCCACGTCCACGGCGTTTTCACCCGGCTTCTTGGTCACGGTCAGCGTGACCGCCGGGTAGACCTGGCCAGCCTGCACACCTGCGTCACCCGGCTGGGCCATGGCCGCGCCTGGCGTGAACCAGACGTAGCGCTGCGGCTGCTGCGCACCCATGTCGATGCGTGCGACTTCACGCAGATAGACCGGCGCGCCCTTGCTGACGCCGACCACGATGCTGCCCACGTCATCGGCCGAGCGCAGGAACTCGCCGGTTTCGACGCTGAGCATCTGCGTGACGCCGCCGTTCCTGGCCTGGCTGTCGAGCACGGCACCCGCGGGCATGCCGAAGTTGGCCGCTGCCAGGGTCTGCTTCAGGGTGAGCACGTCCACACCACGGGCACGCATGCGCGTCGGGTCCAGCGAGACATGCACCGCGCGGCCCGGGCCGCCCAAGGTGTCCACCTCGCGCGTGCCCGGCACGCGCTTGAGTTCGGTTTCCAGCTCGTGCGCCACACGCTCGAGCTCCTGCGCCGGCGCGCCGTCCTGGCTCCAGAGCGTGACGGCCAGCACCGGCACGTCATCGATACCCTTGGGTTTGACGATGGGCGCCAGGGTGCCGAGGTCACGCGGCAGCCAGTCCTGGTTGGCGTTGAGCACGTCGTAGAGGCGCACCAGGGCCTCGGTGCGCGGCACGCCCACCTGGAACTGCACGGTCAGCACGGCCAGGCCGGGACGGGCCACGGAGTAGGTGTGTTCGATGCCGGCAATCTGGCTCAGCACCTGCTCGGCCGGTCGCGCCACCATGTTCTGCACATCGGCGCTGCTGGCCCCGGGGAAGGGGATCAGCACATTGGCCATGGTGACATTGATCTGCGGCTCTTCCTCGCGCGGCGTCACCAGCACGGCGAACAGACCCAGCAGCAGCGCCACCAGGGCCAGCAGCGGCGTGAGCGCGTTGGCCTGGAAGGCCGCGGCGATACGACCCGAGATGCCCATGCGTTCGTGCGTGTTCATGGCGGTCCTCAACGGTTGGCGGCAACCACGGCGCCGGCCAGACCGGCGCGCACGGGGTCGAGCGCCACGCGCTCACCCGCGGCCAGCCCCGCCACGATCTCCACGCCCTGGTCACCGTGGTCAGCACCCAGGCGCACAGCGCGCAGCACGAAGCCACGCTCGCTGGCCACATAGACGGCCGTCAACTCGCCGCGGCGCAGCACGGCTTGGGCCGGCACCACGGTGCGCTGGGCCTGGCCACCGACGAAGCGCACGCGCACCTGTTGGCCGGGCAGCAGTTTCTGTGCGGCGCTCGGCGCGAGATCGAGACGCCAGACCACGGTCTGCGAGACCGGGTCGGCGGCGGGCATGGTGCTGCGCTTGACGGGCTGCACCCAGATGCTGGCGCCGTTGGCTTCGGTCAGCTGCACCTGCACGTCCTGCGCGGCACGCGCGCTCTCGGCCTGCGAGGCCGGGATCTGCACCACGGCGCGCAGCGGCTGCGGCGCATAGACCGTGAGCAGGGGCTTGCCCGGCACGGCCAGGTCACCCGCGTCCACATGGGTCTGCAGCACCCAGCCGTCATAGGGCGCGGTCACGCGCGTGTAGCCCTGGCTCAGCGCCGAGGCGCGCGCCCCGGCCGTGGCCTGGCTCTGGCCCGCCTGGGCGGCCTTGTACTGCGTCTCGGCCATGTCCAGCGCGGCCTGGCTCACGAAGCCCTGGGCGCGCAGCTCGCGCGTGCGCTCGTAGTGGGCCTTGGCGTTGCGCAGCTCGGCCTCGGCCTGGCTCAGCTGGGCGGCACTGCGCTGCACGCCGACGGTGGTCTCGCTGTCATCGATGGTGGCCAGCAGCTGGCCCGCCTTGACCGGGTCGCCCATCTTCACCAGCAGCCTGACCACCCGGCCCGAGGCCTGGGCCGCGATGGTGCTCTGCTTGACCGGCTCGATCACGCCGTCG
>DNQP01000165.1 GCA_003500955.1 Curvibacter sp. | reverse complement strand
TCACCCCTCCCAACCCTCCCCTTCCGGGGGAGGGCGCAGGCCTGCTCCGCTGTCGCAGCCCGCGCCCTGCGGCGGCATGGGGCTCACCCCTCCCAACCCTCCCCTTCCAGGGGAGGGCTAAACTCCTCTTCGTTTTGATCGCTCTGCTGTGAATTTCCTGCCCATCACCGATCCGTATTTCTATCTCGTGTCGGTGCCGGCGGTGCTGCTGTTGGGCATCAGCAAGAGCGGCTTCGGGGCGGGCTTTGGTTCGCTGGCCGTGCCCATGATGGCGCTGGCGGTGACTGTCCCGCAGGCGGCGGCCATCCTGATGCCCGTGCTGCTGCTCATGGACCTGCTGGGGATTGCGGCGCTGCGCAAGGATTTCGATCGCAGCCTGCTGAAGTTCATGCTGCCCTGGGGACTGCTGGGCACGCTGATCGGCACCCTGATGTTCAAGCTGCTGGCGGCGCATATCGTGGCCGGCATCGTGGGCGTGTTCACGCTGCTCTTCCTGGCCCAGCGCCTGCTGTTCCCGCCACGGGCCGACAGCGCGCCGCCGCCGCGCTGGCTGGGGGCCGTGCTGACCACGGCCGGTGGTTTCACGAGCTTCGTGGCCCACGCGGGCGGGCCGCCCGTCTCGGCCTATGTGCTGCCGCTCAAGCTGCGGCCCATCGTCTTCGCGGCCACGCTGTCCTGGTTCTTCTTTTTCATCAACCTCTCCAAGTGGGTGCCCTATGCCTGGCTGGGCCTGCTGGACTGGCGCAACCTCGCCACCTCCATCGTGCTGCTGCCGCTGGCGCCCGTGGGGGTGTGGGTGGGTGTGCGCATGGCGCGGCGCATCGATCCCCAGCTGTTCTACCGGCTGATCTACCTTGGCCTGCTGCTCACGGGGCTGAAGCTGGTCTGGGACGCGTTCCACTGAGTACCCGCATGGGGGCGATCTGCAAGAATCTTCCCCATGATCACGCTCATCTACGCCCATCCCTATCCCCTGCATTCGCGCGCCAACCGCGCCTTGCTGGAGGCGGTGCGCGACCTGCCGGGTCTGCAGGTTCGTGATCTGTACGCCCTCTACCCCGACTTCCACATCGACGCGCGGGCCGAGCAGGCGGCGCTGGCCGACAGCCACACCGTGGTGTTGCAGCACCCGCTGCACTGGTACCACGCCCCGGCGCTGCTGAGCCTGTGGTTCGAGAAGACCCTGGCCTATGGCTGGGCCTACGGCCATGATCCGGCGGGACGGGCCACACGCGCGCTGGAGGGCAAGCGCCTGCTCTGGGCCGTGAGCACGGGCGGCGCCGAGCGCGCCTACCAGCCCGAGGGCTACAACCACCACACCATGGCGCAGATCGCCACGCCCATCCAGCAGACCGGCGCCTACTGCGGCCTGCAGTGGCTGGAGCCGCACATCGTCCACGCGGCCCACCGCCTGTCTGCGCCGGAGCTGGCGGCGGCGGCGCAGGGCTACCGTGCGCGCCTGCAGGCCGAACTCGCTACCCCATCATCCCCGCAGGAGCGCTGACATGGCCACCGAAGGACCCAACCTCATCCCCGTGGTCACGCTGCTGGCCGCGGCCGTCGTGGCCGTGCCCCTGTTCAAGCGCCTGGCCCTGGGCGCGGTGCTGGGCTATCTGGCCGCCGGCGTCCTGATCGGGCCCTCGGGCCTCCAGCTCATTGCCGACCCCGAGACCATCCTGCACACGGCCGAGCTCGGGGTGGTGATGTTCCTTTTCATCGTCGGGCTGGAAATGCGGCCCAGCCATCTGTGGCAGATGCGCCGCCAGATCTTCGGCCTGGGCTCGTTGCAGGTGCTGGTGGCCATGGTGCTACTGGCGCCGGTGGGCGTGATGTTCGGCCTGGGCTGGGCCCAGGCCTGGGTGGTGGGCACGGGCTTTGTGCTCACGTCCACGGCCATCGTGATGCAGATGCTGCAGGACCGGCACCAGCTCGCCAGCCCCGCGGGCCAGCGCGTGGTCTCCATCCTGCTGCTCGAAGATCTGCTCATCGTGCCCCTGCTGGCCCTGGTGGCCTTCATCGCTCCGGGCGGCGAGACCAGCACCTGGCTGGACCGCGCGCAGAGCATCGCCATCGCCCTGGGCGCGACCGCGGTGCTCGTGGCCGTGGGGCGCTGGCTGCTCAACCCGCTGTTCGTCGTGCTCTCGGGGACGCGTTCGCGCGAGGTGATGACGGCCGCGGCGCTGCTGGTGGTGCTGGGCGCGGCGCTGTGGATGGATCTGGGCGGACTCTCGGCCGCCATGGGGGCCTTCCTGGCGGGCGTGATGCTGGCCGAGTCTTCGTTCCGGCACCAGCTCGAAGCCGATGTCGAACCCTTCAAGGGCCTGTTGCTGGGCCTGTTCTTCCTGGCCGTGGGCATGTCCATGGACCTGGCCATCATTGCTGCCAACTGGCGGGAAGTGATCATCAGCGTGCTGGCTTATATGGTGCTCAAGTCTGCGGCCATCTATGGCGTGGCGCGGCTCGCCCGGGCGAATCACGACGATGCGCTGGAGCGCATGGTGCTGATGGCCCAGGGCGGCGAGTTCGCCTTCGTGCTCTACGCCGCGGCCGTGACGGCGGGCGTGCTGGACGCGCGCATCAACTCGGTCTACACCGCGGTGATCATCCTGTCCATGGTGCTCACGCCCATCCTGCTGTTGTTGCACGGGCGCTGGGTGGCGCGCTGCAAGCGCCGGGACATCAATGAGGAGCGGCCCATGGATACCGAGATGGACCACAGCCCGGTCATCATCGCGGGTTTCGGCCGCTTCGGTCAGGTGGTGGGGCGTCTGCTGATGTCCAACGGCATCGTGAGCACCATCATGGACAACGACGCCGTGCACATCGAAAGCATGCGGCAGTTCGGCTTCAAGGTCTATTACGGTGACGCGACCCGGCTCGACCTGCTGCACGCCGCCGGGGCCTCGAACGCCCGTGTGCTGGTCGTGGCCGTGGACGACCGGGACGATGCCAGGACCATCGTCGAGATCGCGCGGCATTCCTTTCCCCACCTCACGGTGCTGGCGCGCGCCTACGATGTGCCGCACTACTACGAGCTCCGAAAGGCTGGTGCCCATGTGATCCAGCGCGAGGTCTACGAAAGCTCCCTGCGCCTGGGCCGACATGCATTGGAGACCCTGGGTTTCGGCGCCTACGAAGCCAAGGAGATGGCCGACGCCTTCCGGCGCACCAATCAGAAACAGGTGGATGACTTCGCCCAGCTGCGTGAACAGGTGCAGCCCAAGGACTATGCACGGGTCATCCGCGAGAGCCGCGAGGAATTGGAGCGCCAATTGCGCGAGGAGACCCGGCGCGGCAAGACGCCTTACGGCTGGCAGACGGCCGAGTTGCGGGCCCGCGACGATCAGCCTTAAGTCTGGGCGGTTTCCCCGAGAGTCTGCGCTAACATGTGTTTACAAACTGCTACCAGGAGCACGTGATGCCGGTTGTCGTGGTTGCGAATCCCAAGGGCGGTGTGGGCAAGTCCACCCTCTCTACCAATGTGGCGGGTTACTTCGCCAGCCAGGGGTACAAGGTCATGCTGGGCGACGCCGATCGCCAGCAGTCCTCGCGCCTGTGGCTGGGCCTGCGGCCCGCGACGGCGCGTCCCATCGTGAGCTGGGACGTGGGCGAGGACAAGCTGGCCAAGCTGCCCAAGGGAACGACCCATGTGGTGCTCGACACCCCGGCCGGCCTCAAGGGTGCGCGCATGAAGGAGGTGCTGCAGCACGCCGACAAGGTCATCGTGCCCCTGCAGCCCAGCGTCTTCGATATCTTTGCCACGCGCGACTTCCTCGACGAGATCAAACAGCACGCCCACAAGGGCCTGCAGATGGGCATCGTGGGCATGCGCGTCGATGCCCGCACGCTCTCGGCCGACAAGCTCAAGGCCTTCGTCGAGAGCCTGGGCCTGCCCGTGCTGGCCTATCTGCGCGACACGCAGAACTACATCCACCTCGCCGCCCACGGCCTGACGCTCTTTGATGTGGCGCCGAGCCGGGTCGAGAAGGACCTGGAGCAGTGGCAGGGGCTCTGCCGCTGGCTCGACAAGTAAAGGCCGAGGCCGCGTCGCGCGCATGACAGGGCCGCCCGCGGGCGGCCCGCTACATTGGCGGCATGAAAACCTTCCAGTCCCTCCAGGAGTTTCCCGCGCTCGTGGGCCAGGAAGTCGCGGTCAGCGACTGGCTCACCATCACGCAGGAGCAGGTCAACCTCTTCGCCGAGGCCACGGGCGACCACCAGTGGATCCACGTCGACGTGGAGCGCGCGAAAGCCGGGCCTTTCGGCGCGCCGATCGCCCATGGCTTCCTCACCTTGTCCTTGCTGCCGCGTTTCTTCGAGACCACGATGGAGATCGTCGAGTCGCGCATGGGCGTGAACTACGGCCTCAACCGCGTGCGTTTCATGGCGCCCGCGCCCGTGGGCAGCCGCCTGCGTGCGCGCATGAAGCTGCTGGCCTGCGAGCCCATCGCCAACGGCGGCGTGCAGATGACCTGGGAGGTCACGATCGAGCGCGAAGGCGAGGCCAAGCCAGTCTGCGTGGCCGAGTCGATCGCCCGGCGCTACCCCTGAGCCGCTTCAGTCCGCCGCAAAGCCGTTTTGCCGCCAGGCCTCAAACACCGTCACCGCCACGGCGTTGGAGAGGTTGAGACTGCGCTGGCCGGCGCGCATGGGCAGCTTGAGCTGCTGTGCCGGGGCAAAGGCAGCACGCACGGCGTCGGGCAGGCCGCTGGTTTCCGAGCCGAAGACCAGCCAGTCGCCGGGCTGAAAGGCCAGATCATGGACGAAACGCGTGCCGCGCGTGGTGAGTGCAAACATCCGATCGGCCGCCGGTTGCTCACTGGCCCGGAAAGTCTCCCAGCTCGCATGGCGTTTCACCTCGGCGTACTCGTGATAGTCCAGGCCGGCGCGGCGCATCAGCCGGTCTTCCATGGAAAAGCCCAGCGGCTCGATCAGGTGCAGGGTGCAGCCCGTGTTGGCGGCCAGGCGGATGACATTGCCGGTGTTGGGCGGGATCTCGGGGTGGACCAGGACGATGTGGAACATGGGCGCTATTGTCTTCGGCCCTGGCGCCGGGACTGGAAATTCGCGGGCCGCTTCCTAGAATGAATCCGTCGGCACACAGGAGACGGATCATGAAAGCACTGGATCAGCTGCAACGGGACTTTGGCGCCTTTTTTCCGACGGGTCATATGGTGGTGGCCTTCCATCAGGCCGAGGACGCGCACCGCGTGGTCCACGAGCTGGAGGCGATGATGCACCGGCCACCGGACGTGCTCGAAGTCGCGCCCGAGGACATGGCGGCCTTTGCCGAAAGGAATCTGCACGAGGCCGGCTTCATCGCCAACCTGGGCACCAGCCTCAGCACCGTGCAGGCTTTTCTGGACGCCGCGCGTGCCGGGGCCACCTTCCTGATCCTGCCCACGCCCAACCAGCAGATGGCCGAGCATGTGTCGCAGGCCATCCACCACGTGCCGTTCATGCTGGCCGAGCGCTACCACCGCATGGTCATCGAAACCGTGCACTGAGGTGTTCCCCTATTCCGTCCGGGCTAGGACCAGGCCTGTGACGTGGTCCGCCCCGGCCGCGCGCAGCAGCCGCGCGGCCGCATACAAGGTGGCGCCGCTGGTCATCACGTCATCCACCAGCACCAGGCGTCGGCCCTGCAGGGCGCGCTCTGCACCTGCGGCCAGGCCGAAGACGTCCTGCACATTGCGCAGGCGGCGATGCAGCGGCAGGCTGCTTTGGGCCGGGGTGTCGCGCAGGCGCAGCAGCAGGTCGGCGCGCGTCTTGTCCGGCGCCAGCTCACGGGCCAGCTCCAGGGCCTGGTTGAAACCACGCTCGCGCAGGCGCTGAGGCGACAGCGGCAAGGGTAGCAGCAGATCGGCGGCCTGCAGGGCCGCGTCGACGCCCGGGCTGTCGCGCATCAAGCGCGCCAGCGCCGCCGACCAGCCCGGGCTCGGTCCGAACTTGTAGCGCGCGATCAGGCCGCTCCACGGGTACGCATACGGGACGACGGCCAGGCACCGGTCCAGTGGGGGCGCCTCCTTGATGCATGCCCCGCAGCGTTCCACGCCGGCGGGCAGGGGCAGGGCGCACAACTCGCAGCGCGAACGCGCCTGGGCAAAGCGTGCCGTGCAAGCGAGGCAGATGGGGCGGGCCGGCCAGGCATGGCAGAGCGCGCATTGCCCGGGCAGTGCGGCGCTGAGGCGATGGAGCAGGGCACGGAACATGGCCTGACGGTCGGGTTGGCGCCAGTCAATATACTCGCCGCTTCCCCATGAACGATCCCCGCCCGCCCACCATCGACCCCGTGGCTGCCGCGCGCTGGCAGCGGCGGCCGCAGCCAGCCTCGGCCTGGCTGCACGAAGAAGTTGCCCGCCGCATGGAGCAGCGCCTGGACTGGATCGTGCGCCAGCCGCGCCGCTGGCTGCACTGGGAGCCGGTGCGCGGGGGGCTGCAGGCGCAGGCCCTGCTCGCGCAGCGTTACCCCGCGGCGCGCTGTGAGGTCCGCGCGCTGGTACCGCAGGAGCAGGCCCTGGCCGCGCGGCATGCGCAGCGGCCCTGGTGGCGCTCGCTCAAGAGCGCGCTGCGGCCCGAGCCCGCGTCAGCCCCCGAGCTGCTCTGGGCCAATATGAGTCTGCACATGAGCGCCGATCCGCAGGCCCTGATCGGCCAGTGGCACGGGGCGCTGGCGGTGGACGGCTTTCTGATGTTTTCCTGCCTTGGGCCCGATACCTTGCGGGAGTTGCGCGCGCTCTACCAGGCGCTGGGCTGGCCTGCGCCTGCACACGAGTACACCGATATGCACGACTGGGGCGACATGCTGGTGAGCGCCGGCTTCGCGGAGCCGGTCATGGACATGGAGCGCATCGAGCTGAGCTTCGAGACCCCGCAGCGCCTGCTGCAGGAACTGCGCGAGCTGGGCCGCAATCTGCACCCGGGGCGCTTTGCCGGTCTGCGCGGACGGGGCTGGCAGGAGCGGCTGCACGAGGCCCTGGGCCGGCTGGCGGGTGAAGACGGGCGCTTGCGACTGAGCTTCGAGATCATCTACGGCCACGCCTTCAAGCCGCAACGTCGCCTGACCGTGGCCCCCGAGACCCGTCTGAGTCTGGACGAGATGCGCGGCAGCCTGCGCCGCGGCCGGGGCGCCGGGCCGGGCTGAGCCCCTGCGCCCGCGGCTGGGAAAGAGTGCTGGGCTACAATAAGCGGTTGCTGAATTTGTGAGTCAACGGCAGCTTGCCGCCTGCATCCGCCATGGGTGAGAGGCGCATCGGCCACAAGCCGCGTGCGGTGCGAGCCTGAGCAGTCCTGGAATATTTACGACATTGAAGAAGTGAACATGATGAAGAGCATTTCTAATAAATTGGCTTCACTGCTGCTCACGGCTGGCGCATGGGCCGGCTCGGCGGCCTTCACCGCGGCCCAGGCTGTCAACGATCTGCCTGGTGGTCCTGCGGTCAACCAGCTCAATCTGGGCCCGGCGGCCACCAAGATCGCGGCCGAGCAGCAGTGGCTGCACTGGTTCATGCTCATCATCTGCTCCGTCATCTTCGTCGGCGTGTTCGGGGTGATGTTCTATTCCATCATCAAGCACCGCAAGTCCGTTGGCCACAAGTCCGCCGATTTCCATGAGTCCGTGGCGGTGGAAATCGCCTGGACCGTGATCCCCTTCATCATCGTGATCCTGATGGCCCTGCCGGCGACCAAGGTGGTCGTGGCCATGAAGGACACGAGCAACGCCGACCTCACCGTCAAGGTCACCGGCTACCAGTGGAAGTGGGGCTATGACTACATCAAGGGCGAGGGCGAGGGCATCGGCTTCATCTCCACGCTGGACAACAACCATCGTGTGATGTCCGAGTCCGGCAAGCCGCCGGCCACCGACGACTACCTGCTCAAGGTGGACAACCCCCTGGTCGTGCCCGTGGACAAGAAGGTCCGCATCATCACCACCGCCAACGACGTGATCCACGCCTTCATGGTGCCGGCCTTCGGCATCAAGCAGGACGCGATCCCCGGCTTCGTGCGCGACACCTGGTTCCGCGCCGAGAAGACCGGCGATTTCTATGGCCAGTGCGCCGAGCTCTGCGGCAAGGAACACGCCTACATGCCCATCCACGTGAAGGTGCTCTCGGCCGAGGACTACTCCAAGTGGGTCGATGGCCAGAAGAAGGCCATGGCCGCCAAGGCCGACGACCCGAACAAGGTCTGGGTGCTGGACGACCTGGCCAAGCGCGGCGAGAAGGTTTACGCCGCCAACTGCGCGGCCTGCCACCAGGCCAACGGCAAGGGCGCCGGCCCGATCAAGGCGCTCGACGGTTCGGCCCTGGTGCTGGACGCCGACAAGAGCAAGCAGATCGCCATCATGCTCAACGGCAAGGGCGCCATGCCGGCCTGGAAGCAGCTGAGCGACACCGAGATCGCCGCTGTCGTCACCTACACCAAGAACAACTGGTCCAACAAGACCGGCCAGCTGGTGCAGCCGGCCGACATCCGGGCCGCCCGCAAGTAAGCCGCTGTCGTCAGACGTAGAGAATTCAGAAGGAAATCACGATGAGTGCCGTTCTTGACCATCACGATCACCACGCCCATGACGACCATCACCACGCCCCCACGGGCTGGCGGCGCTGGGTCTTCGCGACCAACCACAAGGACATCGGGACGCTGTACCTGCTGTTCGCCTTCACCATGCTCATGGTGGGCGGCGTGCTGGCACTGCTGATCCGTGCCGAGCTGTTCCAGCCCGGCCTGCAGGTCGTCAATCCCGAGCTGTTCAACCAGCTCACCACCATGCATGGCCTGATCATGGTGTTCGGCGCCATCATGCCGGCCTTCGTGGGCTTCGCGAACTGGATGATCCCGCTGCAGATCGGCGCATCCGACATGGCTTTTGCCCGCATGAACAACTTCAGCTTCTGGCTGATGATCCCGGCGGCCATCATGCTGGTGTCCTCCTTCTTCATGCCCGGCGGCGCTCCCGCCGCCGGCTGGACGCTGTACGCCCCGCTGACGCTGCAGATGGGTCCCTCGATGGATGCCGGCATCTTCGCCATGCACATCCTGGGCGCCTCGTCCATCATGGGCTCGATCAACATCATCGTGACCATCCTGAACATGCGCGCGCCCGGCATGACGCTGATGAAGATGCCGCTGTTCTGCTGGACCTGGCTGATCACCGCCTACCTGCTGATCGCCGTCATGCCCGTGCTGGCTGGTGCCATCACCATGACGCTGACGGACCGCCACTTCGGCACCACCTTCTTCAACCCCGCCGGCGGCGGTGACCCGGTGATGTACCAGCACATCTTCTGGTTCTTCGGCCACCCCGAGGTGTACATCATGATCCTGCCGGCTTTCGGCATCGTGAGCGCCATCGTGCCGGCCTTCTCGCGTAAGAAGCTGTTCGGCTACGCCTCCATGGTCTACGCCACGGCCTCCATCGCCATCCTGTCCTTCATCGTGTGGGCCCACCACATGTACACCACCGGCATGCCGGTGACCGGCCAGCTCTTCTTCATGTACGCCACCATGCTGATCTCCGTGCCCACCGGCGTGAAGATCTTCAACTGGCTGGCCACCATGTGGAAGGGTTCGATGACCTTCGAGGCCCCGATGCTGTGGGCCGTGGGCTTCATCTTCGTGTTCACCATGGGCGGTTTCACCGGTCTGATCCTGTCCATGGCCCCGATCGACATCCAGTTGCAGGACACCTATTACGTCGTGGCCCACTTCCACTACGTGCTCGTGGCCGGCTCGCTGTTCGCCATGTTCGCCGGCATCTACTACTGGCTGCCCAAGTGGACCGGCGTGATGTACAGCGAATTCCGCGGCAAGCTGCACTTCTGGTGGTCGATGATCTCGTTCAACATCACCTTCTTCCCGATGCACTTCCTGGGTCTGGCCGGCATGCCCCGTCGCTACGCCGACTACCCCATGCAGTTCGCCGACTTCAATATGATTGCCAGCATCGGCGCCTTCGGCTTCGGTCTGGCCCAGGTGTACTTCTTCGTCTTCGTGATCATCCCCGCCATGCGCGGCCAGGGTGAGAAGGCGCCCCAGAAGCCCTGGGAAGCCGCTGAAGGCCTGGAGTGGGAAGTGCCCTCGCCGGCGCCCTTCCACACCTTCGAGAACCCCCCGAAGCTCGACGCCACGGCCACCAAGGTCATCGGCTGAGCCACGCACGGAGAACCTGCGCCATGACGACGCCCGAACAGAAGAAAGCCAACCTCCGACTCGGCCTTGTGCTGGCGTCGGTGGCGCTGGTCTTCTTCCTGGGCTTCCTGGCCAAGTTCGTCCTGTTCGGCAAGTGAGCGGGCCATGAACCTGCGGCAAGAGAACGTCAAGATGGTGGGCAAGCTGGCCATCGTCGTGGCCGGCATGTTCGGCTTTGGCTATGCGCTGGTGCCCATCTACAAGCACCTCTGCGAGGCGCTGGGCATCAATGTGCTCGCCGTAGGTGAGCAGGACCGCAGCCTGCGTGCCGTCAACACCCAGGTCGACAGCAGCCGCACCATCACCGTCGAATTCGACGCCAATGTGCGCGGCCCCTGGCGCTTCAAGCCGGCCCAGGCTTCGCTGCAGGTGCACCCGGGCGAGATGGCGACCGTGATGTACGAGTTCGAGAACGTGCAGGACCGCCGCATGGCCGCCCAGGCCATCCCGAGCTACGCCCCGCGCCAGGCCGCCGCGCACTTCACCAAGCTCGAGTGCTTCTGCTTCAACGAATACACGCTGGCTCCTGGCGAGAAGAAGCAGTGGCCCGTGGTCTTCGTGATCGACCCGAAGCTGTCCAAGGACGTGAGCACGATCACCCTGTCCTACACCTTCTTCGAGGTCGGCAGCAAGACGCCGGCCGCCCCCACGGCGGCCCGCCAGACCGGGGAGCCCGGCGCATGAGCGAACCCACGGTCCAGCAAGGGTCCGTGTGGGCCACGGTCAAGGCGGTCGCCTGGTCTTTCCTCGGCGTGCGCAAGGGCAGCGGTTTCCAGGAGGACATCAGCCAGCTCAAGCCCTACCACATCATCGCGGTGGGCCTGATCGGTGGCATCCTCTTCGTATTGTTTTTGATTGGATTGGTGAACTGGATCGTCGCCCCGTGAGGCGCAAGTCCAGCGTTCAGCATTGAAGAAAACCAGAACCGGAAGTAATGGAGTAAACATGAGTTCTACGACCCACGGCGGCACCCCGTACTACTATGTGCCCGGCCCGTCCCGTCATCCCGTGATGGCGTCGATCGGTCTGTTCTTCGTCATCCTGGGCG
>DNQP01000131.1 GCA_003500955.1 Curvibacter sp. | reverse complement strand
AGGTCCAGGAACTGCAGGCCGCGGTTGGTGTACTTCTTGGCGATGGAGATCACGAGGCGCAGGTTGGCCTCGATCATTTCCTTCTTGGCCGCGCGTGAGGAGGCTTCACCCTCGTTCATGCGCTTGTTGATGTCCTTGAGCTGGTCCAGCGGCACCACCACGCGCGACTGCAGATCGATCAGCTTCTGCTGCAGGTCCTGCACGGGCGGAATGTTGCGCGCCATGACAGCGCTCCAGGGCTTGCCAGCGGCGGCCTGCTTCTCGATCCACTTGAGGTCGAGCAGGTGCGACTTGGCGGGGTGGCCGTGCTTGTCGCGACCGCTGAAGTCGGCAATGAAGTGCTCCTGCGGGTAGCCGCACTTGTCCACGATGATGCGGCGCAGCTCGCGTTCCTTCTTGCGGATGTCGTCTACCTGGGCGCGCACCAGATCACAGAGCTTCTCGATGGTCTTGGCCGTGAAGCGGATGGTCATCAGCTCGTCGGACAGGTTCTTCTGCGCCTTCTGGTAGGCCGGGGTGCCGTAGCCTTCCTTATCGTAGACCTTGTGGACCTTCTCGAACAGGCCGCGGATGCGGTCGAAGCGCTCCAGCGCCTGGTTCTTGAGTTCCTCGAGCTTCTTGGTCAGGGCCTTGGAGCCGCCCTTGCCGTCGTCGTCGTCAGCTTCGTCGTACTCGTCGAAGTCTTCCTCGGCCACGTAGTCGTCGCTCTCCTCGGCGTTGACGAAGCCGTCGACGATGGTGGAGATGACAACCTTGCCCTCGCGGATTTCCTCGGCCATGCGCAGGATCTCGGCGATGGTGGCAGGCGAGGCGCTGATGGCCTCCATCATGTCCATCAGGCCGCCTTCGATGCGCTTGGCGATCTCGATTTCGCCTTCACGCGTGAGCAGCTCGACCGTGCCCATCTCGCGCATGTACATGCGCACCGGGTCGGTGGTGCGGCCGAATTCGCTGTCCACGGTGGACAGGGCGGCTTCGGCCTCCTCTTCGGCTTCTTCCTCGGTCGCGGCGGTCGGACCGGTGTTGTTCAGCAGCAGGGTCTCGGCGTCCGGGGTCTGCTCGTAGACGGCCACGCCCATGTCGTTGAGCATGGAGATCACGACTTCCAGCGTCTCGGCGTCGACCAGCTTGTCGGGCAGGTGGTCGGAGATCTCACCGTGCGTCAGGTAGCCACGCGTCTTGCCCAGCTTGATCAGCAGCTTGAGGCGCTGGCGGCGCTTCTGCATGTCCTCTTCGGACAGCACGGTCTCGTCCAGGCCGAATTCCTTCATCAAGGCCCGTTCCTTGGCCTTGCTGATCTTCATGCGCAGGGGTTTGACCTTCTCGCCGGCAGCGGCACCGGCCTCGGGGGTTTCCTCGGCAAACTCGGCTTCGAGGTCGACGTCTTCCTCGTCCTCGGGCTTGGCGGCATTCTTGGGCTTGCGGCCACGCTTGGCGCCGGTCTTGGCCGGCGGGGCGCTGGATTCGGCGGCAGCGGCCTTGGGCGGGCGGCCGGGCTTTTTCTTCGCAACCGCGGCTTCGGGCGCGGCGGCAGGGGCGGCGGCCTTCTTCAGTTCGGCAGCGCTGGGCTTGGCAGCCTTCTCGGCTTTTTCAGTCTTGACAGTCTTGGCAGGGGTCTTGGAAGCAGGCACTTTCGGGGCTTTCGGAGCGGGCTGGGCCTTGGCCTTGACCGCAGGCTGGGCGACCGCCTTCTTGGCTGCCGCTTTGGGAGCGGCAGCTTTGACAGCAGGTTTGGCCTTGGCGGCAGGTTTGGCGACAGCCTTCACGACGGGCTTGGCGGCGGGCTTTGCAGGCTTCTTGGACTTTTGAGCGGGCATGGATCAACCTCGAAACATCAAAAACGGACACGAAGAAACAAACACAGCACCGTTTTCTGCACCGGCGCGGTTGGGGGACAGAGGCGAGACATCCTCAGGGGCAAGATGGGAGGGCGAACATTTGGGATGCAGTCCTTGCGGTAAGGTGGCCGGTTGTGCGCGTAGGCTACGGTTGGCCTGGCCCGGAGGTGCTGCTGTCGCTCTTGCCGGAAATCAGTCGTGGATTATACCCGGAGATCCCGGGAATTCAATGCCGGCGCGGCTTGGCGCGGGTCATTGCACGGCCGCGGTGCCCGTTTCCAGGGCCAGGCGGCGGGCCTGGAGCTCGCGGTAACGGGCCAGGGCCGCCGGGTCGAGCTTGGCCGCCTCGATGGCCTCGGTCTCTTCAGCTTTGAGCTGGTCGATCAGCATGCGCTTGAGCAGGTTGCGCAGTTCCGCCAGGGCTTCGCCGTGGTCGTCGGTGGCGGCGATGTCGGAGCCCAGCATCAGCTGATCGGCCAGGGCCTGGGCCGGGTGTTCGCGCAGGGCCTCGCGCAGCACGGCCCAGGGCTGGGGGCCGTGTTCGTGCAGCTGGGCTTCGAGCCAGCTCAGCAGCTCGCCATGGGCACCGGGCAGGGCGCAGAGCAGACCGTGCTCCTCGCCCGAGATCTGGTCCCAGAGCTGGCTGTGCGCGAGCAACAGGCGGGTGGCGTGGTCGGCCCGGTTGACGGGCTGGGCCCGGCCAGCCAGGCGGTGGGCTGCCGGACGCGCGGGCCGGGGGCGCCAGCCCTCGCCGGCATCTCCTGCGTGGGCGCTGCTGCGTTCGGCGTTGCGCGAGGCACCGCCTCGGGCCGGGACCGCGGCCCAGAGGCTGCCCAGTTCCTGGGCCTCCAGCTGCACCAGAGCGGCGATCTCGCCCAGCAGCTGGCGCTTGAGCGCACCGTCGGGCAGGGCGCCCCACAACGGCTTGGCATTGCTGGCCAGGCGGGCACGGCCTTCGGCCGTGGCCAGGTCGCAGCCCTCGCGGGCCGACTCGATGAGGAAGCGACTCAGCGGCACGGCCTAGGTGACGCAGCGCGCGAAGGCCTCCTTGCCGAATTCGCGGATGTAGCTGTCGGGGTCGTGCTCGGCCGGAAGGAAGAGGAACTTGACCGTGCGCACATCGGTGGCATAGGGCAAGGCGCCATCGAGCGCGCGGCGTGCCGCGCGCCGGCCGGCCGCGTCGCCGTCGAAGCTGAAGACAACCGAATCGGTGAAGCGGAAGAGCTTTTGCACATGGTCCGTGGTGCAGGCCGTGCCCAGCGTGGCCACGGCGTTGGGGAAACCGAGCTGGGCCAG
>DNQP01000209.1 GCA_003500955.1 Curvibacter sp. | reverse complement strand
GCTTGATCTGGGTATGGGGCAGCAAGGGCGGGCGTGCACTTCGGCCAGGTACGCCGGGCGGTTCGTCGAAAACGCAGGCGCAATCGATGGGGCCAGCGCGATCCAGTGCAGCCACGCCCGCGGCCTTGGCCACGGGGTCGGCCAGGGCCAGCAGTTCGAGGCAGGCGGCGCGCAGTTCCATGTGGGCAGAATTATCCCCCTAGAATGTCCGCGAACTCATCATCACCGTCATGACCACGCCCACCGCAGCCTCCGACGTGCCGGACACCGGCGACCAGACCGCCATTGCCCGCCAGGCCATTCTGGACGAGAGCCGCAACGTCATCGCCTACGAGCTCTACGACCGCTCCAAGAAGTTCCGCGAGCATTCGGCCGCCAGCGATGCGGAGATGCTGTTCAACGTGCTCTCGCATGCCGAGCTGCAGTCGCTGATCGGGCGCAAGCTCATGTACCTCAACTGCACGCACGAGAGCCTGAGCGGCAAGCACCTGGAGCTGATCCATCCCGAGCGTGTGGTGCTGGAGATGCCACCGGTGGCCGACCATGGCGCGGCCGAGATCGAGGCCCGCATACCGGCCCTGGAGGCCGTCAAGGCGCGAGGCTTTCGCCTGGCCTTCGGTCACCAGACCCTGGCGCGCCAGTACGCGGCCTGGCTGCCGCTGGCGAGCTTCATCAAGATCGACATGCAGAAGGTGCCGGCGGACAAGTTGGATCCGCTGGTGCGCTTTGCCGAGAAGTCCAGCAGCGCCCAGATCATCGCCGAGAAGGTGGAGACAGTGGAGCAGTACGAGCTGGCCGCCCAGGTGGGCATCAAGCTCTTCCAGGGCTACTGGTTCGCCACGCCCATCCTGGTGCGCGGCCAGACCTTGCGCCCGGCCCAAGCCAACATCATCCAGCTGATCAACCTGATCAAGAAGCCCGCCGAGGTAGGCGAGATCGAGGAGCTGCTCAAGCGCGACCCCACGCTGTCCTTCAACCTGCTGCGCTTCATCAACTCGGCGGGCTTCGGGCTCAATGTGGAGATTTCCTCCTTCCGCCACGCGGTGATGCTGCTGGGCCTGCAGAAGCTGTTCCGCTGGGCGGCGCTGCTCATGACCACCTCGCGCATGGGCGAGACGGCCCCGGCCGTGGGCAAGATGGCCGTGGTGCGCGGCCGCCTCATGGAGCTGCTGGTGGCCGAGCTGCTGCCACCCGAGCATGCGGACGATGCCTTTGTCGTCGGCATCTTCTCCCTGCTCGACACCATGCTGGGCCTGCCCATGGCGCAGGCGCTGGAATCGATCTCGCTGTCCTCGAACATCACGGACGCGCTGCTGCAGCGCAAGGGCATGTACGCGCCCTTTCTGGAGCTCACGCTGGCTTGTGAGTCGGCCGATGACGAGGCCTTCGCACGCGCGGCCACGCAGCTGCAGCTCTCCAACCACCAGGTCAACTGGGCGCACCTGCAGGCCCTGGCCTGGGCCGAGAGCCTGGACAGCGCGGACTGAAGCGGCTTCTCAGAGCCCGGCGATCACCGGACCGCCGCGCTGCAGCGCGCGCTGGTAGGCCGGCCGTGCGTTCACGCGCTCGCGCCAGGCGCGCACATGCGGGTAGGGTGTCGTGTCGGTCCCGCGCGAGAGTGCCGCCTCGACGGCAAAGCTCATCTGGAAATCGGCCAGGCTGATGGCATCGCCCGCGAACCAGGCGTGCTGGGTCAGTTGCTGCTCCATGTACGCCAGACCACCCACCACATTGGGCTCGATCAGCTTCTGGATGACCGTGTCGCAGAGCTTGCGGGCGATGGGCTTGACGAAGAAGGGCATGCGCTGGCGCGGGATGCTGATGAAGACCAGCTTCATCACCAGCCAGTTCATCAGCGAACCCTCGGCGTAATGCATCCAGAAACGGTTCTGGCGATGCGCGGGCGTGCCCACGGCCGGGACCAGCTGCGCCAGCTCGGTCGGCGCTTGGGCGCCGTAACGTTCGGCCAGGTATTCGAGGATGGCGCCCGACTCGGCGATGACTTCGTCGCCATCGGTGATCACAGGCGACTTGCCCAGGGGGTGGATCTGCTTGAGCTCGGGGGGTGCCAGGCGGGTGCGCGGGTCACGCGCATAGACCTTGAGCTCATAGGGCAGGCCCAGCTCTTCGAGCAGCCAGAGCACGCGCTGGGAACGGGAGGTTTCGAGGTGGTGGACGGTGATCATTCCCGTATCTTAGAACGTCATCCGCGCGGATGGTGTTGCGCATGCAGGGTCTTGAGTCGCTCACGCGCCACATGGGTGTAGATGGTGGTGGTCGAGATGTCGGCATGGCCCAGCAGCATCTGCACGGCGCGCAGGTCGGCGCCGTGGTTGAGCAGATGGGTAGCGAAGGCATGGCGCAGGGTGTGGGGCGAGAGCGGCGCGGTGATGTCGGCCACGCGCGCGTATTTCTTCACCAACTGCCAGAACATCACGCGCGTCATGGCTTCACCGGCACGCGCACCACGCACGGTGACGAAGAGGTCGTCGGTCTGCTTGCCCGCCAGCAGGGCCGGCCGGGCTTCCTGCAGATAGCGCTGCAGCCACAGACTGGCCACCTCGCCGAAAGGCACGAGGCGCTCCTTGCTGCCCTTGCCGAAGACGCGCAGCACGTGCTCGGACAGGCTGATGTTGAAGGTCTTGAGGCCGACCAGCTCGCTCACGCGCAGGCCGCTGGCGTACATGAGCTCGATCATGGTGCGGTCCCGCACGGCCAGCGGCGTGTCCTCGCCCGGCGCGGCCAGCA
>DNQP01000127.1 GCA_003500955.1 Curvibacter sp. | reverse complement strand
CCCCATGCTCGTGGCCATGAAGACGTAGTGATCGGCCGGGAAGCTGCGGTTGTCGCCGGTCAGCGGCAGCACCACGGTGATCTTCTCGCCTTCGGCCAGCGGGAACATGTTCACGATGGGGCGGCCGCGCGAGCCGCGCGAGCCGGCCGGAACTTCCCAGACCTTGAGCCAGTAGAGGCGGCCACGGTTGGAGAAGCACAGGATGTAGTCGTGCGTGTTGGCGATGAAGAGCTGGTCGATCCAGTCGTCTTCCTTGGTCGCCGTGGCCTGCTTGCCGCGCCCGCCGCGCTTCTGCGCGCGGTACTCGGACAGGGGCTGGCTCTTGATGTAGCCGCTATGGCTCAGCGTCACCACCATGTCGGTCGGCGTGATCAGGTCCTCGGTGGCCAGGTCCTGGGCGTTGTGCTCCACCTGGCTGCGGCGCGCGCCGAGTTTGCCCTGGCCGAACTCCTGCTTGATCGCGGTGAGCTCCTCGCCAATGATGATGGCCACGCGCTCGGACTTGGACAGGATGTCGAGCAAATCCTCGATCTCGGCCATCACGTCCTTGTACTCGGCGACGATCTTGTCCTGCTCCAGGCCGGTCAGGCGCTGCAGACGCATCTGCAGGATTTCCTGGGCCTGGGTATCGGAGAGGCGGTACAGACCGTCTTGCCCCATGCCGTAGTGGCGGTCCAGGGTTTCAGGGCGGTAGTCGTCGGCGTTGACCGTGCCGCCATCGGCGCGCGTGCGGGTAAGCATCTCGCGCACCAGCTGGCTGTCCCAGGGGCGGTTCATGAGCTCGGCCTTGGCCACCGGCGGGGTGGGAGACTCGCGGATGATGCGGATGAACTCGTCGATGTTGGCCAGGGCCACGGCCAGGCCCTCGAGCACGTGGCCGCGTTCGCGCGCCTTGCGCAGGTTGAAGACCGTGCGGCGGGTCACCACTTCGCGGCGGTGGTCCAGGAAGACCTCCACCAGGTCCTTCAGGTTGCAAAGCTTGGGCTGGCCATTGACCAGCGCCACCATGTTCATGCCGAAGGTGTCCTGCAGCTGCGTCTGCTTGTACAGGTTGTTGAGCACCACCTCGGGCAGTTCGCCGCGCTTGAGCTCGATCACCACGCGCATGCCAGATTTGTCTGACTCGTCCTGGATGTGGCTGATGCCCTCGATCTTTTTCTCGTGCACCAGCTCGGCGATGCGCTCGAGCAGGTTCTTCTTGTTGACCTGGTAAGGCAGCTCGTCCACGATGATGGACTGGCGCTGGCCCTTGTCGATGTCCTCGAAGTGGCAGCGTGCGCGCATCACCACGCGACCGCGGCCCGTGCGGTAGCCTTCCTTGACGCCCTGCATGCCATAGATGATGCCGGCCGTGGGAAAGTCGGGGGCGGGCACGATCTCCATCAGCTCGTCGATCGAGGCCTCGGGGTTGCGCAACAGGTGCAGACAGGCGTCGACCACCTCGTTGAGGTTGTGCGGCGGGATGTTGGTGGCCATGCCCACCGCGATGCCGCCCGAGCCGTTGACCAGCAGGTTGGGCAGGCGGCTGGGCAGGACCAGGGGCTCCTTTTCCGAGCCATCGTAGTTGGGGCCGAAGTCGACGGTCTCCTTGTCGATGTCAGCCAGCATCTCGTGCGCGATCTTGTCCAGGCGGATTTCGGTGTAACGCATGGCGGCGGCGTTGTCGCCGTCCACCGAGCCGAAGTTACCCTGGCCATCCACCAGCATGTGACGCATGGAGAAATCCTGCGCCATGCGGACGATGGTGTCGTAGACCGACTGGTCGCCGTGCGGGTGGTACTTGCCGATGACATCGCCCACGATACGCGCCGATTTCTTGTAGGCGCGGTTCCAGTCGTTGTTGAGCTCGTGCATCGCAAACAGGACCCGGCGGTGCACCGGCTTGAGACCATCGCGCGCATCGGGCAGGGCCCGGCCGACGATCACGCTCATGGCGTAGTCGAGGTAGCTGCGGCGCATCTCCTCTTCGAGGCTGATGGGCAGGGTTTCCTTGGCGAATTGGGTCATGGAGGAGGTGTGCTCAGACTTGGGCAATCCGCAATTCTAAAGTCCCGGCCATGTGGCATGGCTGCAACAGCCGCTGCGCAGGCCCTGTGGACGCGCCTTGCGCGGCCTGGCCCGCGGTTGACCCTCGTGACTGATATGGCACAATGGCCTTCGACAGCCGGGTGGCGCTCGAATCTCGCGAGCGCTTCCTTTTTTCCGCCGTGCCGCTCAGGCCCCTTTTTCCGCTAGAGGAGAACCATGAAGAAACTGAATTCCGTGGCAGCCCTGTTTGCTGCAGTCGCACTCGTGATGGCCGGTTGCGCGTCCACCCCCGAGCCCACCCCGGCCCCGCAGGCTGCTCCTGCTGCCCCGGCACCTGCTCCCGCTCCGGCACCTGCTCCCGCGCCCGCCCCGGCACCTGCCCCGGCTGCTCCCGCCACCCCGCCGCCGCCGGCCGCCGTCAAGGTGACCTACGCCGCCGACACCTTCTTCGACTTCGACAAGTCCGTGCTCAAGGCTGACGCCAAGGCCAAGCTGGACGACCTGGCCGAGAAGGTCAAGGGCATCAACCTGGAAGTCATCATCGCCGTGGGTCACGCTGACTCCATCGGTACCGATGAGTACAACCAGAAGCTGTCCGTGCGCCGTGCCGAAGCCGTGAAGGCCTACCTGACCTCCAAGGGCATCGACAAGAACCGCGTGTACACCGAAGGCAAGGGCGAGAAGCAGCCCGTCGCGGACAACCGCACTGCCGAAGGCCGCGCCAAGAACCGCCGCGTGGAAATCGAAGTGGTCGGCACCCGTCCCAACCGCTGATCCGGCTCCTGCCTGACTGACAAACCCCGCTTCGGCGGGGTTTGTTGTTTGTGCTCGGCCGTTTTCACCTCACTTCGCTGTGCGAAGTTGGCCTACGACGCCATCCGTTTCGCGGGTGCGATGTCCGGTCTCTTGGGCTGTCGGATAATCCAGCCATGACGACCACCGTGAACGCCGACCCCGCCGAACTGGCCAAATTCTCCGAACTCGCCCACCGCTGGTGGGATCCCGAGAGCGAGTTCCGCCCCCTGCACCAGATCAACCCGCTGCGGCTGGACTGGATCAACGGTCTGGCGCCGCTTGCGGGGCAGCAGGTGCTGGACGTGGGCTGCGGCGGCGGCATCCTCTCCGATGCCATGGCGCGCAAGGGGGCTCACGTGACCGGCATCGACCTTTCGACCAAGGCGCTCAAGGTGGCGCAGCTGCACGCGCTGGAAGCCGGGACGCCCAATGTGGAGTACCGCGAGGTCGCGGCCGAGGCGCTCGCAGCCGAGCGCCCGGCGAGCTTCGATGTGGTGACCTGCATGGAGATGCTGGAGCATGTGCCGGACCCGGCCTCGGTGGTTCAGGCCTGTGCCACCCTGGTCAAACCCGGTGGCTGGGTGTTCTTCTCCACCATCAACCGCAACCCCAAGTCCTTTCTGTTCGCCATCGTCGGTGCCGAGTACATCCTGAACCTGCTGCCGCGCGGCACGCACGAGTACGCCAAGATGATCCGGCCCAGCGAGCTGGCGCGCTATTGCCGTCAGGCCGGGCTGGAGCTGAGCGGCACCCGTGGCATGGAATACAACCCGCTGACGCGCCGCTACTGGCTCAGCGCCGATACCAGCGTCAACTACCTGATCGCCACACGCAAGGCGGTGTCGTGACGATGCGGTTCAGCGGCATCGAGGCCGTCCTGTTCGACCTGGATGGCACCCTGATCGACAGCGCCCCGGACCTCGGTGCGGCCGCTGACCAGATGCGCACCGACCGCGGCTTGCCGCCCCTGCCGCTGGAGCGCTACCGCCCCATGGCGGGCGCTGGTGCACGCGGCATGATCGGTGTGGCCTTCGGCCTCACGCCCGAGGATCCGGGCTACAACGCGCTGCGCGAGGAGTTCATGGCCAACTACGAGCGTTGCATGACGGCACGCACCTACGCCTTTGCCGGCATCCCCGAACTGATCGAGCAGTTGCTGCAGCGCGAACTGGCCTGGGGCGTGGTCACGAACAAGATCGAGCGCTTCACCCTGCCGCTCACCAGCGCCATGCCCCTGTTCGCCAGTGCTGGCGCCATCGTGGGTGGAGACACCACGCCCCATCCCAAGCCCCATCCGGCGCCGCTGTTCGAAGCGGCGAGGCGGCTGGGCCTGGAGCCGCAGCGCTGTCTTTATGTGGGCGACGACGAGCGCGACATCGTCGCCGGTCTGGCCGCGGGCATGGGCACGGTCGCCGCCACCTACGGCTATCTCGGCGCCAAGGGCGACGTCAGCGACTGGGGCGCACATGCCAGCATCAATTCGCCGACCGAGCTCTTGCAATTGCTGATTGCAGCCTAAAATACGTACCTCAGGGGCTGCACTGGTTTCGACGTGGGTTCGGACGCGTGGCAGGGCATGTCGAGGTTCTGTTACCTCGTAAAACCGCAGAAAAAAACTAACTGCAAACGACGAACGTTTCGCACTCGCCGCTTAATTCGGTGAGCCTTGCAACAGTTGGCCGATAGGCTGGGCAAGGGGGCGTAAGCCTCCCGGCTGCAAGGGAACTTATATTGGCTGGTCTGCGCCCGGGTGCCTTGGGTGCGGACGAGAAAATAGGGCACTGGTCTGATGCGTAGCGTGTCGCTGCGCGACGCATCGGGCGAGACACAAATCAGACGACTACACATGTAGAACTGTACGAAAAAGGCTCGCGGACGGGGGTTCAAATCCCCCCAGCTCCACCACCTAAGCAAAACCCGGCTGGCGACAGCCGGGTTTTTTCTTGCCCGTCGGGATGGCCTTCAGCGCAACTCGCCAGAGCGGCTGTCCAGCGGTGCCACGAAAGAGTCGTGCTTCCAGGTCGTGGAGAGGTGGCTTTCGTAGGCTTCGTGGCTGTGCGGATCGGCCGACAGCAGGGCGTCCAGACGCGCGAAGTCGCTGGGTTGTGCATTGCGCTGGCGTGAAAGTGCGGCCTTGAGGTTGGCGCGGGTCTGGTTGAACTCGGTCTCGGTGCGCACGCGTTCCAGTTCTTCCTTGAGAACGGCCTGCTCACCCAGGAAGGCAGCGCGGATGGTGCTCAGGCTGGGCAGGTGATCGGGATCGACCACCCAGTAGCGCACGTTGCATTGTGAGAGCAGGGTGTGTTTGAGCGTCTGGTTGCTCAGCGACAGGCCTTGCGGGCCCGGCACGTCGACGCAGCCGATGACATGGCCGTCGGCATTGCAGACCGTGAAGGTGCAGTACACGCCGCTGAGGATCTGGAACCAGTGCTGTCCTTCTTCCTTCACCTGGGGCATGGTGAAGCGTGTCACGGGCAGCTTGATCATGACGTGGTGATCCGAGAAGGCGCGCATCATCCAGCGCCAGACCAGCTTCTCGCGGCTGTTGGCCATGGCTCGCACCGCCAACGGCCATTTGCGCGGGATGCGCCGCTTGGCCATGTCCTGCTTTTTCAGGTGCATGGCGTAAGCGTACGCACCGAGTGCGCCACTCACGACCATGAGGCCTGCGACTATCATCCACCCTGCATACCCGTTCATAAGTAGCACTTTGTTGTTTGTAAAAAGTGTAAGGTTCTCGGCCTCAATGGTGAACAAAAACGGTGAAGTTGGAGCAGAGCGAAGGGGCTTGTGGATGAACTTTTGCACGGAAAACCTGCCTGATTGCCGTTTCAAGCGGCGGATCCGCCACGCTCCCCCCATATTCATGGGAAGGCGTCTTGGACAAGGCTGAACAAGAACAACACACCATGCAGCTACAGGACATTCTTTTTGCCCAGGGTTTTGGCACACGCCGGGTCTGTGCCGGGCTGATCCAGCTGGGGCATGTGCTGGTGCGCTCTGCGGCCACCGATGAGTGGCAGCCTTGCGTCGATGCCGGCACCGAGTTCGAGCCCGAAGGGCTGTGCCTGCGCGTACAGGGACTGGACTGGGTGTGCCACGTACGCGCGTGCATCATGCTGCACAAGCCGGCCGGCATCGAATGCTCGCAGAAGCCTTCGGCCTGGCCCAGCGTCTACACCCTGCTGCCTGCGCCCTTGCGCCAGCGGCCGAACAAGGGGGCCGTACAGGGCGTGCAGGCCGTCGGCCGTCTGGACCAGGACACCACCGGACTGCTGCTGCTCACCGATGACGGGCAGCTCATCCATCGCCTGGCCTCCCCCAAGCGCGATGTGCCCAAGGTCTACGAGGTCACGCTCAAGCACCCGGCCGATGCCGGCCTGTGCGCCAAGTTGCTGGCGGGCGTGGTGCTCGATGACGATCCGCGCCCGGTGCGGGCGGCCGCCTGCGAGCTTGACGACCCGCTGCACCTGCGCATGACGCTGACCGGCGGCAAGTACCACCAGGTCAAACGCATGGTCGCCGCAGCCGGTAACCGGGTCGAAGCCCTGCATCGCTCACAGATCGGTGGACTGCGCTTGCCGCCGGACCTCGCCGTGGGACAGTGGCGCTGGCTGCGGGCGCAGGACCTGGCGTTGCTGGGCGTCTGATCGTTCGTCCTTGCGCTGGCGCAAGTCCGCAGCGGCTGTCGGCTCATCGGCGGCCGCTACACTAGCTGGTCCCTTATTTCTAGCTCTCCATGCGCCTGTCCTTGTCCCGCGTCTGCCTCGTGTGGCTGGCCTTGATGGCCGCCGCGGTCCGTGCCCAACCGCAGCCGGCTCCCGTCTTCGTGCTCAACTCCAAGGACGCCGACGTCAGTGTGATCGACCCGGTGAGCTGGAAGGAGATCAAGCGTTTTCACACGGGCAAGGAGCCGCACCACCTCTACCTGACGCCAGACGAAAAGTCGCTGATCATCGCCAATGCCTTCAGCGACAGCCTGACCTTCGTCGATCCGCGCACCGCCGAGGTGCAGCGCACGGTCCGCGGCATCCTCGACCCTTATCACCTGCGGTTCTCGCCGGATATGCAATGGTTCGTGACCGCGGCCAACCGGCTCAACCACGTCGACATCTACCGCTGGAACGGACAGGACCTGACGCTGGCCAAGCGTATCCCCACGAGCCGCACGCCCAGCCACATCTGGATCGACAGCAAGAGCACCACCGCCTTCGTGACCATGCAAGACAGCGACGAGCTGGTGGCCTTCGACCTGGCCACGCAGCGGCAGCTCTGGCGTGTCAAGACCGGTCCCATGCCGGCCGACGTCTTCGGCACACCGGATGACCGCTTCCTGCTGGTCGGTCTGACCGGAGGTGACAGCGTGGAGGTGTTCGACCTGGCCATGCCGGTACCGGCCTCGGTGCAACTCATCCCCACGGGCAAGGGCGCGCACGCTTTTCGTGCCGTGGGAGATCGCCGGCATGTGCTGGTGAGCAACCGCGTGGCCAACACCATCAGCAAGATCGACTTCAAGGCCATGTCGGTCGTGGATCAGTACCCCGGCCCGGGCGGCCCGGACTGCATGGACCTGACGGCCGACGGTCGCTACATCCTGCTCTCCTCGCGCTGGGCCCAGAAGCTCAGCGTGATCGACACCACCACGCGCCAGGTCGTACGGCAGGTGCGTGTGGGCAAATCCCCGCACGGGGTCTGGACGCTGGACCATGCGCCGCGCCAGTAGCTTCGGCTTGCTGCTGGCCCTTGTGCTCGCGGCGGGGGCGTTGCGGGCACAGGACTGTGCCAAGCCGGTGTACCTGACCTTCGACACCGGTCACATGGGCGTGGCCGAGCTGGTCGCCGAGGTGCTGCGCCGCCAGGAGGTGCGTGTGACCTTCTTCGCCGCGGACGAGCGTACGCGCGTGGGCGATGGCAGCCTGGGCACGCACTGGGCGTCCTGGTGGCGCGCACGCGCCGCCGAAGGCCATGAGTTCGCTTCCCATACCCTGGACCATGTCTACTGGCGTGCCGATCTGCCGCAGCCCGACGGCAGCATGCGGTTCCGTGTGCGCGCGTCTGCCGGGCCTCAAGCCGGCCAGGACCGGATCTGGACCGCGGCCCAGTACTGTGCCGAGATCGACGCGGCGAGTGAGCGGCTGCGGGAGCACACGGGCCGCACACCCCTGCCTCTGTACCGGGCCCCGGGTGGCAAGACCTCGCCCGCCCTGCTGGCTGCGGCCCGTGCCTGCGGGTATGAGCACGTGGGCTGGGCACAGGCCGGTTTCCTGGGCGACGAGCTTGCGAGTGAGACCTATCCCAACGAGGCTTTGCTCAAGAGGGCCCTGCGCGACATCCGCCCCGGCGATGTGCTCATGGCCCATCTGGGCATCTGGGCGCGCCGCGATCCCTGGGCACCGGCCGTGCTGGAGCCGCTGATCCAGGGACTGAAGGCGCGCGGCTTCTGTTTTCAGACCCTGCGCGAGCATCCGGACTATCGCGACTGGATCGCACGACGCGCGCCGGCAAGGAAATAATCCGCCATGGACTACTTTGTCGATGCATTCGACGCGGCGCACCAGTGGCTGTTCGAGACCCTGGTGCAGCCGCTGGCGTTCGCGGTCGGGCTGGGCAACCGGCTGGAAGATGCCTACAGCGGCACCGGCTGGCTGCTCGTCGGCCTGCTTCAGCTGGCCGTCATGCTGGCAGTCATCGCCCCGCTGCAGCGTTGGCGGCCGGTGGAGACTGTAAGCGACCGACCCGCGATCCGGGTGGATGTGATCTACACCCTGATCCATCGTCTGGGACTGTTCCGTCTCGCGCTCTTCTTCACGCTCATGCCGGTGCTGGACGACCTGATCGGCCAGCTGCGTGTGCTGGGTCTGCCGACCTTCCACCTCGACCAGCTCTGGCCGGGGGTGACCGACCTGCCCCTCGTGAGCCTGCTGATCTACCTCGTGGCCATGGACTTCTTCGACTATTGGCTGCATCGCGGGCAGCACAGTGTCGAGTGGTGGTGGCGCCTGCACGCGCTGCACCATTCGCAGCGCCAGATGACGATGTGGAGCGACAACCGCAACCACCTGCTCGACGACCTGATCCGCGACCTGCTGCTGGTGACCGTGGCGCAGTTCATCGGCGTGGCGCCGGGCCAGTTCGTCGCCATCGTGGCCATCACCCAGCTCAGCGAGAGCCTGCAGCACGCCAATCTGCGGCTGTGGTTTGGCCGCTGGGGGGAGCGCCTGTGGATCAGCCCGCGCTTTCACCGGCGGCATCACAGCATCGGGATCGGGCATGAGACGCCGGGCCTGAAGCTGGGTGGCTGCAACTTCGGCGTGCTGCTGCCCTGGTGGGACATGCTGTTTGGCAGTGCCAACTTCGAGCAGCGCTACGACCCGACCGGCATCCGCGACCAGGTGGAGCAGGGGCGCGAATATGGTCGCGGTTTCTGGGCCCAGCAGTGGCTGGGTTTGAAACGCCTGGCGGGGCGCGCCTGACAGCACGCGGCAGTGCGTCGCAAGGTATGCTTGCTGGCATGGGCCTTCTTCTCGATTCCTTCTGGCGCGCGCTGGCCTACTGCCTGCAGCCGCGCGTGATCCTGCTGTCCCTGCTGCCACTGCTGCTGGTGGTGTCCCTGACCGGGGGCCTGTTCTGGCTCTTCTGGGACGATGCCCTGGTCGGCCTGCGCAGCTGGCTCAGCGATTGGGCCTTGCTCGACAGCCTGTACCGCTGGCTCGAGAGCGTGTCCCTGGGCCATCTGCGTACCGTGCTCGATCCCCTGCTGCTGATCATGCTGGTGCTGCCGCTGGTCATCCTCCTGTCGCTGCTGGCGGTGGCCTGGCTGGTCACGCCCGCGGTGGTCCAACGGGTCGCCGCACGCCGATTTCCGCAGCTGGTCGAGGCGCGGGGCGGCAGCTTCTGGGGCAGCGTGGGCCAGAGCCTGGGTTCGGCCCTGCTGGCCCTGCTGGCCTTGCTGCTGAGCCTGCCGCTGTGGCTGATTCCCCCGCTGGTGATCGTGCTGCCGCCGCTGATCTGGGGCTGGCTGACCTCGCGGGTGATGGCCTACGACGCCCTGGCCCAGCACGCGAGTCGCGCCGAGCGTGAGCAGCTCATGCAGCGTCATCGCTACCCCCTCTTGGCGATCGGCGTGGTGGCCGGCTACATGGGCGCAGCCCCGGGCCTGATCTGGGCCGTGGGGGCCATGGCCGTGGTGCTGGCGCCGCTGCTGGTGCCGCTGGCCATCTGGATCTACACCTTCGTCTTCATCTTCGCCTCGCTCTGGTTCACCCACTACGGGCTGGCCGCCCTGGACGCGTTGCGCCAGGAGCCGCTGGCCGCGCCGGTGCGTGTCCTGCCCGAGCCCGAGGCTGACGTTGATGCGCCGCCCCATGTCTGAGGTCCAGACCGCCTTCGGGCTGATCATCATCGGTGACGAAATCCTCTCGGGCAAGCGGGCCGACAAGCACCTGCCCCGGGTGATCGAGCTGCTGTCAGCGCGCGGCCTGCAACTGGCCTATGCCGACTATGTGGGCGACGATCCGCAACGCATCACGGCGGCGCTGCAGCGTGCCTTTGCCTCGGGCGATGTGGTGTTTTCCTGCGGTGGCATCGGCGCGACGCCTGATGACCACACGCGTCAGTGCGCAGCGCGTGCCCTGGGTGTGGACCTGGCCCTGCACCCGCAGGCCGAAGCGCTGATCCGCGAGCGCATGCAGGATGTGGCGCGCGAGCAGGGCCGGCCTTATGAGCCGGACCGTGCGGACAACGTGCACCGGCTCAACATGGGCGTCTTCCCGCGGGATGCGCACATCATCCCCAATCCCTACAACAAGATCCCGGGCTTCAGCTGCCCTTCGCCGGGTGGGCGTGGCGCGGTGTACTTCGTGCCGGGTTTTCCCGTCATGGCCTGGCCCATGATCGAGTGGGTGCTGGACACGCACTATGCCCAGCTGTTTCACCGCCAGGCCTGGCGGGAACAGTCGGTCATCGTCTACGGTGCCATGGAGGCCGCGCTCACGCCGCTGATGGAGGCGATCGAGGCCCGGCATGCCGGGGTCAAGGTCTTCAGCCTGCCCAGTGTGGACCATCCACAGCACGGTCGCCACATCGAGCTCGGCGTGAAAGGCGAGGCCACGCGGGTGCCTGCTGCCTATGCCGATTTGCTGGCTGGTCTGAAAGCGCTGGATACGAAAACAGGCCCCGAATTGGTGCGATAAACATGAATTACCATTTTGGTGCATATTTTTCGCACCAAAATGAATCTCTCGCTGCGAATGTTTCTGGTCTGGTGCATCGAGAGAGGCCGTCAGGCGTGGAAACTCAGGGCAAAATAGCCGATTCGTTCGCGACCGGCATGAACCGGATTGGCACAGAAACTGCATTCATGTGCCAGCGTAACTTTTAATCAACCTTCCTACCAGGAGTACCAGATGGCCAAGACCGTCGCAGACGTGATGAAGATGGTGAAGGAAAACGAAGTCAAGTTCGTTGATTTCCGCTTCACTGACACCCGTGGCAAAGAGCAGCACGTGACCGTGCCCGTGTCGGCCTTCGGCGAAGACAAGTTCACTTCCGGCCACGCCTTCGATGGTTCGTCCATCGCCGGCTGGAAGGGCATCGAAGCCTCGGACATGCAGCTCATGCCCGACCCGAACACCGCCAACATCGACCCCTTCTTCGAAGAAACCACGCTGTTCCTGCAGTGTGACGTGGTCGAGCCCAGCGACGGCAAGGCCTATGACCGCGATCCGCGCTCCATCGCCAAGCGCGCCGAAGCCTACCTGAAGGCTTCCGGCATCGGCGACACCGCCTACTTCGGCCCCGAACCCGAATTCTTCATCTTCGACGGCGTGCGCTGGAGCAACGAGCCCGGCAACGTGATGTTCGCCATCGACGAATACGAAGCCCCCTGGAACAGCGGCAAGCAGCTTGAAGGCGGCAACCGCGGTCACCGTCCCACCACCAAGGGCGGCTACTTCCCGGTGCCCCCGGTCGACAGCACGCAGGACATGCGCGCCGAGATGTCCCTGATCCTCGAATCCCTGGGCATCCCGGTTGAAGTGTTCCACCACGAAGTGGCCGGCGCCGGCCAGAACGAAATCGGCACCAAGTTCTCGACCCTGGTCGAGCGCGCCGACTGGACCCAGGTCCTGAAGTACGTGGTCTGGAACGTGGCCAATGCCTACGGCAAGACCGCCACCTTCATGCCCAAGCCCTACGCTGGCGACAACGGCTCCGGCATGCACGTGCACCAGTCCATCTGGAAAGACGGCAAGAACCTGTTCGCCGGTGACGGCTACGCCGGCCTGAGCGATTTCGCCCTGTACTACATCGGCGGCATCATCAAGCATGCCCGTGCCCTGAACGCCATCACCAACCCCGGCACCAACAGCTACAAGCGCCTGGTGCCCGGCTTCGAAGCCCCGGTGAAGCTGGCTTACAGCTCGCGCAACCGCTCTGCGTCGATCCGCATCCCCTTCGTGGCCAATCCCAAGGGTCGCCGCATCGAGGCGCGTTTCCCCGATCCGTCTGCCAACCCCTACCTGTGCTTCTCGGCCCTGATGATGGCCGGTCTGGACGGTGTGGAGAACAAGATCCACCCGGGCGAGGCCGCCACCAAGGATCTGTACCATCTGCCCCCGGAAGAGGACAAGCTGGTGCCGACCGTCTGCCACAGCCTGGACCAGGCGCTGGAGTATCTGGACAAGGACCGCGCCTTCCTGACCAAGGGTGGTGTGTTCACCGACTCCATGCTCGACGCCTACATCGAGCTCAAGATGGGCGAAGTCACGCGCTTCCGCATGGCACCGCATCCGGTCGAGTACGACATGTACTACTCGCTGTGATCAGCGCAGCAGGCTGTACGTCGTTACAGCCTGTCGCAAAAAAAGGACGGCTTCGGCCGTCCTTTTTCATTTCCGGACACGCCAGGGGCTTTGAATTCCGGCCGAAAATGAGGATACTGACAGACCGCCCCTGCATTGCGATGCGCGGAGACCACCATGAAGAAGACCTACCTGATGTCGTTGACAGCTACGCTTTTCGTAGCAAACCTGGGAGTTGCCGGCCTGGCCCACGCTCAGGGCAATCGCATTTACCGTTGCGGCAATGAGTACACCAACACCGTCCAGCCGGGCCAGAAGGGCTGCAAGCTGGTCGAAGGTGGCAATGTCACCGTGGTGCAGCGCCCCCGCCCGGTCGAGAACGTGCGCCTGGCGGCCACCAGCCAGGCCGTGTCCAATCTGGAGGCCGAGCGCCAGCGCCAGCGTGACGCCGACGCGCGCATGATCCTCGAGGCCGAGCTGCGCAAGGCCGAGGCACGGCAGGCCGATCTGCTCAGGGAATACAACAACGGTGAGCCCGAGAAGATGGGGCCCGAGTTCCGCAACCACCAGAAGTATCTGGACCGTGTGGCCGACCTCAAGTCCAGCATCGAGCGCAATGAAAGCGATCTGTCCGGTCTGCGGCGTGAACTCGATCGTCTGCCGTCGGCCGCTGCTTCTGAGTCAAAATAGGCGGCTTGAAACCGTCTGATTCCCCCGCGGGCCGCTTCCAGCCCTTTGACCTTCTGGCCACACTGGTCGCCGTCGTGCATGGCGACGGTGCCGTGGTCTACGCCAATGCGGCGCTCGAAGATGCGCTCGGCATGTCTCGGCGCAGCATCGAGGAGTCGCAGCTTCCCGAGTACTACACCGAACCCCAGGTCCTGCTGCAGGCCCTGGGTGGTCTGCGCGCCAACGAGTTCGCTGCGCTGCGTTATGACGCCTGGCTCAAGCGCTCCGGGCGCGATCCACTGCCGGTTCACGTCATCCTGACCCAGACCGACCAGCCGGGCGATATCCTGATCGAGATGCTGCCGCTGGAGCAGCAGGCGCGGCAGGAGCGCGAGGAACGGCTGATCGACCAGGCCCAGGCCAACAAGGAACTGATCCGTAACCTCGCCCACGAGATCAAGAACCCGCTGGGCGGCATCCGTGGTGCGGCTCAGCTGCTGGAGATGGAGATCGACGGCCAGCTGACCGAGTACACGCGTGTCATCATCCACGAGGCCGATCGCTTGCAGACCCTGGTGGATCGCCTGCTCGCGCCGCACCGGCGTCCGCATGTGGTGGGCGATGTCAACATCCACGAGGTCTGCGAACGCGTGCGCTCCTTGATCCTCGCCGAGTTTCCCAGGGGCCTGCGGGTCGTGCGCGACTACGACACCTCCATCCCTGAATTCCGCGGTGATCGTGAGCAGCTGATCCAGGCCGTGCTCAACATCGCCCACAACGCCTGCCAGGCCTTGCATGAACGCATTGCAGCGGGCGAGGCCCGGCTGACCTTCCGCACCCGGATCGCTAGGCAGACCACTTTCGGCAAGCAGCGCTACAAGCTGGCACTGGAATTGCATGTCATCGATAACGGGCCTGGCGTGCCGGACTCGATCAAGGACCGCATCTTTTTCCCGCTCGTGTCGGGACGGGAAGGCGGTTCCGGCCTGGGGCTGACATTGGCACAAACCTTTGTCCAGCAGCACCATGGCCTGATCGAGTGCGACAGCGAGCCAGGCCGGACCGATTTCAAGATACTGATACCGCTGCCATGAACCAGGCGGCTTGAGCAAAGGGTGTAGCCGACATGAAGCCGATTTGGATCGCCGACGATGACCAGTCCATACGCTTCGTGCTGGAGAAGGCGCTGCAGCGCGAGCAGATGCCCACGCGCAGCTTCACCAACCCGCGGGAAGTGCTGGCCGCGCTCGATGAAGAGGGCGAGGGCCCGCAGGTGCTGGTGAGCGACATCCGCATGCCCGGTGGCTCCGGCCTGGAGTTGCTGGAGAAGGTCAAGGCCCGCCATCCCGGTCTGCCCGTGATCATCATGACGGCCTTCTCCGATCTGGACAGTGCCGTGTCGGCCTTCCAGGGCGGCGCCTTCGAATACCTCCCCAAGCCCTTCGACCTGCCCAAGGCGGTCGAGCTGATCCGCCGTGCGGTCGACGAGAGCCAGCGCGAGGAAGTCGCGCAGGAGAGCATCACCGCCGCGCCCGAGATGCTGGGCCAGGCGCCGGCCATGCAGGATGTGTTCCGTGCCATCGGCCGGCTCTCGCAGAGCAACGTCACCGTGCTGATCACGGGCGAATCGGGTTCGGGCAAGGAGCTCGTGGCACGCGCGCTGCACAAGCATTCGCCGCGCGCCAACGGCCCCTTCGTGGCCATCAACACCGCGGCCATTCCCAAGGATCTGCTGGAGAGCGAGCTCTTCGGCCACGAGCGCGGCGCCTTCACGGGCGCGCAGACCATGCGCCGCGGCCGTTTCGAGCAGGCCGAGGGCGGCACGCTCTTCCTCGACGAGATCGGCGACATGCCCTTCGACCTGCAGACCCGCCTGCTGCGCGTGCTCTCGGACGGCCACTTCTACCGCGTGGGCGGCCACAGCGCCGTCAAGGCCAATGTGCGCGTGATCGCCGCGACGCACCAGGACCTGGAACAGCGCGTCAAGGAAGGGGTGTTCCGCGAAGACCTGTTCCACCGCCTCAACGTCATCCGCCTGCGCTTGCCGGCTCTGCGCGAGCGACGCGAAGACATCCCCATGCTCGCGCGCCACTTCCTGCAGCAGAGTGCCCGCCAGCTCGGCGTCGAGCCCAAGCGCATCTCCGATGCGGCGCTGGAAAAGCTCAGCCGCTTCAGCTTCCCCGGCAATGTGCGCCAGCTCGAGAACGTCTGCCACTGGCTGACCGTCATGGCACCGGCCCAGGTGATCGAACCCAAGGATCTGCCCCCGGAGATCGGTCTTGCCGTGGGCGAAGGGGTGCCGGCCCCGGCGGCCGCCGTCCCGGCGCCGGCCGGTGGCGCAGACGGGGCGCAGCCCGCTGCCTTGGGGCTGGCGCCTGCATCCGCGGCCGATTGGGAGAGCGGCCTCCAGGCCGAGGCCATGAGCCTGCTGCTCAGCGGGCGCATGGACGTGTGGGACGAGCTGACGCGTCGTTTCGAGCGCAAGCTCATCCTGACCGCGCTCGACACCACACGCGGCCGTCGCATCGAGGCCGCCCACAAGCTGGGCATCGGCCGCAACACCATCACGCGCAAGATCCAGGAACTGGGGTTAGAAGAGTAACCCCCTGAGCGGCTGCGCCGCTTCCCCCTTCTGCTGCGCGAAGGGGGACGACGCCAGTGGCCGGGCCAAGCCCGTTCCACGGCGTCCCTCGCATCAACACCGGCGATGGCCTCAGTCGAACAAGCCGGGGCCGCCAAAGCGCGCGCCCTCGATTTCCAGCATCTTCAGCTTGGTCTGCAGCCCGCCATGGGCTGAGAAGCCGCCGGTACCCGTCTGCGCGCCCAGCACGCGGTGGCAGGGCACGACGGGGGCGAAGGGGTTGGCGCCCAGGGCCTGGCCCACGGCGCGGGCCGCGCCCGGTTCGCCCAGGCGCTTTGCCACCTCACCATAAGTCAGGGTTTCGCCGGGCGGGATACGGCGCGTGAGTTCGTAGACGCGCTGGTGGAAGGGGGGCACCCCTGCCATGTCCAGCGGCAGGTGGGTGAGGTCGCGGGGCTCGGGGGGATGGCCTTCGAGCAGCGCCGTGATGGCGGCCATCGCCGCTTGCACGAAGGGCGGCGGCGTATCTTCGCTGAGGCCGGGAAAGCGGCGCGCCAGGCGCTGGCGTGTGGCCGCTGCATCGGCTTCGGGCAACTGCACCCCCGTCAGGGCCTGTGCGCTCCAGGCGATGCCGCACAAGCCCAGGGGCGTGGGGAAGAGGGCGTAGGCCAGGGTGTGCATGGCCCGGCCAGACCTCAGAGCCCTTGCAGTTCCAGCACCACGGGCGCGTGGTCGCTCGGGCGCTCGTTCTTGCGGGGCGTGGGATCGACAGCGCAAGCTGTGGCCAGGGGCTTGAGCGCCTCGCTGATCAGGATGTGGTCGATGCGCAGGCCTTGTTTGCGACGGAAGGCCATGTTGCGGTAGTCCCACCAGGAGTAGTTGCGCTCGGGCTGCGGGAAAAGCCGCACGCTGTCGTGCAGGCCGAGGGCGATCAGGGCCTGCAGCTGCGTGCGCTCTTCCACCGTGCAATGGATGCTGTCCTTCAGGCCCACAGGGTCCCAGACGTCGAGGTCATCGAAGGTGATGTTGTAGTCACCCATGAGCACCAGCCGCGGGTGCTGCTGCAATTCGCCGCGCACCCACTCGCGCAGCGCGTCCAACCAGCGCATCTTGTAGGCGAACTTGTCCGAGCCCGGCTCCTGGCCGTTGGGGAAGTAGGCGCCGATCACCCGCACACCGCTGATCGTGGCGCTGATCACGCGCGCCATCTCGTCCTCGAAGCCGGGGATGTTGCGCACCACAGCCTGCATCGGCGCACGCGAGAGCAGGGCCACGCCGTTGTAGGTCTTCTGGCCGAAGCTCTGGGCCTGGTAGCCCGCGGCGGCAAAGTCCGGGAAGGGAAACTTGTCGTCGGTGAGCTTGAGTTCCTGGAGCGCCAGCACGTCCACCGGGTGGGCGGCCAGCCAGTCCAGCACCTGCGGCAGGCGCACATTGAGCGAGTTGACGTTCCAGGTCGCGAGCTTCATCGCGCGGGCCTCAGATGTGGAGCAGGGCCAGCCCGCCGATGGCCACGCCGATCGCGCCGCCGGCGAACATGGCGTATTCCAGCCATTTCTTGCGCGTCAGCAGGGCGATGGCGGCCATGGCGATGGCGACCTGCAGCACGGTGGTGGCCTGGGCCCAGCGGTGGTGCAGATGGATCTGCTCATCGCTCTTGCGGTCCCACTCGGTCGCCTCGGCCTCGAGCTTTTCGGCCACGACCTTGATCTCGCCTTTTTCCTTCTCGTAGCGGTCGATCTTGGCCTGGTATTTCTCACGCTCGGCCTCCTTGACGGTCAGGTCACGCGAGACCTCGGCCAGCGACTGCTTGGTGCTCTTGGCCTGGAAGTAGTTCCACTGGTTGGCGGCCTCGGTCTTCTTCAGCGCCGCGTTGTTCTTGTACAGCCCGGCATTGGCCTGGGTGGCGCCGCCCATGTAGGCGAAGATGGCGCCGACCGTGGCGATGATGGCCGTGAACATGGCGATCTGGTTGGTCATGCCGCTGCCATGCTCGCCATGGGCCGCGGCCTGCGTGGCGTGTTCGAGTTCGTGGTCGTGCGGGCCGTGGACGTGAAAGCCGCCTGAGGACATGGATCAGACTCCTGGGGTGTGGGTGTAGGTGACAAAGCTGAATTTCAGGCCAGTGGCCGAGACACGGGCCTCGCGCCGGACTTCCTGCCAACCGGGGCCGAATTGTGGCGCAAAGGCGTCGCCCTCGAAATCAGCCTCGATCTCGGTGACCACGGCCGTGCTCGCCAGGGGCAGGGCCTGGGCGTAGATCTCGGCGCCGCCGATGATCCAGGCATCAGGCGCGTCGCCGCAGCGTCGCAGCGCCTCGTCCAGCGAGTGCGCGACCTGTGCCCCCTCGGCCTGCCAGCCGCGCTGGCGTGTCACGACCACATTGGTGCGACCGGGCAGGGGGCGAAAGCGCGGCGGCAGCGATTCCCAGGTCTTGCGGCCCATGACGACGGGCGCGCCCAGCGTGGTGCGCTTGAAGTGGGCCAGGTCCTCGGGCAGGTGCCAGGGCATGGTGCCGTTCTTGCCGATGGTGCCGTTGGCGGCGCGCGCGAAGATCAGGTGCAGTTTCATGCGGGAGCTTTCCGGGTGGGCAGCAGCACGGCGGCGATGGCCGCCATGACGAAGACGATGGCCAGGTAGTCCTGCCAGGTTGGCCACTCGCCGACGATGAAGGTGGCGCTGAGCGTACCCACGAGCGGGATGGCCATCACGCTCATGGCGCTGGTGGCCGGCGGCAGATGACGCGCCAGCCCGGTCCAGAGGGTCTGGGCGAAGCCGTAGTTGATGAAGGCGCCGTAGACCAGGCTGGCCCACATGGGCGCGCTGAACTGCCAGCTCGGCCAGGGTTCGCTGGCGAAGGCGATGAGCCAGAGGCATGCCGAGGTCAGGATCATCATCCAGATCGTCAGGGTCTCCACGGGCAGGGTCAGCTGGGCGCGCCGCATCATCAGCGTGCCGACGGCCCAGCTGATGGCGGCGATCTCCATCCAGACGATGCCCAGCGGCCGGCCGGTGAGCGCCGTGAACTCGCTGGAGGTCAGCAGGCCGATCGCGACCGCCACGGCAATCACGGCCACCACCGTGCGCTGCGTCAGGCGCTGGCCGAGAAAGAGCGCGCCCAGCAACACGGTCCAGATCGGCATGGTGAAGCCCAGGATGGCGGCGCGCCCCGAGGCCAGTTCCTTGACGCCCAGGATGGACACCGTGTGCCAGCCCAGCATGTTGGGGAGGCCCAGCGTCACCACCGAGCGCCATTCCGCGCCCTGCGGCAGCATGCGCAGGCCGCGTGCGCGGTAGAAGCTGTAAAGGAAGATCGCGCCGCAGCTCATGGTGAGCGCGCGGAAGTACAGCGGCGAGAGTTCCCTGAGCGAGAACTTCATCATCGGCCAGTTGATGCCCCACATCAGCGTGAGGGCGACCAGCGTGACGAGCTGCTTGCGGCTGATCACGAGCGCCGGGCCCTGCTCAGACCGCCACCGGTGCCTTGATGGCCGGATGGCACTGGTAGTCCAGCACCTCGAAATCCTCGTACTGGTAGTCGAAGATCGAATCCGGCCGGCGCTTGATGTGCAGCGTGGGATAGGGATAAGGCGTGCGCGAGAGCTGCAGCTCCACCTGTTCGTGGTGATTGCTGTAGATATGGCAGTCGCCGCCGGTCCAGATGAAGTCGCCCACGCCCAGGTCGCACTGCTGCGCGATCATGTGCGTGAGCAGGGCGTAGCTGGCGATGTTGAAGGGCACGCCGAGGAAGATGTCGGCGCTGCGCTGGTAGAGCTGGCAGCTGAGACGCCCTTCAGCGACGTAGAACTGGAAGAAGGCGTGGCAGGGCATCAGCGCCATCTTGTTCAGCTCGGCCACGTTCCAGGCGCTGACGATGATGCGGCGCGAGTCGGGGTTGTTTTTGAGTGTCTTGATGACTTCGCTGATCTGGTCGATGTGGCCGCCGTCGGGCGTGGGCCAGCTGCGCCACTGCACGCCGTAGACCGGGCCCAGGTCGCCATCAGGCCGGGCCCATTCGTCCCAGATGGTGACGCCCCGTTCCTTCAGCCAGTTGTTGTTGCTCGAACCCGTGAGGAACCACAGCAGCTCATAGATGATGGACTTGAGGTGCACCTTCTTGGTCGTCACCAGCGGGAAGCCTTCGTTGAGGTCGAAGCGCATCTGGTGGCCGAACACGCTGCGTGTGCCCGTGCCCGTGCGGTCGGTCTTAGGTACGCCTGTGGTGTACACGTGGCGCATGAAGTCTTCGTACTGGGAACGGACGGGGCGGGTGGTCATAGATGGGATTTTCCTACAACTTGGGTGCGTGCCTGGCGCGGGGGTGACTGGCATCTCAAGCTCGCTGTTGTGGCCGTGCTCAGCCGGTCGAGGCCCGAGCGAGTGTGGCTTGCCGGGTCTCGGCCCGGCGGCCGAGGTACTTTCTTTTGCTTCGCCAAAAGAAAGTACCCAAAGAAAAGGCGACCCTGGTGTCTGTGAGCCCGGCTGTGCCGGGGCAACCTGCG
>DNQP01000102.1:5617-8938 GCA_003500955.1 Curvibacter sp. | reverse complement strand
CTCGCCAGCCCGATCCCCAGCCCCCCGGTAAAATCGGCGCTCTGAGCCGGGCGTCCCGCCTGCTGCCTCTGTCTTTCATGCCCGCCCTCCATCTTGCCGCCTACACCATGACCAGCGCCCTGGGCGCCGGACTTGAACCCACCTTGCAGGCCCTGCGCGATCAGCGCAGCGGTGTGCGCGCCCGCCGCTGGGAAACCGTGGATCTGGACACCTGCATCGGCGAAGTGCCCGAGGTCGACGCGCTGACGCTGCGCCCCGACCTCGCCGCCTACGACTGCCGCAACAACCGCCTGGCCCAGCTCGGGCTGGAGCAGGACGGCTTTGTCGCGGCCGTGCAGGCCGCCATGGCACGGCATGGCGCTCAACGCATCGGCGTCTTCCTGGGCACCAGCACCTCGGGCATCCTGAGCTCCGAGCTGGCCTACCGCCACCGCGACCCGGCCACCGGGGACTTCACGCAGCCGCTGGACTATCGGCGCACGCACAACAGCTACTCCGTGGCCGACTTCGTGCGCGCCTATTTCGGGCTGCAGGGGCCGGCCTTCGTGGTCTCCACCGCCTGCTCGTCCAGCGCCAAGGTCTTTGGCAATGCCCAGCGCATGATGGACAGCGGCCTGATCGACGCGGCCATCGTCGGCGGTGTCGACAGCCTGTGCCTGACCACGCTCTACGGCTTCAATTCGCTGCAGCTGGTCTCGCGCCAGCCCTGCCGCCCCTACGACGCGCAGCGTGACGGCATCTCCATCGGCGAGGCTGCGGCCTTCGTGCTGGTCGAGCGTGCCGATGGCGTGGCCCCAGGTGCCATTGTGATGAGCGGCATCGGCGAGTCGAGCGACGCGCACCACATGTCCTCGCCCCACCCGGAAGGCCTGGGCGCGCGCCTGGCCATGCAGCAGGCGCTGGACATGGCCGGCCTGCAGCCCGCGCAGATCGACTACATCAATCTGCACGGCACGGCCACCCCCAGCAACGACGCGGCCGAGGACCAGGGGGTCACCGCCCTCTTTGGCACCGACACGCCCTGCAGCTCGACCAAGGGCCATACGGGCCACACCCTGGGCGCGGCCGGCGGCATCGAGGCCGTCCTCTGCGCCCTCGCGCTCAAGCACAACCTGGCGCCCGGCGGCTGCGGCACCGAAGCCCTCGATCCCAAGCTCAAGGCGCGCTATCTGCTGCGCAACCTCGAACAACCTCTGCAACACGTGCTCAGCAATTCCTTCGGCTTTGGCGGCAGCAACTGCAGTATGGTGCTCAGCAAGGCGGGAGCAGCGGCATGACATTGACCGTCCATGTGCAAGGCATCGGCGTCTACGGCCCGGGCCTCACGGGCTGGGCCCAGACTGCGGACGTGCTGGCCGGGCGCAGCACCTACGCGAGCGCGCCCATCCAGCTGCCCGCGCCCGAGGCCCTGCCCGCGGCCGAACGCCGCCGCGCCGGCACCACCATCAAGCTGGCCTTCGCCGTGGGCTTCGAGGCCATCCGTCAGGCGGGCGCCGATGCGTCCACCCTGCGCTCGGTCTTCACATCCAGCGGTGGCGACTGCGACAACTGCCACGCCATCCTTGAGACCCTGGCCTCGGCCGACCGTGCGGTCTCGCCCACCCGCTTCCACAACTCGGTGCACAACGCGCCCTCGGGCTACTGGAGCATCGCCACGGCCTGCCGCGCCACCACGACCAGCCTCTGTGCCTACGATGGCTCCTTCGCCGCCGGTCTGCTCGAAGCGGCCACCCAGGTGCGCAGCGCGCAGGAGCCCTGCCTGCTGCTGACCTATGACACCCCCTACCCCGGCCCGCTGGGTGCCTCGCGTCGCATCAGCCAGCCCTTTGGCCTGGCCCTGCTGCTGACACCCGAGGCCGGGCGTGGCACCCTGGCCACCCTCGACCTGGGGCTCAGCCCGCGTAGCGCCGAGGCGCTGGACGATGCGGCGCTGGAGGCGCTGCGCAAAGGCGCACCGGCGGCACGCAGCCTGCCGCTGCTGCGGGAAATCGCCCGGGGCACACGCGGCCGGGTGGCGCTCGATTACCTGGAGGGAGTGGCGCTCGATGTCGGCATCCAGCCTGCTGCCTGACCACGCCTGGATCGCCGCGCGCATCCCGCATGCGGGCAGCATGTGCCTGCTCGAGCGCGTGCTGGCCTGGGACGCGACGCACATCCATTGCCTGGCCACCAGCCACGCCCGGGCCGACCACCCGCTGGCCGACGCCGGCACCCTGGGCATGGCCAACGGCATCGAGTACGCAGCCCAGGCCATGGCCGTGCACGGCGCTCTGCTCGCGGGCAGTGAGACGGCGCCGGCGGCGGGCTTCCTCACCAGCGTGCGCGACGTGCAGTGGGAAGGCGCGCGCCTGGACGAACTCGGCCCCGAGCTGCAGGTGCATGCCGAACGCCTCTCGGGCGATGCGCACACCATCCTCTACGGCTTTCGCCTCGAAGCAGCGGGCCGAACGGTACTGAGCGGGCGCGCCAGCGTCATGCTAGATGCAGGCACCCCCTGAGCCGCTTGCGGCACTCTGTGACATGGCCAGAGGCCATGGCTCTTCGGGCTGTCCACGTCTGCGCAGGCAGACGTGGAGCCGCAGCCCTCAGCCCCTCAAGGGGGGCGCACCCACTGGCCCGGCAAAGCCAGTTCCACGGGTGCCCTCGATAATGCACACCATCTCACAGGCTTCCCTATGAAATATGCACTCGTCACCGGCGGCAGCGGCGCCATCGGCGCGGCCATCTGCCGCCGACTTGCGGCCGATGGCCTGCACGTCATCGTCCACGCCAACCGCAATGCGGCCGCGGCCGAGGCGCTGCGTGAGGAGATCGTCGCCGGCGGTGGCTCAGCCTCGACCGTGGTCTTCGACGTGGCCGACGAGGCCGCCACCCGCGCCGCGCTGGAACCGCTGGTGGCGCAGCAGCCCATCCAGGTGCTGGTCAACAATGCCGGCATCCACGACGACGCGGTCTTCCCCGGCATGACGAGCGCGCAATGGCACCGCGTGATCGACGTCTCGCTGCACGGCTTCTTCCACGTCACGCAGCCGCTGACGATGCCCATGATCCGCACGCGCTGGGGCCGCATCGTCACCATCACCTCGATCGCTGGACTCACGGGCAACCGCGGCCAGAGCAATTACGCGGCCGCCAAGAGCGGGCTGCACGCGGCCAGCAAGACGCTGGCGCTGGAGCTGGCCAGCCGCGGCATCACGGTCAATGCCATCGCGCCGGGCATCATCGCCTCGGAGATGAGCCAGGAAGCCTTCGGCGCCGAAGAGATTGCACGCTTGGTGCCCATGAAGCGCGCCGGCCGGCCCGAGGAAGTGGCGGCCCTCG
>DNQP01000102.1:0-5312 GCA_003500955.1 Curvibacter sp. | reverse complement strand
ACCCGAGGAAGTGGCGGCCCTCGTCGGCTTCCTCGCCTCCGAGGCCGCGGCCTACATCACCGGCCAGGTGATCTCGGTCAACGGCGGCATGGTCTGAGCCTCAGACCGGAAGAAAGCGCCCCGCGAACCAGCGCCGGTAGCCCGTCAGCGCCAGCACGGCACCGGCGCCACCGAGCAGCAGGCCGCCCAGCACATCGATGAACACATGCTGCTTGGTCGCCAGCGTCGAATAGACGATGAGCGCGCACCAGAGCCAGTTCACGGCCTGCCAGCCACGCCCCGCGCCGACGGCGCGCAGCTGGGCCTGGAGCCAGAAGGCTGAATAGAAGGCGATGGCCACGTGCAGCGAAGGACAGGCGTTACCCGCGGTGTCCACGCCTTCGAGCATGGCCAGGCTGCTGCCTGCAGGCCGCTCGAAGGGCGGCACGACCGTGGGCCAGAAATAGAAGCACAGCAAGCCCGCAAGGCAGGTCAAGCCCACGGCCAGGCCGTAATAGGCCAGGGGACGCAAAGACGGCATGAAGGCCGGCGGCAGGCAGGTGTAGAACCAGAGCGAGAGGTAGGGGATCCAGGCCCACCACTGCATGGGCGTGATCTGGTCGAGCCAGGTCAGCGGCATCACGGTCACCTCAGCATGCGGGTAGCGCAGCAGAAGGAAATAGCCCTGGAAGAAACCCCAGATGAACACCGCCGAGCCTGCCGCCTTGAGCCACCAGAGACGCCAGAGCAATTGGTTGAGCGTGCGCGCTGGCGTCGGGGAAGCAATGGTCATGGTCAATAATCGGTCCCTGTGATGAGATCGTACCAGCGATGATGGAGCGGACCCGCGTGCGCCTGCTGTGGCGTGGCTACGAAATGTTCGCCATGGTCCTGGGCCTGGGCATGCTGGCCCTGGGCTGCCTGCTCTTGCTGCCCTTGTTTCTGCTCTTGCTGGGACTGCCCTCGCATCTGCAGCGACGCGCCGCACGCGGCATCGTCCGCGCCGGGTTCGGCCTCTACCTGCGCTGGCTGCAACTCGTCTGCCAGGTGCGCATCGATCTGCATGAACTGGAGGCCTTGCGTCACCTCCGGCAGCCGCTGATCGTCGTGGCCAACCACCCCTCGCTGCTCGACGCGGTGTTGCTGCTCAGCGTGCTGCCCCATGCCAGCTGCGTGCTCAAGGCCGGTCTGCTGCACAACCCCCTGTTCGGGATCGGTGCGCGCATGGCGGGCTACGTGAGCAACGAAGACCCGCGCCAGATGATCCTGGACTCGACCCGCAGCCTGCAGGAGGGCGCGCAGTTCATCCTCTTCCCCGAAGGCACGCGCACCACGGACTTTCCGCTCAATCCCCTGAGCAGCGCCTGCATCCTGCTGTCCAAACAGAGCCGCGTGCCGCTGCAGGTGGTGATCCTGGAATTCTCCACGCCCTACCTGGGCAAGGACTGGGGCCTGTTGCGGCCGCCGGAGCTGCCGCTGACCATCCGCGCGCGCCTGGGGCGGCGCTTCGAGCCGCCGGAGTACACGGGGACCGCACTCGCTGAACTGGAAGCCTATTTCCGGCAGGAACTGCAAGGCGGCGTGTCAGGCCGCGGCTGAGTCGCGCGTAGCCGCCAGGGTCTGGTCGAGCGCAGCGCGCGGCGTATTGATCACCAGGATCTCCACCTGGGCGGCCTCGGCGCCACCGATCGTTAGCTGGGCCGAAACCGCCGCGGCCGTCTCGGACATGGGACGGGTGCGCAAGTCCACCTCGACCACCTCGCCTGGCCGCACCGGGCGCTTGAAGCTGCACTTGCGGATGCCGGCCAGCAGGCCCACGTAGTCGCCTTCGAGCCGGCGCGCCACGGGCGAGCCCGCACGCATGCCGGCCCCGGCGACCTGGGCCACAAGCTCGACCAGCATCACCCCGGGCACGAGGGGCAGGCCCGGAAAGTGCCCGCGCAGCACGGCGCTGTCGGCCGACCAGCAGGCCCTGGCCTGGAAATGGTCATGGTCCAGCACGGTGAGTGACTGCACGAGCTGCATTTCGCCGCGGTGCGGCAGCAGGGCATGGATGCCTGCGGCATCGAGTTCGATCGGGTAGACCAGGGCCTCGCTCATGCCGCCTGCCCGCGTCGGTTCATTCGTAGCGCCGCGCGATCAGCGACACGTTGCTGCCGCCGAAGGCGAAGGAGTTGGACATCACGGCACGCAGGGTCTGGCCGTGGCGCGCCTCGCGCGGCACGTAGTCCAGGGTGCAGCGCGGATCGGGGTTGTCCAGGTAAGCGGTCGGCGGGATGCTGCCGCTGTGCAGGGCCAGCAGGCTGAAGGCGAACTCGGTGGCACCGGCCGCACCGATCAGGTGGCCGTGCAGGGCCTTGGTGGAGCTGACGGGCAGACGCCGCGCATGGTCGCCGAAGACCTGGGCGAGGGTCTCGCTCTCGATCACGTCGCCGGCCTCGGTAGCCGTGCCGTGCGCGTTGACATAGTCGATGGCCTCGGGCGCCAGGCCGGCATCGTCGAGCGCCATGCGGATGGCGCGGTACTGCCCCGCGCTCGACGGCAGGGTCAGGTGCTCGGCGTCGCTGCTGCTGCCGTAGCCGCAGAGCTCACCGTAGATCGTGGCGCCACGGCGCAGGGCTGACGCCGCCGTTTCCAGCACCAAGGCGGCCGCCCCCTCGGCCAGCACGAAGCCGCTGCGGTCCTTGTCAAAGGGGCGACAGCTCGCGGCCGGATCGCCGGGGTGGGGCTTGGCCATGACGCGCAGCGCGTTCCAGGCCATGAAGACGCCAGGCACGTTCATGGCCTCGGCGCCCACGACCACGATGGCATCGGCGTAGCCGTGGCGGATGCTGCGGCAGGCCTCGCCCAGGGCCATGGCCGAAGAGGAACAGGCCACGCTGTAGGTGTGCGTGGGGCCGCGGAACCGGTGCGCCATGGAAATGGCCGCCGTGGCCGCATTGGGCATGAGACGCGGCACCGACAGCGGGTGCATCACGGTCGGGTTGCGTCCGGCCTGCAGGCTTTCGTACAGGCGCTTGTAGAGCGCCTCACCGGTGGTCGCCCCGCCCAGGCCGATGCCGGCATAGACCCCGACACGGTCGGGGTCCAGGTCCCAGGCCTCGGCCTTGGCATCGGCCAGGGCCTCGCGGCTGGCCAGCAGGGCCAACTGCGTGGCGCGGTCCAGGCCTTGTTCATTGCGGTCCAGCGGCTGCGCGAACGCGGGATCGACGTCGGCCGACAGGGCGTTCGGCAACCATTGGGTGATCTCGGCTGCCGCAGGCCGCACGGCGCCTTCGGCGCGCAGCAGGCGTTCGAAGCTGGCCTGGCGTGTCAGACCCAGCGGCGTCAGCAGGCCGATGCCCGTGACGACGACGCGCTGCAGCGTGTGCGTCATGCCGGAGGAAATGGGACGGCTCAGGCCGCCTTGCCCTGCAGCGTGGCGGGCTCGGGCAGCTGGCCGTTGTGGGCGGCGCGGATCGTGGCCTCGATGTCGGCCACCATGTCGTTGAAGCTCATGCCGCTGTAGCGCGCCGGTTCATGCACCTGGAAGCCGTAGAGGTCTTCCACCTCGAAGAGCATTTCCACCACGCCCAGCGAGTCCAGGCCGAGGTCCTTGACCATGAGATCGGCGCGGTCGAACTCGGCTGGATCGACGTTGAATTGCTGGACCACGAAGTCCTGGATGATCTGACGCAACATGCTGGCTTTTACCCTCTGGCCTCCCCTGGCCTGCCGTCGGCTGCCGGTGGATGGGCAGGCTGGCGGATGTCCTGGGAATTATGTTTATAGGATGCCGCAGCACAGGTGGGTCCTGAAACCGCGAACAAGCGATGGATTTTATCCAAAATCCCCCCGCAAACCATGGGGAGTAAGCCCAGGTCTTCAGTCCGGCCGACCGGCGAGGCGCCGGGCCAGGAGCAGCGGCAGGCGCACCAGGAAGCCGCACATGAGCCGGGTGTGCATCCAGGTCAGCAAGGCGTTGTCGCGCAGGTAGTTGAAGTGCGACACCCCGCCCTCGCCGGCCTGCAGGTACTTGACCGGCGCGTCGAGGTTGACCGGCCAGACACCACGCCAGCACAGGCGCACGGCGGCCTCGATGTCAAAGTCGAAGCGCCGCATCCAGCGTTGGCCGCGCATGATCTCCACCAGCGGGGCCACGGGGTAGACGCGAAAACCATAGAGCGAATCGCCGATGCCCATCCACAGGGTCTCGAGATTGGCCCAGGCGTTGGAGACCTTGCGCCCCTGCACGCGCAGGGCCGGCGCGCTGGCGTCGAAGACCGGTTTGCCCAGGATCATGTGCCGCGGCTGCGCCTGGGAGGCCTGCATGAAGGCCGGGATCAGGTGCGCCGGGTGCTGGCCGTCCGAGTCCATGGTCAGGGCATGGGTGTAGCCGGCCGCCTGGGCGGCCTGCAGGCCATGCAGCACGGCCGCGCCCTTGCCCTGGTTGTGTTCGAGCACGAAGACGCGCAACTGGGGCAACTCCCGGGCCAGGGTCTGCAGCTGCGCACCCGTGCCATCGGTGCTGCCGTCCACCACGACCCAGACCGGGGCCCAGTGCTGCAGGGCCTCGCGCACGGTCTCCAGCACCTTGGCGCCGGCGTTGTAGGTGGGGATCAGGACCAGATGGGTGGTCGAAGGCTCGGGGCCGTGTGCATCAGACATGGGCGTGGATTATGGCAAAGCACCCCACGCGCCCCCGTCATGCCGCGGGTGTGACACACCAGGGGGCCGCATCGTGGGCCAGGCCCATCCAAAGCGCCCAGGCTGAACTGGCCGCCAATGCCAGGCCCGCCAGGCGCATGCCCCAAGCCCCCTGCCCACCCAGACGCAACCAGAGCCAGGGACCGGCAAGCATGGACACCGCCGTGCCGGCTGCGAACAGGGCCATGACCGCCGCACCCTGCATCGCCTGCCCCGTCATCGCGGCGACCAGGAGGGCCGAGTACAGCAGGCCGCAGGGCAGCAAGGCCCAGAGCGTGCCCAGCACCAAGGGCGCACCGCGCCCACGCTTCAGGGCCAGCGCACGCGCCCCCTGCCAGAGACGGCGGGCTGCGCCTTCGAGCCAGACCGGTTGCTGGGCACGCCACAGGAGCAGCAGCCCCAGCAGCAAGGCCGCCACGTGAAAGAGGGTCCAGACCGGGCGCAGCGCCGCCGATTGGATGGTGAGCCAGCCCAGGCCCTGGATGGAGGCTGCGGCCAGGCCGCCGAGCACCGCATAACCGATCACGCGGCCAAGCTGGAAGGTCCACAGCGCTTCGTTGCGGCGCTCACCGCCCGCCTGAGCGATGCCAGCGCAGGCGGCACCGCACATGGCGATGCAGTGAGGACCGCCCACCAGCCCCATGAGC
>DNQP01000167.1 GCA_003500955.1 Curvibacter sp. | reverse complement strand
TCGATCTCGTAGTTGCTGTGCACGTGCTGCAGGATGGCCGCCAGGCGCTCCAGGCCCATGCCCGTGTCCACGCAGGGGGCAGGCAGGGGCGTGACGGCGCCGGTCTCGTCCATGTTGAACTGCATGAACACGTTGTTCCAGATCTCGATGAAGCGGTCGCCGTCTTCCTCGGGGCTGCCCGGCGGGCCGCCGGGGATGTGGTCACCGTGGTCGTAGAAGATTTCCGAGCAGGGGCCGCAGGGGCCGGTGTCGGCCATCATCCAGAAGTTGTCGCTCTTGTAGCGGCCGCCCTTGTTGTCGCCGATGCGGATCACGCGCTCGGGCGGCAGGCCGATTTCCTTGGTCCAGATGTCGTAGGCCTCGTCGTCCTCGGCGTAGACCGTGGCCAGCAGGCGCTCCTTGGGCAGCTTGTAGACCTCGGTCAGCAGCTCCCAGGCCCACTTCAGGCTCTCACGCTTGAAGTAGTCACCGAAGGACCAGTTGCCCAGCATCTCGAAGAAGGTGTGGTGGCGCGCCGTGTAGCCCACGTTTTCCAGGTCGTTGTGCTTGCCGCCGGCACGCAGGCAGGCCTGCACCGACGCGGCGCGCACATAGCTGCGCTTGTCGGTGCCGAGGAACACGTCCTTGAACTGCACCATGCCGGAATTGGTGAACATCAGCGTGGGGTCGTTGCCGGGCACCAGCGGGCTGGACTCGACCACGGTATGGCCCTTGGCCGCGAAGAAGTCGAGGAAGGTCTTGCGGATGTCGGCGACGGAGAAGACGGCTTGGCTCATGTGTTGTGCGTTCTGGGCGCGACGCTTTCGACACGAAAGCACGGCACGCCCTGGGTGGGATGCAAACCTCGAATTATCCTAGAAACGGCCTGTCGTTCGGGGCCCTGAGACATGGAGATTCAGCGTCCGCGGTGGCTGCGCGACTGCTCACGCGCCAGCTCGATGAACTCGGTCACCACCGGGCGGCTGCGCGAGCCGCGGCGCCAGACCAGACCCACGTCGATGGTGGGCGTGGCGTCGCGCAGGCTGCGCGCCTCCACGTGCTCTGCGTCCAGGGTCCAGGGGCGGTAGAGAAAGTCCGGCAGCAAGGCGATGCCTGCACCGATGCCCACAAGAGAGCGCACGGCCTCCAGCGAGCTGCTGCGCATGAGCACAGGCGGATACAGACCGTGGCGGTTCCAGAGCGTGTTGAGCACGCTCTCCACCCGGTCGGCTTGCAGTAGCACCTGGGGGTAAGCAGCGCATTCCTGCAGGGTGAGTTCGGTCTTTTCGGCCAGCGCATGGCCCGAGGCCATCCAGACCCGGTTGGGCGATCGCGTCAGCGCCTCCACCTCCAGGGCCTGGGGGTCGCCCAGCGCGTTGGAGACCATGATGGCGAGGTCCACCTCGCCGTTGATCAGCAGGTGCTCCAGAAACTGGGGCGCATCCTCGACCACCGAGATCGTGACCGAAGGGTGGGAGCGCTGGAAGCGCGCAAAGAGATCAGCCAGGTAGTAGCCAGCCACCAAGCTGGTCACGCCCACGGTCAGATTGCCCGAGAGTGTCTCGGGCTTGCCACGCCCGAGTTGCCCAGCCTCGGCCACAGCCGCGATGACCTTGCGCGCGCTGGCCTGGAAGCGGTGCCCATCCTGGGTCAGCACCATCCCTTTGGTGGTGCGCTCGAAAAGCTTCACGCCCAGCGCGTCTTCCAGCTCCTGGATGCTCTTGGTCACGGCGGACTGCGCGATGTTGATCATGCGCGCCGCCGCCGCCACCGAGGCCGTTTCGGAGACCGCGAGGAAGTAACGGAACTGCTTGAGCGTGATGTGCCGCTGCATTTTGGTGCGAAAAATGAGAGGGTTAACCCTCGATATCTTTTTTTTAGATTGATTGAGCTCCGAATATTGAACTGTGCAGGCCCCGGGGTCAAGACTACATTCGCCTTGCTTTCAGCCCAGGCGGGCGAGACGCGCCAGCGCAGGCCCGGGCCGGCTGGCATCCGATCAACCTGAACGTGTGGAGATGACATGAAGCTACTGAAGTACGCGGCGATCACCGCCGGACTGCTGGCCCTGGCCGGCGCCAGCCAGGCCCAGAAGATGGTGCAGAAGATCGGCAAGGGCGAGGGCCAGGTCGACATCGTGGCCTGGGCCGGCTACATCGAACGCGGCGCCACGGACAAGAACTTCGACTGGGTCACGGGCTTCGAGAAGGCCACCGGCTGCAAGGTCAACGTCAAGACCGCCGGCACCTCCGACGAAATGGTGGCTCTGATGAACGAAGGCGGCTTCGACCTGGTCACCGCCTCCGGCGACGCCAGCACCCGCCTGATCCGCGGCAAGAAGGTGCAGCCCATCAACGTCAGCCTGATCCCCAGCTACAAGAACATCGACCCGCGCCTGCAGAAGGCCCCCTGGCACTACGAGGGCAACACCCACTATGGCGTGCCCTACCAGTGGGGCTGGAACGTGCTGATGTACAACACCAAGGTCTTCGGCGACAAGAAACCCACGAGCTGGAGCGTGGTGTTCGAGGAGCAGACCCTGCCGGACGGCAAGAGCAACAAGGGGCGCGTGCAGGCCTTCGACGGCCCGATCTACATCGCCGACGCCGCGCTCTACCTGATGAAGAAGAACCCGGCCCTGGGCATCAAGGATCCCTATGAGCTGAACGAAGCCCAGTACAAGGCGGCGCTCGAGGTGCTGCGCGCACAGCGCAAGATCGTGGGCAAGTACTGGCACGACGCCTTTGTGCAGATCGACGACTTCACCAACGAAGGCGTGGTCGCCTCCAGCAGCTGGCAGTTCCAGGCCAACATCCTGGCTTCCAAGAAGGCCCCGGTGGCCACCGTGGTGCCGGCCGAAGGCGCGTCGGGCTGGGCCGACTCCACCATGCTGCATGCCGACGCCAAGCATCCCAACTGCGCCTATATGTGGTTGGAGCACTCGCTCAACCCCAAGCTGCAGGGTGACCTCTCAGCCTGGTTCGGCTCGGTGCCCGCCGTGCCCGCCGCCTGCAAGGGCAACAAGCTGCTCGGCGACGAGGGCTGCGCACGCCAGGGTTACAACGACTTCGAGCGCATCTCCTTCTGGAAGACGCCGACCACCCAGTGCAAGACGCAGAACAACCAGTGCGTCCCGTACCACAAGTGGGTGTCCGACTACATCGCCATCCTCGGCGGCCGTTGATCCGGGCTTGATGGCCTGACGGGCTGGCGCGCGTGCGCCAGCCCCTCTTCCCTGTATTCCTCGCGAAAGTTTTCTGATGACTTCGGCTGTGAGTTTGCGCGACGTGTCGTGCGTGTTTCGTTCGGCAGGCAAGACCGTGCACGCGGTGGCTGGCGTGGACCTGGAGGTCCGCTCCGGCGAGTTCTTCACCCTGCTCGGCCCCTCGGGCTCGGGCAAGACCACCTGCCTGCGCATGATCGGCGGCTTCACCCTGCCCACCCGCGGCCAGATCGCCATCCACGGCCAGGACGTGAGCCAGCACCCGCCCTATGCACGCCCCGTCAACACGGTGTTCCAGGACTACGCGCTCTTTCCGCACATGAGCATCCTGGACAATGTGGCCTACAGCCTCATGGTGCGCGGCGTGGACCGTGCCACGCGCGAGCAGAAGGCCCAGCAGCTGCTGGAAACCGTGCAGCTGCCCGACGTCGGTCAGCGCAAGCCCGTCCAGCTCTCCGGCGGCCAGCGCCAGCGCGTGGCCCTGGCCCGGGCGCTGATCAGCGAGCCCCAGGTGCTCCTGTTGGACGAACCCCTGGGCGCGCTGGACTTGAAGCTGCGCGAGCAGATGCAGAGCGAGCTCAAGAGCCTGCAGCGCAAGCTGGGCATCACCTTCATCTTCGTCACCCACGACCAGCACGAAGCCTTGTCCATGAGTGACCGCATCGGCGTCTTCAACCAGGGCCGCCTGGAACAGGTGGCCACGCCGGCCGAGCTCTACAACCGACCCGCCACGCGTTTCGTGGCCGAATTCGTGGGCGCGGCCAATGTGCTGCAGGGCGGTGACGCCCGCCAGTACGCCGCGGCCGAGGCGCTGATGATCCGCCCCGAACTGATCGGGCTGGAGCTGGGCGCCGCCGCCACCCGCGGCACACCGCGCGCACGCGGCACGGTGCGTGAAGTGCAGTTCTTCGGCTCCTTCTGGCGCGTGCAGGTGCAGCCCGACCAGGGCGGCGCAGCGCTGCTGGTCGACCTGCCCGTGCAGGGCAGCACGGTCACCCCTGAAGTCGGTGCCAGCGCCCAGCTCTACTGGAACGACGCGGCCATGCACGTCATCGAGGCCGCCCGCCCATGAGCACCGCCGCCTTCCCTGCGCGCGACAGCCTGGCCGACCGGCTGTCCACGCTCTTGTACACGCGGCGTGGCCTGCTGCTGGCCCTGCTGCTGGCGCCGCCCCTGCTGTGGTTCGGCATCATCTACCTGGGCTCGCTGTTCAGCCTGCTGGCCAACAGCTTTTTCCGCCTGGACGACTTCACCGGCCAGGTGGTGCGCGAGATCGGCTTCAGCAATTTCGTCGAGATCTTCACGCCCACCAACCTGGACGTGGCCCTGCGCAGCACGGTGATGGCCATCCTCGTCACCGTGGCCTGCGTGGTCCTGGGCTTTCCCGTCGCCTACTACATGGCGCGTTACGCGCGCGGCCCGCAGAAGGCCCTGCTTTATGTCGCCGTGATGCTGCCCCTGTGGTCTAGCTACCTGGTACGCCTCTACGCCTGGAAGCTCTTGCTGGCCAAGGAAGGCGCCATCTCCTGGCTGCTGCATGCCCTGCACCTGGAGGGCCTGCTCGAGGGCCTGCTGTCCCTGCCCCTGGTGGGCGGCAGCTCGCTGAGCTTCTCGCCCCTGGGCACCTTCATCGTCTTCGTCTACATGTGGCTGCCCTACATGATCCTGCCCATCATGGCGGCGATCGAGCGCATCCCCGGCTCCTACCTCGAAGCCTCCGCCGACCTCGGCGCCAGCCCGGCCCAGACCTTCCGCCAGGTGATCTTTCCGCTGGCCATGCCAGGCATCGCGGCGGGCTCCATCTTCACTTTCTCGCTGACGCTGGGCGACTACATCATCCCCCAGGTCATCGGCAACTCCACGCTCTACATCGGGCAGGTGGTGTACCGCCAGCAGGGCGTGGCGGGCAACCTGCCGTTTGCCGCGGCCTTCTCGCTGGTGCCCATCGTGATCATCGGCGTCTATCTCTGGCTGGCCAAGCGCAAGGGGGCTTTCGATGCGCTCTGACAAGTACTCCAAGCCGCAGCGCGGCGCCTCCTGGGGGCTCAAGCTGGCCACCTGGGCCGGCGTGCTGTTCCTGCATATCCCGCTGGCGCTGATCATCCTCTACGCCTTCAGCAGCGAGGACAAGAGCTATGTCTTCCCGCCCCCGGGCCTGACCACGCAGTGGTTCGGCGTGGCCCTGGAGCGCCAGGATGTGTGGGACGCGATGAAGCTCTCCTTCCAGGTCGCGCTCTGGGCCACGGGCATTGCCATGGTGCTGGGCACGTTGGCGGCCGGTGCGCTGGCGCGCACGCAGTTCTTCGGCCGCGATGCGGTCAATCTGCTGCTCATCCTGCCCATCGCCCTGCCCGGTGTCATCACCGGCATCGCGCTGCGCTCGTCCTACCATGCGATGGAGATCCCGTTCAGCTTCTGGACCATCGTGATCGGCCACGCCACCTTTTGCGTGGTGGTGGTCTACAACAATGCGGTGGCACGGCTGCGCCGCATCAGCCCGGCGCTGATCGAGGCCTCCATGGACCTGGGCGCCAACGCCTTCCAGACCTTCCGCTACGTGCTGCTGCCCCAGCTGGGCTCGGCCCTGCTGGCCGGCGGCCTGCTGGCCTTTGCCCTGAGCTTTGACGAGGTCATCGTCACTACCTTCACCGCCGGCCAGCAGACCACGCTGCCGATCTGGATGCTGCAGGAGCTGATCCGCCCACGCCAGCGCCCCGTGACCAATGTGGTGGCCGTGATCATGATCGCGCTCACTTTCATCCCCATCGTGCTCGCCTACTGGCTGACGCGCGCCGACGAAGACAGCCAGAACCGCTGAACCCATTTTTTAGGAGACCTGACCATGGGACACCCTGCCGAACCCACCCTGTCCTTCCCCACCGAGCTGCTGATCGACCAGCAGCTGGTCCGCGGTGAAGGCGCCGAGGAACCCATTCTCAACCCCGCCACCGGCGAGACCCTCTGCACTGTGCGCGAGGCCTCGGCCGAGCAGGTGGCGCGCGCCGTCTCGGCCGCCAGCCGCGCCTGGGAGTCCTGGTCGCAGACCACGCCGGCCGAGCGCGCCAATCTGCTGCTCAAGCTGGCCGACGCCATCGAGGCGCGCGGCGCCGAATTCGCGCGCCTGGAGTCGCTCAACTGCGGCAAGCCCTATGCCCGCGCCCTGGGTGACGAGATCCCGGCGATTGCCGATTGCTTCCGCTACTTCGCGGGGGCGGCGCGCTGCATGAACGGCACCATCGCCGGCGAATACCTGGCCGGCCACACCAGCATGATCCGGCGCGACCCGATCGGCGTGGTGGCCTCGATCGCGCCCTGGAACTACCCGCTGATGATGGCCGCCTGGAAGACCGCGCCGGCCCTGGCCGCCGGCAACACCGTGGTGCTCAAGCCCAGCGAGCAGACCCCGCTGACCGCCCTGCTCTTCGGCCGCCTGGCCGCCGAGATCCTGCCCAAGGGCGTGCTCAACGTGATCTGCGGCCGCGGCGCCAGCGTGGGCCAGCCCCTGGTGGAGCACCCGCAGGTGCGCATGGTATCCGTCACGGGGGACGTCTCCACCGGCCGCAAGATCCTGCAGGCCGCCTCGGGCACGCTCAAGCGCACCCACCTGGAGCTCGGCGGCAAGGCGCCCGTGATCGTCTTCGACGACGCCAACCTCGAAGAGGTGGTGGCGGGCGTGCGCACCTTTGGCTACTACAACGCCGGCCAGGACTGCACCGCGGCCTGCCGTATCTACGCCGGCCCCAAGATCTACGACAAGCTGGTGGCTGAACTGAGCGCCGCCGTCTCCACCCTCAAGATGGGCACGCAGGACGAGGATGGCGTGGAACTGGGCCCGCTGATCTCGGACCGCCAGCGCAACCGCGTGGCCAGCTTTGTGGAGCGCGCGCAGATGACCGGCCATATGGAAGTCACCACCGGCGGCAAGCTGCGCCAGGGCAACGGCTTCTTCTACGAGCCCAC
>DNQP01000199.1:998-8990 GCA_003500955.1 Curvibacter sp. | reverse complement strand
TGTCGGTCACCCGCATCGCCAGCACGGCCAAGCATCCTGAGCGGGTAGCCGGCTTCCACTTCTTCAATCCGGTGCCGCTGATGAAGGTGGTGGAGGTCATCGCCGGCCTCAAGACCGACCCGGCCGTCTGTACCGCCCTCTCGGACTACGCACGCCAGATGGGCCACACCCCCGTGATGGCACAGGACACGCCGGGCTTCATCGTCAACCACGCGGGCCGCGGCTACGGCACCGAGGCCCTGCGCATCGTGAGCGAAGGCGTGGCCGACTTCGTCACCATCGACCGCATCCTGCGTGACCAGATCGGCTTCAAGCTCGGCCCCTTCGAGCTCATGGACCTGACGGCACTGGACGTCTCGCACCCGGTCATGGAGTCCGTCTACCACCAGTACTACGAGGAGCCGCGCTACCGCCCCAGCGTGATCACCGCCCAGCGCCTGGCCGGCGGCGTGCTGGGCCGCAAGACAGGCGAAGGTTTTTACCGCTACGCGAATGGCAAGGCTGAAGTCGCGCCGGAACCGCCCGCGCCGCAGGTGGCCGAGCTGCCGCCCGTCTGGGTCTCGACGCGCGCCACACGCCGAGCCGAGCTCTACCAGTTGCTCAAGGACCTGGGCGCCAGGATCGAGACCGGCCAAAGCCCCTCGCCCCAGGCCCTGACCCTGGTCGCACCGCTGGGCTTCGACGTCAGCACGGTGGCCGTGGTCGAGCGCCTGGACCCGGCGCGCACCGTGGGCATCGACCTGTTGATCGAGGACGCTGCGACGAAACGCCGTGTGCTCGCCACCAATCCCGCGACCCGCGCCGACATGCGCGATGCGGCCCACGCCCTGTTCGCGCGCGACGGCAAGGCGGTGAGCGTGATCCGCGACAGCGGCGGCTTCGTGACGCAACGTGTCGTGGCCACCATCGTCAACATCGCATCCGACATCTGCCAGCAGCGCATCTGCACGCCTGCAGACCTGGAAACCGCGGTCACCCTGGGGCTGGGCTACCCCCTGGGTCCCCTGGCCATGGGCAACCGCTACGGACCTACCAATGTGCTGGAAGTGCTGTTCAATCTGCAGACCGTCTACGGTGACCCGCGCTACCGCCCCAGCCCCTGGCTGCGCCGGCGCGGGGCCATCGGCCTGTCTCTGCTGCACGAGGAAGACTGAGACTTCATGCGACACTCGCGTCTATGAGCGCACAACTGCTGAGCACCAGCCAGGGCCGCACCATGGTGCTGACCCTTTCCAACCCGGGCCACCGCAACGCCCTGGGCCCCGGCATGTATGCCGCGGGCGTCGAGGCCCTGAGCGTGGCCGAAAGCAACCCCGAAGTCCGCAGCGTCGTGCTCACCGGTGAAGGCGCCATGTTCTGCGCCGGCGGCGACCTCAAGCGCCTGCAGGCCAACCGCGAGCAGCCCCCGGAGGTGCAGGCCCAGAGCATCGAGCACCTGCACAACTGGATCGAGGCCATCCGCACATTTCCCAAGCCCGTGATCGCCGCCGTCGAGGGCGCAGCCGCAGGCGCGGGTTTCTCACTGGCCCTGGCCTGCGATTTCATCGTCGCGGCCAGCGACGCGGTCTTCGTCATGGCCTACAGCAATGTGGGCCTCTCGCCCGACGGCGGCGCGAGCTGGAGCCTGGCGCGCGCCCTGCCCCGTCCCCTGGTCAACGAGCTGCTCATGGCCGGCGAGCGCATCCACGCACCACGCCTGCACGCCCTGGGCCTGGTGAACCGCGTCAGCGATCCGGGCCGAGCCCTGGACGAGGCGCTGGCCCTGGCCGAGCGCCTGAACCAGCGTGCCCCCAATGTGCTGGCCAGCATCAAGGAGCTCGTCAACGAAGCCCAACAGGCCACGCTGACCCAGCAGCTGGCCCAGGAGCGCATGCACTTCGTGCGCAACCTGCACCACCCCAACGCCGGCATCGGCATCGCGGCCTTCCTGGCCAAACAGACCCCCGACTACGAGTAAGTCAGGTCAGGCGGCCGCGCAGACGCACAGGTGACAACCCTGAGGCGTCGGCGCCGTCCTGCGCGCGACAATGGGTTAAGACGCACTTGAGGAATGAGTGCGAACAGGCCCTCACAGTCACCCAGCAGACAGCCCATGGACGATCCCATTCTTACCATAGAGGAACGCACAGCGATCAATGCCGGTCGCTGGTTTTCCACCCTGTCCCCATCACTGCGACACGACATCCTGCGATGCGCCTACGTCAAGCGCTACAAGGACGGCGAGCTGCTCGCCGCCCGCGGCGAGCCGCCGGAGGAATGGATCGCCTGCGCCAAGGGCGCGATCCGCGTGAGCTCAACCTCGATCTCGGGCAAGCAGGTCACGCTGACCTATGTCGAGCCGGGTGTCTGGATCGGCGATGTGGCCATCTTCGACGGCGACCGGCGCACCCACGATGCCTATGCGCATGGCGACACCACCACCCTGTGCGTGGCCAAGGCCGATTTCAAGAAGATTCTCGCCACGCACGTCGAGCTCTACGAAGCCCTGCTGCGCCTCCATGCGCGCCGCATCCGCCAGCTCTACGGTCTGGTGGAAGACCTCAACACCCTGCCCCTGCGCGCACGCCTGGCCAAGCAGCTGCTGCACCTGCTGCGCAGCTACGGGGTGTCTTCGCTGAGCGACAGCCGCGAGACACGCATCGGCCTGCAGCTGGCGCAGGAAGAACTGGCCCAGTTGCTGGGCGCCTCGCGCCAGCGGGTGAACCAGGAGCTCAAGGCCATGGAGCGCGAGGAGGTGATCCGCATCGAGCCGGGCGGCCTGGTGGTGCGCAACCGCGAGGCCTTGATGCGCATCGTCGAATCCGATCATTGAGCACGACTGACCATGAGTGAGACCGAACAGCAATACACGGGCACACGCCCCGTGTCCGCCGCCCATGCCTTTGACGTGGCGGCCCTGCAAGCCTGGCTGCAAAAGAACCTCGAAGGTTTTGCGGGCCCGCTGAGCGTGGAAGCCTTCAAGGGCGGCCAGTCCAACCCGACCTACAAGCTCAACACGCCAGAGCGCAGCTATGTGATGCGCGCCAAGCCCGGCCCCGTGGCCAAGCTGCTGCCCTCGGCTCACGCCATCGAACGCGAATACGCCGTCATGCGCGGCCTGAACGGCACCGACGTGCCCGTGCCCCGCATGCATGTGCTCTGCGAGGACGAGAGCGTGATCGGCCGCGCCTTCTACATCATGGAGTTCATGCCCGGCCGCGTGCTCTGGGAGCAGTCCCTGCCCGACTTCGATCCGTCCGGTCGCCGCGCCATCTACCTCGAGATGAACCGCGTCATCGCCGCGCTGCACACGGTGAAGTTTGCCGAACGCGGCCTGGCCGACTATGGCAAACCGGGCAACTACGTCGAGCGGCAGATCGCGCGCTGGGGCAAGCAGTACCGTGCCTCGGCCGACGGCGCAGGTGAGCTCTCGCAGCCCATCCCCGAGATGGAAAAGCTGCTGGACTGGCTGCCGGCCCACCTGCCCGCCAGCGCCAGAGACGACAGCCTGGTCAGCATCGTGCATGGGGACTACCGGCTCGACAACCTGATGTTCCACGCCAGCGAGCCGCGCGTGATCGCCGTGCTGGACTGGGAGCTGTCCACCCTGGGCCATCCGCTGGCCGACTTCGCCTACCACTGCATGGCCTGGCACATCCCGCCCGGTGCCTTCCGCGGCATCGGCGGGCTGGACCTCGCGGCGCTCGGCATCCCGTCCGAAGACGAGTACATCCGCCTCTACTGCGAGCGCACGGGCCTGGCCACGCCACAGGCGCTGAAGGCCGACTGGAACTTCTACATGGCCTACAACATGTTCCGTATCGCCGCCATCCTGCAGGGCATCGCCAAGCGGGTCGAAAACGGCACCGCCTCCAGCGCCCAGGCGCAGAAATCCGCCGCTGGCGCACGCCCCATGGCCGCCATGGCCTGGCAGTTCGCCCAGCAGGCCTGACCCCTCACAACGCATCACCCCCAGGAGCTAAGCATGGACTTCGACTACTCGCCCCGCACCAAGGACTTCCAGGCCCGCCTGCTGAAGTTCATGGATGCGCACATCTACCCCAACGAGCACGCCTTCCACGAAGAGCTTGAAGCCAATACCGCGGCCGGCAAGCGCTGGACGCCGCTGCAGCTGATCGAAAAGCTCAAGCTCCAGGCGCAGAAGGAAGGCCTGTGGAATCTCTTCCTGCCCAAAGACAGCGCCGAGATCGCCGGCGTGCAGGGTGCAGGCCTGACCAACCAGGAGTACGCGCCGCTGGCCGAGATCATGGGCCGTGTGCACTGGGCTCCCGAGGTCTTCAACTGCTCGGCGCCCGACACCGGCAATATGGAAACCATCGCGCGTTACGGCAACGAGCAGCACCGCCAGGAATGGCTGCAGCCCCTGCTGGCCGGCAAGATCCGCTCGGCCTTTGCCATGACCGAACCCGACGTGGCCTCGAGCGACGCGACCAACATCGCCACGCGCATCGAGCGCCAGGGCGACGAGTACGTGATCAACGGCCGCAAGTGGTGGACCTCCGGTGCCGGTGACCCGCGCTGCGCCATCTACATCTTGATGGGCAAGACCGATCCCGAGGCGCCGCGCCACTCGCAGCAGAGCATGGTCCTGGTGCCGGCCAATACGCCGGGCGTCAAGGTGCTGCGCGCGCTCAATGTGCTGGGCTACGACGACGCGCCCCACGGCCACATGGAGGTGGAGTTCAAGAACGTGCGCGTGCCGGCCTCCAACATCCTGCTCGGTGAAGGCCGCGGCTTCGAGATCGCCCAGGGCCGCCTGGGCCCGGGGCGCATCCACCACTGCATGCGCCTGATCGGCCAGGCCGAACGCGCGCTGGAATACATGTGCAAACGCGCTTCCGAGCGCGTGGCCTTCGGCAAGCCCGTGGCCGCCCAGACCGTCACGCAGGAGCGCATCGCCGAGGCCCGCTGCAAGATCGACATGGCGCGCCTGCTCACCCTCAAGGCGGCCTGGATGATGGATGTGGCCGGCAACAAGGTGGCCAAGACCGAAATCGCCATGATCAAGGTCGTGGCCCCCAGCATGGCCTGCCAAGTGATCGACTGGGCCATGCAGGTCCACGGCGGCGGCGGCATGTGCCAGGACTTCCCCCTGGCCTACGCTTATGCGAACGCGCGTACCCTGCGTTTTGCCGACGGCCCGGACGAGGTGCACCGCAACGCCATTGCCAAGCTGGAGCTGGGCAAGTACAGCCCCAACGCCAAGCCGGTCGAGAGGCCCGTCACACGCGGCAGCTGAAAATTCAGCACAATGAGAAGGACCGGTACATGCCGGTCCTTTTTTCATGGAGCCACGGATGATCGACGTCTATTCCTGGGCCACGCCCAACGGCCACAAGGTCCACATCATGCTGGAGGAGTGCGGCCTGCAGCTCGGGCGTGACTGGCGCGTGCACCCCATCAACATCGGTGCCGGCGACCAGTTCCAGCCCGAGTTCCTCAAGATCAGCCCCAACAACAAGATCCCGGCCATGTTGGACTCCGAGGGTCCGGATGGCCAGCCGATCTCGCTGTTCGAGTCGGGCGCCATCCTGCTCTACCTTGCGGCCAAGACGGGCCAGTTTCTGCCCAAGACCGACCGCGCGAAATACGAGGTGCTGCAGTGGCTGATGTTCCAGATGGGCGGCGTCGGCCCCATGCTGGGTCAGACGCACCACTTCCGCATCTATGCACCTGAGAAGATCGACTATGCGATCAACCGTTACACCAACGAGGCCAAGCGCCTCTACGGAGTGATGGACAAGCAGCTCAGCACGCACCGCTACATCGCGGGGGATGACTACACCATCGCCGACATCGCCATCTTCCCCTGGCTGCGCAGCTGGCAAAACCAGGGCATCAACTGGGCCGACTACCCGCGGCTCAAGGCCTGGTTTGACGAGATCGCTGCCCGGCCGGCCGTGCAGCGCGGCGTGCAGGTGCTGGCCGACCAGCGCAAGCCGCTGGTGGACGACAAGGCGCGCGAGATGATGTTCGGCGCCACGCAGTACCAACGCCGCTAGGACGAAATCCGACCCAGGCTCTTACCAGGACTGGTTGGGCAGACCCGACCAGAGTTCGTTGAGGTCCGGAAATTTCCATAGGGCCGGATCTTCCCGGCCAGCGATCTTGTCATTACAGCCCGGCGCCGAGAGATCAATGATCTCGGGCGGGATGCGCAGTTGAGACTTGGTCGAGTAGAAGGCCTTGACCAGGGGCATGGTCAGCGAACGGCTCGACTGCTCCACCACCACCGCCAGGCGCCCCGAACCCAGGCGCACCAGCGAACCGATGGGGTAGATGCCCAGGCTTTTCACGAAGGCCTGGAACACCTGGTGATCGAAATGGCCCTTGGCCCACTCGGCCATCTTGCGCAGGGACTCGGCCGGATCCCAGCCGGTCTTGTACGGCCGGTTGGAGGTGATGGCATCGTAGACATCGCAGACCGCCCCCATCTTGGCGAAGAGGCTGATCTCGGCATCCTTGAGTCCCTTGGGATAACCCGAACCGTCGATCTTCTCGTGGTGGTGCAGGCACACGTCCAGCGCGATCGGGTCCACATTGCCGACGGCCAGCAGCATCTGGTGTCCCTCCACCGGGTGGCTCTTCATGATGCCGAACTCAGCCTCCGTGAGCTTGCCCGGTTTGTTGAGCACCTCCATGGGCATGCGCGCCTTGCCCAGGTCGTGCAGCAGGCCAGCCAGCCCGGCAGAACGCGTCTGTGCCTCGTCCAGGCCCAGCTGGCGTGCCAGGGCAATCATCATGGCGCACACCGCCACGGAATGCATATAGGTGTAATCGTCGGCGGTCTTCAAGCGCGCCAGACTGATCAGGGCACTGGCGTTGCGCGCGACCGAATCCGAGATCTCGTCGACCAGGCGCTGGGCGCCGGCGGCATCCACCGCCTTGCCCATACGCGCTTCCTGGAACATGGTGACCACCGCCTGCTTGGACTGGCGGCAGATCTGCGCCGCACGTTCCAGCTCGACGGCGACGCTCACGGCCCCGGTCTGGCGCTGGGCCTGGGCCGCCACCTGCAGCTCCTGCTCGACCTGGGCTTCCGACTCGGCTTCGGACACGGCACTCACGCCGGCCGGCACGTCCAGGCCCTTGCTGCTGTCGATCCAGACTTCCTGGATGCTGCTGGCGAGGATACGCTCCAGATCCTTCGGGTCCTTGAGCACGAAACGGCTGCGCCAGAAAGGATGTTCCATCCAGGAGCCGCAGAACTCCTTGATGTGCATTCCCAACTGTAGTTGTTCGACGCGGATGCGCTTGAGCATGATCTTTGTGAGAGCCCGCGCATGGCGCTGCAGCCCGGGCCCATTCTAGCGGCGCGCCAACGCGCTCCCCGACTTTGCAGGGATCTCAGCGCAGCGGAACGCCAGCCTGCCGCAGATAGGTGAGCACCTCGGGACTGACGGGCCCGAGCGCTCGGGCCTCTTCGGCCTGCCGCGCCGCGGCTTCGAGCTGCCCCAGCGCGGCCAGGGAGACGGCCGCCCCCAGCATCCAGCGCTGCTCACCGGGGCGCAGCTGCAGGGCCGCCAGATAGGCCTGCACCGATTCCTGATGCCGCCCCAGACGCTGGGCCGCGTTACCGCGCACCGCCCAGAGATCGGCCTGGCCCGACAGCGCAGGCTCCAGGCGCATCAGCACCGCCAGCACCGGGCCCGGGCGCCCGAGCGCCAGTTCCATGCGCACCTGCTCACGCACCAGCTGGGCCAGCAGGGTCGCGTCCACAGGCTGCGTGCGTTCGGCCACCGCCACGGCTTCCTGCACGAGTTGCAGCGCAGCCTCGCGCGACCCCGTGTTCCACAGGGACTGGGCCTGCGCCAGCGTTTCCTGGGCCGCAGACTGGCGGCGCTGGGCGGCCGTGGGGGCAGACAGATCAGCGGCCATCGGCGCCGCGCCCGCAGGCGCTGCCGCAGCGGTGGGGGCCACCGGCGCAGCCTCGTGGTCGGTCCGGCTGCGCTTGCGAGGACGCTCGGCGCTCGCTGCCGTCGGCGCCGGCTG
>DNQP01000199.1:0-668 GCA_003500955.1 Curvibacter sp. | reverse complement strand
CAGCTTCGCTGCGGCGCGGCGGCTTGCGCGGCGCTGCTGGCTCGGCGGCGGCCCGCGGCTCGCTTGCTGACAGCGCTTGAGCGGTTTGTGCCTGTGGTGGCGGTGCGGCGGGCTCCGGCGGCGGCACAGACGCTGTTGAAGCCGGTGGCGGTGCGGACGGCTCGGCTGCGGGCGCAGCAGCAGGTGTAGCCACCGAGGCGGCCACGGGTGCCGTGGCCGGCAGGGACGGCGCGACGACAGCCTGCGTGGCGTGCAGGTACCACGCCAGTGCGCCGGCACACACCACGAGCACGACCAGCCCCAGTCCCCAGCGGCGCGCGCGCTGCCCGGCGGGAGCACCCACGCTGGCCGTGCCCTCCATGGCGGCCGGGATGGCAGCTTGGGGCAGGTCCGGCAGGCGAGCCTCGCCGCGGCGTGCATCGAGATCGCGCAACATCTTGTTGATGACGCTCACGAGATTTCCTCAGTCTTGTGGGAGGGTGTGCCTGCACCCCAGCGCAGACGCTGCCACCAGCGCTTGCGCGGCATGGCCACGCCCGGCGTGTCAGCCGCGGCGAGCTCGACATGATGGACCTGCACGCGCCGCACGTTCTCACCGAAGGCCAGCAACAGGCATTTGTGGGCCAGCACATTGAGCAGGCGCGGCACGCCGCGGCTGTAGCGCGCCA
>DNQP01000092.1:3904-4452 GCA_003500955.1 Curvibacter sp. | reverse complement strand
GCCGACCGCATGCTCGACATGGGCTTCATCCACGACGTGAAGAAGGTGCTGGCCCTGCTGCCCAAGGAGAAGCAGAGCCTGCTGTTCTCGGCCACCTTCAGCGACGAGATCCGCAACCTGGCCGAAGGCCTGCTCAAGAACCCGCAGAGCGTGCAGGTGACCCCGCGCAACACCACGGTGCAGCGCATCACCCAGGCCGTGCACCCGGTGGGCCGCGGCAAGAAAAAGGCCCTGCTGGCGCACATCATCAACCAGAACAACTGGAGCCAGGTGCTGGTGTTCACACGCACCAAGTTTGGCGCCAACAACGTGGCCGAGTACCTGGAGAAAAATGGCATCACCGCCATGGCCCTGCACGGCAACAAAAGCCAGGGCGCCCGCACCCAGGCCCTGGCCGGCTTCAAGAGCGGTGAGATCCGCGCCCTGGTGGCCACCGACATCGCCGCGCGCGGCATCGACATCGACGACCTGCCGCACGTGGTCAACTACGAGATCCCCAACGTGCCGGAAGACTATGTGCACCGCATCGGCCGCACCGGCCGCGCCGG
>DNQP01000092.1:3432-3600 GCA_003500955.1 Curvibacter sp. | reverse complement strand
CGGCCGCACCGGCCGCGCCGGCAAGGAAGGCCAGGCCGTCAACCTGGTCTGCCTGGACGAGGAAGGCTTCATGGCCGAGATCGAGCGCTTCACCAAGCAGCAGATCCCGGTGGTGGCCGTCGAGGGCTATGGCCCCGAGGCGGGCGAACGCGCCGAACCCATCGCCAT
>DNQP01000092.1:0-3109 GCA_003500955.1 Curvibacter sp. | reverse complement strand
AGCCAGACCATCTGGGGTGGCGCCGGCAAGCCGCCGAGCCGCGAGGTGATGGCGGCCGCCGCCAAGGCCGCACGCAGCGAAATGATGCAGCGCATCCGCGACAACAAGGCCGCCCAGGGTGAGCGTGGCGGCAAGAGCGGCGGAGGCCAGCGCAACGGCCAGGGCCAGGCCCGCGGTCAGGGCGGCCAGCCCCGCCCGCAAGGCGCCAAGCCCCAGGGCCAAGGTCAGGGCCAGGGCCGCAACAACGAACAGCGTCGCAGCCACAACGGCCCGCGTGCTCAGGGCCAGGGCGGCGGCAACGGCGGACAGCCCGATCCGCTGCGCACCGGCACCGATGCGCTCAGCCAGGGCGGTCGCCGTCGCGGTGGCGGCGGTGGGGGTCGCGGCCGTTCCGGCGGCGGTGGCCAGGGTGGCGGCAAGGGCGGCGGTGTCGATCCGCTGCGCACCAACTACGGCCGCATCAGCCACTGATGCGCGCAGCGCTACAAGGAACAACGGCCCTGCGGGGCCGTTTTTTATGCGTCAACCCGCTGGCACATCGGTGACGCGTCACGCTAGCATCAGCGCATGAACACCGATACCGCCGCCATCTGCTACGGCCTGCAAGGCCGCATCTGTATCGTCACCGGCGCCGCCCAAGGCATAGGCGCGGCCTGTGCCAGACGCTTCGCGCGTGAAGGCGCGCAGGTGATCCTCGCCGACGTGGCCGACACGCCGGGCCGGGCCCTGGCCACGGAGCTTGGCGCGCTGTACGTGCACTGCGATGTGGGTGACCAGGCCCAGGTCAATGCCCTCGTCGCGCAGGCGGTCGCGGCGCATGGCCGCATCGACGTGCTCGTCAACAACGCGGGCATCTTCAAGGCAGCGGACTTTCTGGACGTGAGCGAGGCCGATTTCGACGCCGTGCTGCGCGTCAACCTCAAGGGCGCCTTCCTCGTGGGCCAAGCCGTGGCGCGCGTCATGGCCCAGGCCGGGCGCGGTGCCATCGTCAACATGAGTTCGGTCAACGCCGTGCTGGCCATCCCCAGCATCGCCAGCTACAACGTCAGCAAGGGCGGCCTCAACCAGCTCACGCGCGCCATGGCCCTGGCTCTGGTGGACCGAGGCATCCGTGTCAACGCCGTGGCGCCGGGCACCATCGCGACCGAACTTGCGGCCCAGGCCGTGCTGACCAGCGAGGAGGCGCGTACGCGCATCCTGAGCCGCACGCCGATGAAACGTCTGGGGGAGCCCGAAGAGATCGCCGAGGCCGTGGCCTGGCTGGCCAGCGATGCCGCCAGCTACATCACCGGCGAGATCCTCACCGTGGACGGCGGGCGCATGGCGCTCAACTACACGGTGCCGACCTGATGCGCCACCCGCGGCTCAGCCGCGCACGAAGAGCGTGACCAGGGGATCGGGACCGACCTGGCGACTCCAGTGACCGTGCACGGCCGGGTCGAAGGTGGCGCCCTCGGGCAACAGGTCGGCCGAATAGAAATGCTGACCCGGCCCGAAGATGCGCGAGACCCCGCCCTGCAGGCCGATCTCCATCTGCCCCTGCAGGATGAAGCACCACTGCGGCGCGCCCGTGCAGTGGAAGCTGCTGCGAAAGCCCACCGGGCTCATGCGCAGCTGGTAACCGCCACTGGCAAACACCTGGGACAGCATGGACTGCGGCGTGCCCTCGCCCAGAGGAATCGATGCCTCGCGAAAACGGGCGCGGCCATCGGTGTCGGTGTAAAGGACGGTCTGGGTGAAGCTGGACATGGGGTTTCCCGTAGCGCGGACAGGCACCGATTATTCCCCAGCCGCACACGGCGCGGGCGGAAGCGGTATGCTGTTCACCCCTTAGAACCGATACCCAGTTAACACCATGCGACTCCTGCACACCATGCTGCGCGTCGGCGACATGCAGCGCGCCGTCGACTTCTATACCCGGGTCATGGGCATGAAGCTGCTGCGCACCACCGACCGGCCCGAACAGAAGTACTCGCTCGCCTTTGTAGGCTACGACAGCAACCCGGACCAGGCCGAGATCGAGCTGACCTACAACTACGGCGTCGACAAGTACGAGATGGGCGGCGCCTACGGCCACATCGCGCTGGGCGTGGACGACATCTACGCCACCTGCGAGCAGATCCGCGCGCAGGGCGGCAACATCACGCGCGAGCCCGGTCCGGTCAAGGGCGGCGACACGCTGATCGCCTTCATCACCGACCCCGACGGCTACAAGATCGAACTGATCCAGCGCGACGCCTGAACCCCACCGGGGCCAGTTCGCGTGACTTTTTCGCCATAGACGGCGGGGGCGCCAACCCCACCGGCCACCCGCTGTGGCCGACTCCGGCTAGGATGGGCACAGCATCCGGCAGCCCCGCCGCTTGCATCCCTGCGAGGTCCCGCACCTTGAGAGTGACTGCCCTGCTCCAGCGCACCCTGGCTTCGGCGCCGGCCGAGCCTGAGGTGCTGCACGACTGGCGTCACCGCATCCTCTCGACCATCCTCTTCTTCGTCGCCGTGCTGGGCGTGCTGACCGCCGTTCCGAGCATCTGGCTGGCAGCGCGGCAAGGGCTGTGGAGCGTCGCCTGGATCGATCTGGCAGCCCTGATCTGGGTGATCGCGCTCTGGAAGTACCGGCGCCTTTCGTACCGGCTGCGCGCCTGGAATCTGCTGGTCCTCATCTACCTGCTCGGAACCTGGTTCCTCTTCATCGTCGGGCCGGTCAGCCAGATCTACCTCATGGCCTTTCCGGTCATGGCCGCACTGCTGCTGGGCCTGCGCCCCGCGCTGTTTGCCCTGGGGGTCAATGCCCTCACGCTGATGACCGTGGGTTACCTGGGCAACACCGACCTGCACGTGGCGGGCTTCGAAACCCGGCCTTTCGTGGAGTGGGTGGTCATCACGCTGAATTTCCTCTTCATCAACACCCTCATCACGATCTCCTGCGCCGTGCTCTTGCAGCAGCTCGAACGCTCGCTGGAGCGGCAGCAGGTCATCACGGCATCGCTGCAGCAGGGCCAGGACGACCTGCAGCGCGTCAACGCCGAGCTCCAGCGTACGGCCGACGCCCTCAACCGCCTGGCCTACTACGACGAGCTCACGGGCCTGCCCAACCGCCGCCTGCTCA
>DNQP01000283.1:11711-12347 GCA_003500955.1 Curvibacter sp. | reverse complement strand
TGCAGCTCGGCGAAGGTTTTTTCCGTGTCTTCGTAGACCGGCGGCGTCACGCCCGCCAGACGCGCCGCGCAACCCTTGGCGGTGTCGGTGGCGATCATGATCTGGCGCGTGAAGGGCAGCATGTCGGGGTAGAGCCGAAAACCGGTGAGTGCCAGCTCATCGATCTTTTTGGCCTGGGCATGCGCCTGCGCCTTGGCGAGGATGGCGCTGAGGTTGCCCAGCATCTGGATGAAGCGCGGCACGCTGGCCTGGTACATGGATATCGGCATTCGAAGCTCCGGGTGGATGGGATGAGGAGAAGTGGCGGATTCAGCGCCCGGGACCGCGCAGCGCCAGGTTGAGCTGGTCGACGAGCTCGGCCCAGTCGGCATCGCGGTGCAGCTCGTCGCGCAGCAAGGCGGCCTGGGCGGGTGACCAGAAGGGGGCGTCTTCCAGGCGCACGTGATTGGCCAGGGGCGAATGCTTCTGGATGAAGGCGCTCACGTCCTTCACGTCGCTGGGCAGGCCGAGCTGGGCGAAGAGTTCGCAGAACTGGTGGTAGTGCGGGGACATGGTGCTTTCCTTTCCTTGTGGTGGCCGGCCCTGATGCGGACAGGGGCGCGGCCTCCATTATTGGGTGGCTGTGGCATGGACGGT
>DNQP01000283.1:0-11406 GCA_003500955.1 Curvibacter sp. | reverse complement strand
ATGGCATGGACGGTGTGTAATCACCGTCAGTAACCCCGACAGGAGCATGCCATGTCCGCAGCCACCCGTACCGAACGCGACACCTTCGGCCCCATCGAGGTTCCGGCCGAGCGGCTCTGGGGCGCGCAGACCCAGCGTTCGCTGCAATTCTTCGCCATCTCCACCGAGCGCATGCCTCCCGAGGTGGTGCTGGCGCTGGCCCGTGTGAAGCAGGCGGCAGCGCGCGTGAACGGCGCGCTGGGCCTGCTGCCGGCCGAGAAGGCCCAGGCCATCGCCACGGCGGCCGACGAGGTGCTGGCCGGCCAACACACGGCCGAGTTTCCGCTCTCGGTCTGGCAGACGGGTTCGGGCACGCAGAGCAATATGAACATGAACGAGGTGCTGGCCAACCGCGCCTCGGAGCTGCTGGGCGGTGCGCGCGGCAGTGCACGCAAGGTGCATCCCAACGACGAGGTGAACCTGGGCCAGTCGTCCAACGACGTGTTTCCCACGGCCATGCATGTGGCCGCTGCCCAGGCCATCGCCGGGCAGCTGATCCCGGCCCTGGAGCGCCTGCGCACCACGCTGGCCGCCAAGAGCCTGGCCTTTGCCCGCATCGTGAAGATCGGCCGCACCCATCTGCAGGACGCCACGCCCCTGACCCTGGGCGACGAGTTCTCGGGCTATGTGGCCCAGCTCGACGGGGCCGAAGCCCAGATCGCCGCCGCGCTGCAGGCGGTCTACCCGCTGGCCATCGGCGGCACGGCCGTGGGTACGGGGCTCAACACCCACCCGGAGTTCGGCGCGCGTGTGGCCGCCGAGCTGGCGCGCAGCACGGGGCTGCCTTTCACGAGCGCCCCCAACAAGTTCGCGGCCCTGGCGGCGCACGACGGCCTGGTGGCCGCACACGGCGCACTCAAGACCCTGGCCGTGGCACTGATGAAGATCGCCAACGATGTGCGCTGGCTGGCCTCGGGCCCGCGCTCGGGCCTGGGGGAAATCTCCATCCCCGAGAACGAGCCGGGCAGCTCCATCATGCCGGGCAAGGTCAACCCCACGCAGTGCGAGGCGCTCACCATGCTCTGCGCCCAGGTCATGGGCAACGACGTGGCCATCACCGTGGGCGGGGCTTCGGGCAACTTCGAGCTCAATGTCTACAAGCCGCTGATCGCCCACAACCTGCAGCAGAGCATCCGCCTGCTGGCCGAGGGCATGCACAGCTTTGAAGAGCATTGTGTGCGCGGCATCGAGGCACGTGAGGACCGCATCCAGGAGCTGCTGGACCGCTCGCTCATGCTGGTCACGGCCCTGGCGCCGCACATCGGCTACGACCAGGCGGCCGCGATTGCCAAGCACGCACACAAGGAGGGCAGCACGCTGCGCGAGGCCGCGCTGGCCCTGGGTCATGTGAGCGCAGCAGACTTCGACCGCTGGGTACGCGCCGAGGACATGGTACGCCCGGGCTTGTGATGGAGTAATCTATCGCTCTTCCCATGAATATCCAGTTCCTGATCATCGGCCAGCATCTGGCGCGCAGCACGCGCGGGCGGCCCTGCGCGCCCCCGGCCGCTGCACGCTGACCCTGTGCACGCGCACTCGCCCGGGTGTGCCCCTGATCATTTTTGGAGAATCCTCATGGCCGATCTGTTTGACAATCCCATGGGCCTGTGCGGCTTCGAGTTCGTCGAATTCGCCGCCCCCACCGCCCACACCCTGGAGCCGCTGTTCGAGAAGATGGGCTTCTCGCTGGTGGCGCGGCATCGCAGCAAGGACGTGCTGCTCTACCGCCAGGGCGACATCAACTTCATCGTCAACCGCGAACCGCGCAGCCTGGCCGGCTACTTCGCGGCCGAGCACGGGCCCTGCGCCTGCGCCATGGCCTTTCGCGTGCGCGACTCGCACAAGGCCTACGCGCGCGCGCTGGAACTCGGCGCCCAGCCCGTCGACGTGCCCACGGGCCCCATGGAGCTGCGCCTACCGGCGATCAAGGGCATCGGCGGGGCACCGCTTTACCTGATCGACCGCTACGAGGACGGCAAGAGCATCTACGACATCGACTTCGAGTTTCTCGAGGGCGTGGACCGGCATCCGCGCGGGCACGGCCTGAAGATCATCGACCACCTGACACACAACGTCTACCGCGGGCGCATGACGTTCTGGAGCCAGTTCTACGAGAAGCTGTTCAACTTCCGCGAGATCCGCTATTTCGACATTCAGGGTGAGTACACAGGGCTGACCAGCCGCGCCATGACGGCGCCCGACGGCATGATCCGCATCCCGCTCAACGAGGAATCGGGCAAGGGCAGCGGGCAGATCGAGGAGTTCCTGATGCAGTTCAACGGCGAGGGCATCCAGCACATCGCCCTGCTGACGGATGACCTGATCGCCAGCGTGGATGCGCTGCAGCTGGCCGGCATTCCGCTGATGACCGCCCCCAACGACATCTATTACGAGATGCTGGCCGAGCGCCTGCCCGGCCACGGCGAGCCCGTTCCTGAACTGCAGGCGCGCGGCATCCTGATGGACGGCTCGACCCGCGACGGCAAGCCACGCCTGCTGCTGCAGATCTTCAGTCAGCCCTTGCTGGGCCCGGTGTTCTTCGAGTTCATCCAGCGCAAGGCCGACGAAGGCTTTGGCGAGGGCAACTTCAAGGCCCTGTTCGAGAGCCTGGAGCGCGACCAGATCCGTCGCGGCGCGCTCAAGGTCGGGGACTGAGAACCGTGGTCAGGCCGCCAGCAGCACCTGGTTGCGGCCCTGGCGCTTGACCAGGTAGAGCGCGCCGTCAGCCTCCTTGAGCAGGGCCTCGGCGTCAGCCCCATGCCTGGGTTGGCCGGCGGCCACCCCAACGCTGACGGTGACCACTGATGCTGCAGGGGAGTGCGCGTGTGGCATGGCCTCGGCCTCCACTGAGCGGCGCAGGCGCTCGGCCAGCTCCCGAGCTGTCGCGGCATCAGTCGCGGGCAGGACGACAACGAACTCCTCCCCACCGTAGCGCGCCACCAGTTCGCCAGCGCGGCGTACCTCGCCAGCGAGCAACGCAGCCACACGGCGCAGACACATGTCGCCGGCCTGATGACCGTAGTGATCGTTGTAGGCCTTGAAGTGGTCCACATCAATCAGCACCAGTGCCAGAGGCTCCCCCTTACGCGCCGCGCGCTGCCACTCTTCCGACCAGACTTCGTCAAAACGACGCCGATTGGCCAGTCCCGTGAGCGCATCGGTGCTGCTGAGAGCCGCGAGCTGACGGTTGCTACGCTCGAGTTCCGCCGTGCGCTCACGCACGGTGGTCTCCAGCTTCTCATTCGCACCGCGGATCTCCTGCTGAAGCCGTGCCTGCTCGTGCATGTCCTCACGCAGCCGGCGCGCAAAGCGCCAGCCCACCCAGAGGAGCAGCCCCAGCGCCGCGGCGCGCAGCACATGCGTCACCTGGCGCAGAAGCTGAACCTCCTGCTCACGCTGGGCCAGCTCCTCGCGCAGTGCACTGATCACCGATTCCGTGGTGATCTCGTAGATCTTTTTCGCCAGCACATAGTCGTCTTCAATCAGCACTTCGCGCGCGCGGCGCCAGTTGCCGCTGCGCATGTAGCGCAGCGAACGCGATTCGGTCTGGCGCAGTCCCGTCTGCAATTCCAACAGCACGGAGACATCACCCGAAAGCCGCAGCGCACGGCTAAGCTCGGCAACGGTGGCGACCGTGGTGGTGAGCTGCTCGTCGACTGTGTCATAGCGGCTCACGCGCAGCAGCTTCTGCTCCAGCACCGCACCGCTCAGCAGGCTGGTCAGCTCCTGCTCGAGGCGTACGATGCGCTCAAGTCGCGTGCTGATGCCCAGGTGCCGTGCATGCATGTCATCACGTCGCACGTCGGCGTAAAGACCGAGCACGAAGGTAATGACCAGGATGGCGACCGCGGCGTAGATGCTGCCCAGGTACCTCATCTTGCTGTTCTTGGCGAGTCCAGGGGGAGGAAAGCCTCTCTTGAGGGTGGGAGCCATTGTGCAGGCCGCGAGGGCGGCCCGGCAAACAAAGTCCGGCACAAATGCACAATTCGGCATATAATCCGCCACGCTGCGCAACTTGCTTCCCTTTGCGCAGCTGATGTCTGACACGGCCCGCGGCCTCTCTCACACCGCCCGCCCCGCCCGACCGGCCGCTCTCAACGGCTCCATCTGGTCGTCACACTTCCCCCTGCGGCAAGCCCTATCCCGGTCTTTTTGACGCTTCCTTTCCCGGACCGGACCCCCGAGCGGCTGATGCCGCAACGTCCCGCCATGCGCAGGACGCTTGATTGACCTTTGCAACGCGCGACGATACGCGCGCCCCTTTTTGATGAATACCACCCTAGAAAAAGCATTCTCGGTGGGCAAGTACCTTGTCTCACCCCTCATCCGCACCACCGACACCGGTCGCTACCAGGCTTCCGTCTCGATCCGCAGCGGCAGTGGCCGCGGCACGCACGACCGTGTGTTCCGCTTTGTGCCTGAATTCAACACGCGCGAAGGCGCGCTTCAGTACGCCATCCACGAAGGTTGCAACTGGCTGCAGCAGCGCAACAGCTACGCCTGAACCCCGTTTTACCCACACACACGCCACCCGAAGGAGGACCCCATGGCCAAGGAAGAACTGATTGAAATGCACGGCACGGTGAACGAAATCCTGCCCGACTCGCGTTTCCGCGTCACCCTGGACAACGGCCACACTCTGGTGGCCTACACCGGCGGCAAGATGCGCAAGCATCACATCCGCATCCTGGCCGGCGACAAGGTGTCGCTCGAACTCTCGCCCTATGACCTGGGCAAGGGCCGCATCACCTTCCGCCACCTCGCACCCCGTGCCGGCGGCGCCCCCGCGCCGGCCAAGCGGACTTTCCGCTGAACCCTTCCCTTGATGGTTTTTCAAACCAAGACCGTCATTTCCCCCGCGCCGAGATGCCCATGGCATCAACAGCGCTTTTTTTGAAAGGCTCTCCCATGAGCAGCAAGCTTTACGTCGGTAACCTCTCCTACTCGGTGCGCGACGACGATCTTCAACAACACTTCTCGGCCTACGGCGACGTCCAGTCGGCCAAGGTCATGATGGACCGTGACACCGGTCGCTCCAAGGGCTTCGGCTTCGTGGAGATGGGCAGTGCCGACCAGGCCGAGTCCGCCATCAGCGGCATGAACGGCCAGAACGTCGGTGGCCGCGACATGGTCGTGAACATCGCCCGTCCGATGGAGCCGCGCACCGGTGGTGGCGGCTTCGGCGGCGGCCGTCGTGAAGGCGGCGGCGGCGGTTACGGCGGCGGTGGTGGCCGTCCCCGTTACTGAAGCCTCGCGGCTTCGCCTGAGAAACCGGCCCCTGGGCCGGTTTTTTTTGGCCTGCACGGTTAAGATCGTCGCCTCGACAACGGAGAGACGGTCATGATCAGGTTCAGCGACGAGCACGTATGGGTGCGGGTGGAAGGTGAGACGGGCGTGGTGGGCATCACCATGCACGCGCAGGACACCCTGGGCGACATCGTTTTCGTGGACCTGCCCGCCGTGGGCAAGGTGCTCGCGGCCCGCGAGATTGCCGGTGTGGTGGAGTCCGTCAAGGCCGCGGCCGACGTCTATGCCCCGGTCAGCGGCACCGTCACCGAGGTCAACGAAGCCCTGCGCGCCGACCCGTCTCTGGCCAACAGCGAGCCCTTGGGCGCGGGCTGGTTCTACAAGCTCACGCTCAAGAACCCGGCCGAGCTCGACGCCCTGATGGACGAAGCGGCCTACGCCCAATTCAACGCCTGAGTCGGCGCTGGCATGCCGGTAGCACGCCGGTGGGTGTCTTTTTCCTGTCATCTTTCTGCCTTAAAACCGGGGCAGGCCCGGTCGCGAGACCGGTGGTCAATCCCTCCCGGTACCGCAGCAGCATGGCCAAAGACTTTTCCAGCATGGAGAACAGCAACTGTTCCTCCAACCCCAACATCCACGAGATTTCCAGCCCCCGCCGCCGCACCCTGCTGCAAGGCGGCCTGGGCGCCGCGGTCAGCCAGCTGCTGGCCCCGCTGGCCGGCGCATCGGCCCTGGCCGGTTGCGCCAGCCTGGGCGGCGACCCCCTGCTGGGCTTCAAGAGCGTGCCGACTTCGACGGCCGACACCCTGGTCGTGCCCGAGGGCTATGTGGCCCAGGTGATCGCGCCCTGGGGCGATCCGGTGGGCCTGTCGGGTGAGAACCATGCCTTTCGCGATGACGCCGGCAACAGCGCGGCCCAGCAGGAAACGCAAATGGGCATGCACCACGACGGCATCCACTATTACCCGCAGAACGGCTCGACGAGCGGCCTGCTGGTGATGAACCACGAATACACCGACGACGGCCTGCTCTTCCCCGATGGCATGCAGAACTGGAGTGCCGAGAAGGTGCGCAAGTCGCAGGCCGCCCATGGGGTGGCCATCATCGAGGTGCAGGACGAGGGTGGCCAGTGGCGCGTGGTGCGCCCTTCACCCTGGGCGCGCCGCATCACCGCCAGCACGCCCATGCGCGTGAGCGGGCCGGCGGCTGGCCACGCGCTGATGCAGACCGCCGCCGATCCCACGGGGCAGCGCGTGCTGGGCACGCTCAACAACTGCGGCAGCGGCATGACACCCTGGGGCACCTATCTCACCTGCGAGGAAAACTTCATCAACTACTTCCACGGCGGGGACACACCCAGCGCGCATGAAAAGCGCTGGGGCCTGCGCAAGGGCGGCGCGGGCTACCGCTGGCACGAGCACGATGCGCGCTTCGACGCGACGAAGAACCCCAACGAGCCGAACCGTTTCGGCTGGGTGGTGGAGATCGATCCGATGAACCCCAGCAGCACCCCCGTCAAGCGCACCGCGCTGGGCCGTGCCGCGCACGAGGGCGCCACGGTGGCCGTGACCAAGGACGGGCGCGCCGTGGTCTACATGGGCGAGGACGCGCGCTTCGAGTACATCTACAAGTTCGTCAGCCGCGACCGCATCCAGCCCGGTGGTGCACGCGCCAATGCCGAGCTGCTGGACCACGGCACGCTCTACGTCGCGAAATTCAATGCCGACGGCAGCGGCCTATGGCTGCCGCTCACGCACGGCCAGGGTCCGCTGACGGCGGCGAACGGCTTTGCCGACCAGGGGGAGGTGCTGATCAAGAGCCGCCAGGCCAGCGATGCGCTGGGCGCCACCAAGATGGACCGCCCCGAATGGATCGATGTGGACAAGAACGGCTGGGTCTACTGCACGCTGACCAACAACAGCAACCGCGCCGTGAGCGGCAACCCGGGCACGGACGCGGCCAACCCGCGGGCCAACAACAGCATGGGCCACATCATCCGCTGGAAGGAAAACGGCGACTTCTCCGCCACCACGCTGCAGTGGAACCATTTCGTACTGGCCGGCGATCCGGCCAATGACCGGGCCGAGGCCCGCGGCAATGTGCAGGGCGATCTGTTCGCCTGCCCCGACGGGCTGTGGACCGATGCACGCGGCGTGCTGTGGATCCAGACCGATATGTCGACCTCGGCCATGGGCAAGGGCGATCTCACCCGCACGGGCAACAACATGATGCTCGCGGCAGACCCGGTCACGGGCGAAGTCCGCCGCTTCCTGACCGGCCCGCGGGGCTGCGAGATCACGGGGGCCACGGCCACGCCGGACGGGCGCACGATGTTCGTCAACATCCAGCATCCGGGCGAGAGCCCCTCGGAGCGCAGCGATCCCGCCGATCCGGGCAAGTACTCGACCTGGCCCTCAGGCCGGCCTGGTGCGCGTCCGCGCTCGGCCACGGTGGTGATCCGCAAGCGCGACGGCGGTGTGATCGGGACCTGAGCTACTTCCAGTAGCCCGGGTCGGGCAGCTCGTTGAAGACCTTGCGCAACTGCTCACCCCATCGTTCGCGCAGCGAGGTGAAATAGGGATCCTTGCCATCGATCTGGGCCCGGCGGGTTACCTCAAAGCTATCTTTTTCATAGCAAAGCAGATCGAGCGGCAGACCGACCGAGAGGTTGGACTTCATCGTCGAGTCCATGGAGATCAGGCAGCACTTGGCCACTTCGTCGAGGCTGAGCCGGCCGCCGATCACGCGGTCCAGGATGGGTTTGCCGTACTTGGACTCGCCGATCTGGAAGTACGGTGTCTCGGGCGTGGCCTCGATGAAATTGCCGGCGGCGTAGATGTTGAACAGCCGCGGCTCCTCGCCCTTGATCTGCCCGCCAAGGATGAGGCTGACGTTGAACTCGATGCCGAAGGCCTTGAGTGCCGCCGCGTCGCGCTCGTGCACCTTGCGCACGGCCTCTCCCACGATCTTGGCCGCAGAGAAGAGATTGGGCGCATTGGCCAAGCTCTTCTCGCCTGCCGTGCCCATCTGCACCTTCAGGCCGCTGGCCACCGACTGGCTGATGGCGAGGTTGCCCGCAGTCAGCAGCACCAGCACGCGCTCGCCCGGCACCTCGTAGACGTGCATCTTGCGGAAGGTGTTGATCTGGTCCACCCCGGCGTTGGTGCGTGAGTCGGAAAGGAATACCAGTCCGGCTTCGTTGCGGACGGCGACGCAATAGGTCATGGCGCTGTAGTCTCCAGCTGTGTTCTTGGTCGGCGCGCCCTCGGGCTCACCGGTCTGCGCGGCCGCAGCCGTCTGCGGGACGGGATCGCTGACGGACGGAGGATGCATGCGCGATCTTACTGGTCGGCGCCCTGCACCGCCACGCTCACCGTCAGCGCCTCGCCAGCCCCGCCAACATGGATGCCGCGCATGGGGCTGGCATCGGCGTAGTCGCGGCCCACAGCCAGGCGGCAGAGCTCGGGGCCCGCCAGGCGCTGGTGGGTGACGTCGAAGCCCACCCAGGCCCCGGCACCGCCGCGCGCACGTGGCAACCAGGCTTCGACCCAGGCGTGCGAGGCGGCATGGCTGGCATCGGTCAGCAGGTAGCCGCTGACATAGCGCGCCGGGATGCCGCGGGCGCGGCAGCAGGCCAGGAAGACGTGGGCCATGTCCTGGCACACGCCCTGCCCCTGGCGCAGCACCTCGGCCGCGGTGTGGGACACGTCGGTCACGCCCTGCACATAGGCCACGCGCGCAAAGACGGCATCGACCAGGGGCTGCAACGCGCCTGGATGCTCCAGGTCCTGGGGCTGCACGCTCACGAGGACCTCACGGGCCAGCGCCTCGATGGCCGCATCCGCAGCGGTCAGCGGCGTGGGCTGCGCAAAGGCCAGGGGTGGCACGGCGGTATCGTGCGGCAGCGCCACACCGCGCTCGTCTGCGGTCTCGACCTGGCCTTGCGCGACCACGCGCACCTCGTTGTGCGGCTCGGTCAGCGAGGTGACGAAGATGGCGTTGCCATAGGCGTCGGTCTGGGCCCAGCGCCGGCCTGGCGCGTCGATGCGCCAATGCAGCACGCGCTGGCCACCATCGGCGCGCGGCCACAGGCGCATGTACTGCAAGCTGTAGCCGGCGGGCACGGCGTAGCGGTAGAGGGTTTCGTGGCGGATATCGAGCAGCATGGTCGCTCCTAGTGGCTCAGCCGACGGGCAGCAGGAAATCCTGCGCGATGCGGTTACCCAGATCGGCGGTGTTGTCCAGGAAATCGGTCAGCACGGCGTGCAGGCCGCGCGCGGCAATGTCTTCGATGCGACCGTAGCGCAGGCGCGAGTACATGGCACCAGCCCGGCGCAGGGTTTCCTGGGAGCGCGAGTTGGCGATCAGGCCCAGGATCTGGTGCACTTCCTTCAGGCAGGCGTGCAGGGAGCGCGGCATGTCCTCACGCAGGATCAGCAGCTCGGCCACGCGCTGCGGCGTGATCATGTCGCGGTAGACCTTGCGGTAGATCTCGAAGGCCGAGACCGAACGCAGCAGCGCGCTCCACTCATAGTACTCGCCGTCGGCGCTGGACGGTGGCGCGAGCTCGTCGAACTTCACGTCCAGCAGTCGGGCGGTGTTGTCGGCCCGCTCCAGGAAGGTGCCCAGGCGGATGAAGTGGAAGGCCTCGTCCTGCAGCATGGTGCCCACGGTGACGCCGCGCGAGAGGTGCGAGCGGAACTTGACCCATTCGAAGTACTTGGTCAGTTCGCTGCCCTGGATGCTGCCCTGGGGCAGGGACTGCACCGAGTCGCGTGCCTCCAGCCAGGTGGTGTTGACCGTCTCCCAGACCTCGGACGTGACGGTGCCGCGTACGGCATGGCAGTTCTCGCGCGCGGCGCGCAGGCAGGCCAGGATGGACGAGGGATTGTCCAGGTCCACGCTCATGAAGCGCAGCACGTTGCCGGCGGTGATGAGGCCGTACTTGGAACGGTAGACCTCCTCCAGGCCGTTGATGCCCAGGGCCGCGCCCCAGTAGCCGGCCTGGCTGCCCGGTGTCTGCAGCGACATGCGGTAGCTCACCTCGAGCATGCGCGCGATGTTCTCGGCCCGCTCGGTGTAGCGGGACATCCAGTAGAGATGGTCGGCGGTACGGGACAACATGGTCATGCCTCCGCCTCAAGGACCCAGGTGTCCTTGGTGCCGCCGCCCTGGGAGGAATTGACCACCAGGGAGCCGGCCTTGAGTGCCACGCGCGTGAGCCCGCCCGGGGCCATGCGCACCTCGCGCCCGGAGAGCACGAAGGGCCGCAAGTCAATGTGGCGCGGCGCGATGCCCGACTCGACAAAGGTCGGGCAAGCCGAGAGCGCCAGCGTGGGCTGGGCAATGTACTTGTCCGGCGCAGCCTTGACGCGCGCGCGGAAGTCGGCCACCTCGGCTTTGGTGGATGCCGGGCCGACCAGCATGCCGTAGCCGCCCGATCCGCGGACCTCCTTCACCACCAGCTCGTCCAGATGTTCCAGCACATAGCGGCAGTCGTCGTTCCGGCCGCACCAGCGGGTCGGCACGTTGTTGAGCAGCGGCTCCTCGCCCAGATAGAAGCGGATCATATCCGGCACGAAAGTGTAGATCATCTTGTCGTCGGCGATGCCGGTGCCCACTGCATTGGCAAGTGTCACATTGCCTGCGCGATAGGCGTCGATCAGCCCGGGCACGCCCAGCTGGCTGTCGGGTCGGAAGACCAGCGGGTCCAGGAAGGCGTCGTCGATGCGCCGGTAGATGATGTCGACCCGCTTCGGCCCCTCAGTCGTCCGCATGAAGACCTTGTTTTCCGAGACGAAGAGGTCGGGGCCCTCGACCAGTTCGACACCCATCTGGTCGGCCAGGAAGGTGTGCTCGTAATAGGCGCTGTTGTAGATGCCGGGCGTCAGGAGAACCACCGTCGGCTGGCCGGCGGACATGTTCGGCGGCGCCACCGAGCAGAGCGTGTCGCGCAGGCTGGACGGGTAGTGGTCGACCGGGCGGACCTGATGCGCCGACAGCAGATCGGGGAAGAGCCGCATCATCACGTCGCGGTTCTCCAGCATGTACGACACGCCCGAGGGCGTGCGGACATTGTCTTCCAGCACGAAGAAATCGTTCTCGTCGGTCCGCACCAGA
>DNQP01000080.1 GCA_003500955.1 Curvibacter sp. | reverse complement strand
TCGTGGCGCTGCTGGGCATCGGTGCGGGCGGTCACGGGGAGTCTCCTGTTACGTCACCACGGCCTCGACGTCGAAGGTCAGGTCGCAGGTGCTGCCGCTGAAGTGCGGCGTGTCGAACTTGTCGCCGGCGGTGACCAGCTTGAGGTCGGTGGGGTACAAGTCCACCTCCCAACCGAACACAAACGGCGTGCTGCGCAGGTGTGCCCGCCAGGCCGCCAGCCAGGTGCTGCGCACCCAGGACCAGGCCACGCGCTCCAGCTTGATCTGCTCTTTCCACGCCTCGAACTGCACCACCCGGCCCAGCGGCTGGCCACGCTCGCTGCGGTTGCTCTGGCCCATGATCTGGCGGCCCACGGGGTCGAAGGGCTGGTTGAGCCAGGTGGGCAGCTCCAGGCGCGCGCCGATCGCGGCGATGGCCAGCGTGGGCACGGCGCCGCCGGTGATGCGCAAGCGCCAGTAGCGGTAGCTCGCACTGTTGAAGAGCGCGAGCAAAGGCTCGTCGCTGGTGGGCGTGACGGTGGCCACCAAGACGTTGCTGGCGCCGAAGTTGTCGGTGCTGCCGCGCACTTCCAGCGTGCAGCCCTTGCTGTACAGATCGTGGCCGTACACCAGGGCGTAGTCGGCGGCCTTGGCGCTGCCGCAGTCCACCGTGAGCGTTGCGGGCAGCGCGGTGGGCTTCCACCAGGTGTAGGGCCGCCAGTCCGCCACGTTGGCCGCGGCGAAGCTGCTGGCCGTGCTGCTGGCCACCACAGCGGCATCGCCCAGGCGGTTGTCGTAGAAGAGGTGAGGCTTGGCCATGTCAGCTTCTCAGTACGGTGATATCGGCGCCGTTGTCGCCCGCCTCGTTGATCAGCGGCAAGATGCCGTTGACCACTTCGTCGTAGGTGTAGCGGCCACTGCCCTCGAAACTGAGGGTGACCTGCTGCCGAGCCCTGCCCTGCTCGGGCACCGGCGTGGCTGCCGCAAAGGGCACGGAGCTGCCCACATCGGTCACCGGTATGGCCGCGCCGCCGCCGATGCTGGGCGCGCTGGTGCTGCTGCCGAATTGCGCGCTCTTGATGGCCTGCACCTGCGCGAGGCCGCTCACCAGGTGCAGCGCGGCCATGGGGATGTTCCAGGGGTAGGGATAGGCCGCCAGCGTGCGGCTCACGCCGGTGTAGGTGTTGACCACCGCGTTGGCGATGCCCGCGATCTTGTTGACCTCGAAGAGCGCCCGGTTGGTGGTGGCCACGCCATTCGTCAGCGCCAGCATCTCCTGCAACACGGTCTGCGTCTGTTGGCGGGCCGACATCTGGGTGAACTTCTGGCGGGCCAGCGTGCCCTGCGCCACGATGTTGCCCAGCCGCGCCTGGTGCTCCAGCTCGGCCTGCTCCAGCATCTCCTTGTGCGCCTGCTCGGTGAGCCAGCCCTGGTTTCGGGCGAACTGCAGATCGTTCTGGATGGCGATCAGCTTGCCGCGCTCGATCTCGGCTTCGGAGGCGCCAGCCATCTGCAGCGCCGCCAGGCGCATCGCCACGCCCTGCTGCCAGGCCAGATCGCCCTTGGATAGCTCCTGGTCTCGCTTCTGCACGAGGATCGCCCATTGCGCGTTGAACTCTTCCTCAGTGATCAAATTTTTTGCGAGCGCAACTTCAAGCGTGTTCTGCAGGGTTGCGTATTTCTGATTTACAAGGTCGACCTCGCTCGATACGGCCTTGCTCAAAGCATCCAAACGTGACTTGAAATGCTTGCGCTCCTGGTCCTCAATATCTTTTTGACCTGCGCCGCCCATCAGGCCTTTCAGCAGATCCTGGCCACGGGTGTCGCCGGTCTTGTTGCCCTGCTCTTCCTTGGCGGCTTCGCGAGCGCGCTGGCGGGCGGTCAGCACCCTCTCGCTGAATGCGTCCACCTCCTTGCGGGCGGCCTCGGCATCGGCGCGCACTTCCTGCCCCACGAGCGTCCATGCGGCGCGCCCCTCTTTGCTGAAGATTCCGCCAGCCTCGCCCAGGGCACTGAAGCGCGCGACCAAGCCACCGATCTCGCGGCCAACGCTGGTGAAAACGTAGGCCACTTCGGCGCCCAGCACCACCACCGTCTCCAGCACCACCGCCAGGCCTGTGCCCACCACTTCTGCAGCGCCACCAGACTTGGCGACGCCGTTGAAGGCGGTGACCACCTCGTTGAGCACGGGCAACAGCTGCTGGGCCATGATGGCCCACTGGCCCTGGGTGCGCAGGCGCATCTCGGCCAGGCTGTCGTTGAAGGCGTCAGCCTGCGCAGCCATCTGCGCCGTGATGTTGCTCAGCTCCTGACCCCGCTCCACCATGGTGCGGATGCCGGCGCTGCCTTCCATGAGCATGGGCAACATTTCGTCGCCGCTCTTGCCGAAGACCTTGACGGCCAGCGCGCTGCGCTGCACCGGGTCTTGCATGCCGGCGAAGACGTCACCCAGCTGGATAAGTGCCTCGGTCTGGTTCTGGGTGTTGATGCCCAGCGCCTGGAATGCGCTGCGGTTTTCAACCAGGCTCGTGGCCAGCTTCTTGCTGCCGTTGGCGATGGCCTCTAGGCTGGTTCCCGATTGGTCAGCCGCCAGGCGAAAGCCAGCCAGCATTTCGACGCTGGCTCCGGTCTTCTTGGACAGGTCGCCAAGAGCGTCAGCCAGGTCGATGCTGCCGCGGATCGCACCCGCAAAGGCGGAGACGCTCACCGCACCCGCCAGGCCCACCAGCGCGCTGCGCGCAAACGAGGCCGCCCCATCCATCTGGTCGGCCATCTGCTGGACGGCGTCCGCAGCCTTCTTGGACTGCTCTTCCAGCCGGGCGATGCTGGCGGCGAAGTCGATGCTGATGGTGAGGCTCATGGCTTACCTGCGGTTGCGCGCGCGGGCTGCGGCCTGCTGTGCGCGTTGTCTGAAAACTTTGGCCGCCGCGATCTCCATGGCGCGCACGCGGCGGAAGGTGTCGGCCCACTGTTTGCGGGGAACGGGCCACAAGGCCATGGCGCTCTGCAGCTGCGTGCGGGCGATGGCCTCAGGGGTGCCGTTGCTGTCGCGCCGCCACTGGCCCGCGCAGTCCAGGAAGATCTGCACGGCCAGCCAGTTGGCAGGCAGCACCTCGAAGGCCTGCGGCTGCTGTGCCTGGCGCTGGGCGCGCAGGACGGCCAGCTGCTCGGGCGGCAGTCGGAAGGCCTTGCGGTCGTCGTCAGCGGTGAGCTCGCCGCTGCCGGGAGCACTGAGCCAGTACTCGGCAGCGGCTTCTAGTTTTTTGCTTCGGCCGCCCCGTTGAGGGTCTGCATGAAGGCACGCACCACGGCCACGCGCATGCCCGGGAGCTCCAGCAGCACCTTTCGGTTGACGGGGTTGCTGGCGATGGCGTTGCCCTGCGCGTCACGCACTTCGTTGTCGGGCCAGCCTTCGAAGTACTTGTCGACGATTTCCTGGTCCAGCGTGCCGGCTTGGGCGCCCAGCTCGCCGCGGGCGGCGGAACTCAGGCGCGTGAAGAGCTCGTCGACCTCGGGCTGGCTGGGGAGCTTGAAGCGGCCCTTGAACTCGTGCTGCTCGTAGCCGCCGCCGTCTTTGGGGCTGCTGTACTTGATGGGCCACTGCACGGTGGCCTGTTGGGCGAGGATGAACATGGCGCGGCGCTTTACTTGAAGGCAATGGCGAAGCCGCTCAGGATGAGCAGATTCATGGTGATGACCTGGATGCCGTCGGCGTCTTCGACCTTGGGGTCGAGGAGCTGCACCTCGGTGGCGTCGATCTGCACGGTGTAGCCGGCGGCGGTGCCGTGCACGAGCTGCATGGCGGCCAGGGTGGCGTTGCGGGCGGCAGCAAACCAGTCTTTGGTGGCGATCAGGGGCAGCTCGATGCTGAGGCTGCCGCTGATCTTGCGGTTGATGATGCGGGCCTGCTGGGCGCTGTTGACGTGGTCTTTCCAGACCACCTCGTTGCCGAGATCCAGGCTGAGCTTGTGCAGCACAGGGCTGGCGCCGTGCAGGGTGAACAGGGTGTTGGCCTTGTTGACGTGCAGCGGGTCTTTCCAGGGGGTGACAGTGACGGCGGGCACCGCCACGTCCACCGGGTTGACGCGGTTGCCGGTGAAGCTGTACTTGGCCATGGGCACAGCCTCGTGCGCGAACTCCAGCTGCAGGTTACCGCGACAGCCATTGCCTTCATGGAGCATGCCGTCGAGGTTGTCGTACAGGGTGACGGAGTCGTCCGGCGTTTCGTCGGCGGTGTAGGTGACGTCGACGCCGACGTTGACCGTCTCCACCAGGCCGCAGGCCTTGAGCAGGGGGCTCATGGCGGGGGCGGTGCCGGCCGCGCCGGAGCTCTGCAGGTGGCACGAAAAGTCGAGCTTGTAGGGGCCGTTGCCGACCACGGTGCTGATGGGGCCCAGGGTGGGCCGCACGGGCATGCGCTCGGTCTTGGCCGCCTCGTACTGCGGCATGCTGGGCTCGTAGACCTCGATGTAGTTGGCGGCGCCGGTGGGCGTGGGATCGGTGCCGTAGGTGACTTCGGCTTTGGCCAGGATGGCGCGCTGCGCGGTGAGGAGGTGGCTCATGGGGTTCTCCGGGGGTGATGGGGTGGAAGCTGGTTCGAATCAGTCTTTGTGGTTGACGACGTAGTCGGTGCTGATGACGTGGGCGTCCAGCGCCTCGTCGTAATCTGCGGCAGAGCTGCCGCGCTGGATGTCGTAGAGCAGCACGCCGCCCACGAGCAGACCGTTGTAGACGTTGCCGTAGCGATCGAGCGCCTGGCGCACCTGCTCGGCCAGGGCCAGTACGTCGTCTTGCGGGGCGTCCTTGGCACCCACGCAGATGACCTGCAGGGTGACGTAGCTGATGCCCGGGTTGCTGTGCGCGCCCTTGAGGTCGCGCGAGCTGATGCGCTTGAAGACGATGGCCGGCAGTGTGGCGTTGAGCGGCAAGGCCCCTGGATACACCCGGTCTGCCACCAGGTTGGTGACACCCGTGACGGCACCCAGCCGGGTCTTGATGACGGTCTCTGCCTTCATGGGGCGGTGATCTCCTGGTTGAGCTTGTCGATGAGCGCCCGGGCCCGTTCGACTATGGTGTCGAGCGCGCGGCCGATGGAGCTTTTGGCGCGGCCCATGAAGTCGTCGGGCCGGGCGCCGGGGTGCTCTGCGCGCCGGCGCGGGACGTTGCCCACCTTCAGGCCCTTGCCTCGGCGTGGCACGATGCTGTGTGGCTTGGTGCCGCCCAGGACCATGTGCGCGTAGAACACGCCGGTCTTGAGGTTTCCCACGCGAACGCCAGCGGTGACCTGGCCCTTGCGTGCCTTGGTGCTGACGCGGATGCTGCCGCGCAGCTTGCCGCTGCGCACCGGTGCCTCGGCCTTGGCGGCGTCTCGCACGACGCGGGCGCCCGCGGCCAGGGCGTTGCGCACGACACGCTGCTCCACCTTGGCCGGGTAGGCCAGCAGCTGGGCCTGCACCTCCTGAGCGCCGTTGACGTAGCGGTAGTTGCTCATGGTGAAACCTTCGTGCTGTGCACTGCGGTGCGAGCGCCTTCGGGCGGCCGGGCGGCGCTCACGTGGCCCCCATGACTTCGGCGACGATCTCCAGGCCCTCGCGGCGGCCTAGCTCGGCGATGTGCTTGACGTCGTAGGTCTGGCCGTCGTAGACGATGCGCAGCGCGGTGTCGTTGCGGGCGGCGGCCAGGTAACGGATGCGGAAGCGCTGCGCCTTGCTGCTGAGCGGCTGCTCCAGCGTGGCGTTCATGAACTGGCGGCCGCTCATGGGAATGACCTCGGCCCACACGCTGGCCAGGGTGGTCCAGGTCTTGATCTCGTCACCGAGCGGTGAGCGGGTGGGGCCGTGCTGCTGCAGCTGGATCTGCCGGTCCATCTTGCCGAGGTTCAGATGGCCCATACCTTCTCCGTGTTCAGCAGCGCGGCGACAGCAGGCGGTGGCTCGGCGTTGTCGCGGTTCATGTCCAGCGCGGCCACATGCAGCAGCAGCGCATTGCGCACGGAGGCCCAGTGCTGCAGGTGGGCGGTTTCGCCCGCCTGGTAGCGCACCTTGACGGCGTTGGGGCTGTCGATGGTGGCCGGCCAGTCCCCGGTGGGCAGCAGCCAGTGCTCCTGGCTGTCGTAGTTGTCCAGGCTGTAGGCTGCCCCGTCGAGGGTCTGCTCGGCCCCGGTCTCGTCGAGGTACTTGACGCTGGTGATGCTGGCCACCGGTAGCCCGGGCAGCAGGATGCCGCCCTCGGGGAAGGCGTCGAGCGCCAGCTCCAGCGTCTGGCTGCCGAAGCTCTTGCCACAGTGGTGCTGGGCATGGGCGTGGGCGGCGGCCAGGAAGGCCTGCACCTCCGCCTGGCGGTTGGCGTCGGCGGACTCGTCCTTGAGGTGGCGCAGCAGCTCCACCATGGGAATGAGCGCCGCCAGGTTGGGCGCGGTGATGACTTTGTGGCCCATGTCGGGTTTCCTTGTTTCAGGTTTCAGCGGCGTGCACGCGTCTGCACGCGGGCACCCCGGTTCGCCAGCGAGCCCCGTGGCCCGCGCACGGCGGCGGCCGACGCCACCCGGGCGGGCATTTCGCCGGCATCGCTCAAGCGCACGCGAGGGGCAACGAGCGCCCGGGGCGCGGCCGGTGCCCAGGTGCGCAGGACCTGAAGGCGGGCCACTGCCTGCGCGATGGCCTGGCCGTTGGCCAGCAGGGTGACGGTGGTGCTGCCGACGCTGAGCGCTGCGCCAGCAGCGGCCCGGGCGGTGGCGGCGGCATCGAGCACGACGGTGAGGCTGAGCACGGCACTGGCGCTGGCCTGGGCCAGGGCAGCAGCACCCAGGGGAACCTGCAGCTGCAGCGTGGCGCCCGCCAGGACGCTGCCCTGCCCTGCGGCGCCCAGCGGCACGCTGACGGCCAGCACGGCAGTGGCGGCCGCCCTGCCCTGCGCGGCGGCCGCCAGGCTGGCGCCAGAGCTGACTTCCAGCCCGGCCGTGGCGCTGGCCTGGCCGGCAGCCGCGGCACCCAAGGGCTTGCCCAAGGTAGCCGCGGCGCTGGCCACGGCCTGGCCTACGGCGGCGGCACCCAGGCTCACGGCCACGGCAAGCTGCGCGCCGGCCGTGGCCACGGCGGCTGCCGCGCTGGCAAGGGGAACACCATGCGCCAGGTTGCCCGATGCGCTGGCCACGCCCACGGCTGCGGCTGCCAGGGGCACACCGTGTGCCAGGGCAGCACCTGCGCTGGCCTGCGCGGTGGCGGCAGCGGCCAGGGCCTGGTTGGCGCCGGCCGTGAGGGCGGCGGTGGCGCTGGCTTGCGCGGCGGAAGCGGCGGCCAGCAGCGCGGCTTTTTGCAGTGCGGCCGACGCCAGGGCCTCGGCCGTGGCGGCGGCGGCGAGGGAGTGCGAGGTGGTCCCGGTGGGGAAGTAGTCGTCGTCAAGGACGACGGAGGCCTGCGGCTGGTCCCAGACGTCGGCGCCGCCGCGCAGGCCGGGCGGCAGCTCGGTCTGCGCGAACTGGATGGTCATGGCGCGCTACCCGTGTGCGATCTTGCCCTGCCCGCGCACAGTGCCGGTGGTGGTGGTGCTGCAGAGCATGACCAGCATCAGGCACGAGTCGTTGGGGATCTCGGGCAGGCCGAGCTGGGCCCAGTCGAACTGTTCGTACTTGTTGGCCACGTTGGCGTTGACGGCCGTGCGCGGGCGGGTCGCCGTGACGCCGAAACTACCGGCCGTGCCGGTGCTGGCGCTGAGGGTGACGTTGTTGACACCTCGGATAAAGCGGCCCGCAACAGCCGGCACCAGCGGGATCATGCGGCCGGCGCGCACGGTGCCGCCGACGGCGATGACCGCCAGGTTGCCCGTGCTGCCGTCGTCGTACGTGACGTTGACCGTGGCGTTGGAGGCTGTGGCGCCGGTGTCGGTGTACCACTCCAGCCACCACTGCACGTCGCTGTAGTTGGCGTCGCCGCGGCGAGCGGCGGGCAGGCCGCCACCGGTGGTGGACAGATCCAGGCTGACGGTCTGCGCGGTTGTGACGATGCCCGAGAGGCCGCCCATATGGCCCAGGCGGTCGTGTACCTCGACGCTGGTGGCGGGGTTGCCGGCGGCCAGGGTCTGCCAGGCGTAGTAGCTGGTGGCGGGCGCGGTCTGGTTGGTGAAGCCCATGGCGCCAGTCAACGCCGACGTGGCCAGCGCCGCTGCACCTGGAATGGCGCCCTGGCCGGGCGTGCCCGTGGCGCGCCAGAGCGAGAACAGCTGGCCCGCCACGGTGTTGGCGATGCTGGCCTTGTCCCAGACCAGGCGGCTGTTGTTGTTGCCCAGGGCGCTGATGAGCTGGTCGCGCGTGGTGATGGTCATGGCCGGCTCCGGTGAGCGCCTGGGGTCAGTTGTCGATCTGGAAGGTGAAGGAAGCGGCGGGGAACGTGACGGTGTCGCCGCTGTTGATGGTCTTGCTGACCGTGAGGGCGCGGCAGATCAGCAGATTGCCGGAGCTCACCGCGTCATAGATCCCAAGGTGCGTCACGGTGCCCCAACCCGCCGAGGGGGTGGCGAAGGTGACCACGCCGTTGTTGCTGGTGGTTCCGCTGGTGCCCGAGCTGGCCACTGTGCTGCCCGCGCTCTGCGTACCGGCCCAGTTGGCCAGGCTGGCCGCCAGCGATGCGCGCGCGTAGCTGCCGCCCGTGACTTCGGTACCGCCGGCCGAGTCGCTGCAGCTGGAGGTGAATAGCGCGAAGTAGATCGTGCTGGGCGCGGTGTACGCCTGGCCACGGAAGACGTGGTCGATGAGCTTGTTCTCCAGGTAGTCGCTCATGTCCGTCGCGCGGGCGGACAGGGGCGCCACCAGACTGGCCAGGGCCAGGGTGAGCAGCAGCAGGGTGCGATTGAAGAGGCGTTTCATGGGGTTCTCCGTGGGTGTGTGACGTGCTTGGCAAAACGCCCTCGGGCATGGCTGCGCGAGGGCGTTTCACGAAACAGGCGGGTGATCAGGCGTTGCCAGACTTGAGGCTCTGGGCGTAGGCGACGGCCGCCTTGTCGTCGTCGACCACGCCGTCGGCCTTGGCCTGCTTGAGGTCCGCGACGGGGATATCGGCGACGTCATTGGGCTTGCCGTACTG
>DNQP01000286.1:5256-6246 GCA_003500955.1 Curvibacter sp. | reverse complement strand
GCACGCCGTTGAGCTTGCGGTAGTTCTCAGGCACCTGCCAGGGCCCGTCGTTGTGGTACAGCTCCAGCGCATACAGCAGGCGGCCATCGCCTTGCTGCGGCGAGCCGGCGAGCAGCGTGCGCGCATGCCCGCGCTGGCCCAGGGTGAGCTGGGCCAGGCTGCCGCCGAGCGCACGCGCGTAGTCGATGCGCGCCGCTCCGGCCGATGAAAAGTCGCCTTCCTCGGCGTGGTAGGGGCCCTTGCGGTAGTCGATACGCTCGATCAGTTCGGGAATCAGGAAGTTGAGGTCGGTATAGCCCTGGCCGTGCGCGTGGCTGGGCATGTTGACGGGGATGCCGTTCACCCAGGTGGCGAAATCGGTGCCGTGGTCGAGGTTGTAGCCGCGCAGAAAGTACTGGTTGGCCTTGCCGTCGCCAGCGTGCTGGGTAACGATGAGCCCGGGGACCATCTCCAGCGCCTCGGCCGGGCGCAGCAGGGGCACGCTGGCCAGGCGCTCGCCCGAGACCACGCCTTCGCTCGCGGCCGCGGCGATACCCTCGCGGTTTTCCACCCGGCTGCGCACCTCGACGGTGGAGAGCGCTGGCACCGCCTCGGCCTGCACGCCTGGTGCCAACTGCAGCGACAGGACGAGGACAGGCAGGAAAGGTCTGGACACCGCCGGACTTTGCCGGCCACGCAGGCCGTGCGCCATACGCCGGACAGCGTACTCAGGCGTTCGCCAAGGTCGGCCCCGACAGGGACACCAGCTCGTACTGGTTGCGCCCGGCGGCCTTGGATCGATACATGGCCTGGTCGGCCGCCTGCATCAGCGTATCGACCGACTGCTCACCGCCGCCCAGGGCGATGCCGATGGACACGCCGAGCAGGCAGTCCATGCCGGCGATCTGCAGGGGCGTGTGCAGCGCCTCGATGTACTTCTGCGCCACGCGCAGCACGGCGGCCTCGGCGTCGCCGTTAACATCGGCCAGCAGCAGCACGAACTCGTCGCCG
>DNQP01000286.1:0-4951 GCA_003500955.1 Curvibacter sp. | reverse complement strand
AGCAGCACGAACTCGTCGCCGCCCACGCGCGCCAGGGTATCGGTCTCGCGCACGATGGCGCTGAAGCGGCCCGCGGTCTGGCGCAAGGCCTCGTCGCCGACCTCGTGGCCCAGGGTGTCGTTGATGCGCTTGAAGTCGTCCAGGTCCATGTAGAGCAGACCGACCCGCGAGCCGCGCCGGCGCGCCTGCGCCAGCACCTGCTGCAGGCGGTCGTAGAGCAGCGCACGGTTGGGCAGACCGGTCAGGGCGTCGTAGTGCGCCATGCGCGCCAGCTCCGCCTGCTTGTCGTTGAGGCGCGCCAGCAGGCGGTTGAAGGCCATGATGAGGTAGCCGATCTCGTCGCGGCGTGCGATGGGCAGCGGTGCGAAAGGCCCGCGCCCGCGGCTCATGCGGCGCGCGTGCGCTGCGGCGTTGAACACCGGGCGGACCAACAGGTACAGGCCCAGCGCGGAACAGGACACATAGGCCAGCAGCACCAGCGCGAAGGCCTTGAGCAGGAAACGCTGCGTGCTCTGCACCGATGCGAAGGCCTCGCGCGTGGGCAGGCGCGCCACCACGAACCAGTCAGCACTGGGGACCGAGACCATGGCGCTGATCTCCTCGACACCCCTGGCGTTCACGGTGATGCCCGTGCCGCGGTAGCCGGCCATGGCGCGGTCGTGCAGCGGATTGACGCCAGCCGGCGGCGTGGGCTTGAGCACCATGTCGGGCTGGGACGAGGCCACGAAGAGACGGTCGCGCGGTGAGATCAGCAGCAGGCCGCCGCTGGCCGTGCCGATGCGGCTTTGCAGCAGCAGGTCCAGAAAGCCCGGGTCGGACAGCGGCGTGATGCCGGCCAGCGCGCCCACCACCCCACCCCGCGCGTCGCGTAGGGGCACGGCGATGGGCACGATGGGTTCGCGCACGGCGCGGCCGGTGACGGGCTGGCCCACCGTGATGCGCCCCTTCAGGGCACCCTGGATGTAGTCGCGGTCCGCGTAGCTGGCACCGAGCCGGCCGGGCAGCACGGGAAAGTCGGCCCGGGCCACCCCGCGCGCGTCGGCGATGAAGATGCCGCCCTTGAACAGCGGCTGCAGCTCGTAGCGCTGCTGCAGCCAGCGCTGCAGGGCCTGCTGCTGCTGCTGCAAGGACGGGGGCAGCGTGGCGGCGAGCTGCTCCAGCAGCAGGATGCGCTCGACGATCTTATGGTCCACATCGCTGGCGACGTATTGGGCCAGCGCCAGCTGCTGGCTCGCCACCACGGCGCCCATGTCCTCGCGCATGAAACGCGTCAGCGTCACGTAGAGCGCGCCCATGGTCAACACCACGATGCCCAGGCCCAGCACCAGCAGACGCGTGACGATGCTGTTGAACAGGCGATGGTGCTTCATGGTGGGCGTAGGCACACGATGTTGTGTGGAAAAGGCGCAGTGTAAGTCCTTGCACGCCTTTCGCGAAATCCGGGCCGATGCCCGGCGGGCGCCGCCTTCAGCCGGGCTGGCGGGCCAGGTGCACCTGGTGCAGGGTGATCTTGCGCACCTCGGTCTGGCTGGTCTGGATGTGGGCGCGCAGCAGCAGCGCGGCCTGGTCGGCCCGCTTGCGCTGGATGGCGCGCAGGATCTTGCCGTGTTCCTCGTAGGTGGCGGCGATGCGCGCCTGCTGGGTGAAGTCCAGCCGGCGGATGATGCGGATGCGTTCCGTCACGTCGCGGTGCACGCGGGCCATCTCGGCGTTGCCTGCCGCGGCCACCAGGCTGCAGTGGAACTCCTCGTCCCACTGGGCCACCTGCCTCACGTCGCTGCTGCGTTCGGCCACCGGCACCAGCCAGATGGCGGCGATGCGTTCCAGCAACGCGCCATCCACCTGCCCGTCGTCGGCGCAGATGCGTTGCACGGCCGCCGTCTCCAGCACCATGCGCAGATCGTAGAGCTGCTCGAACTGGTCGAAGTCGAAGGGCAGCACACGCCAGCCGTTGCGAAACAGCACCTCGACCCAGCCTTCCTGCTGCAGGCGCAGCAGGGCCTCACGCACCGGCGTGCGCGACACCCCCAGGCGTTCGCTGAGCTCGTTCTCGGTGAAGCGGTCGCCGGGCACCAGTCGGAAGTCGGCCACGTCGCGCTTGAGCTGGTCGTAGACCATGTCGGCGCGCGAATGGAAGGCCGGCGTGTCCGCCAGCGGCTCGGTACGTGGACGCAGGGAGTGCATGACGGCGCCCGTTGTCCTATTCGGCGCGTGCGCCGGTCGCCTGGGCAATACGGGCCCAGCGCGCGGAATCGGCCTGCACCATCTTGCGCAGGCCCTGGGCCGGCAGGTAGGCGATCTCGGCGCCGCGCTGCCACATCTGGCCGCGCAAGCGCGTGTCCTGCGTGACCTGCTGCACGTCCTGTTCGATCTTGCGCACCACGGCCTCGGGCGTGCCGGCCGGCACGAAGAGGCCGTACCACTGGTCCGACGCAAAACCCGGGTAACCCAGACTGGCCACGGTGGGCACGCCGGGCAGGCGCGAGGTCGGCTGGGCACCGGTCACCGCCAGCACCCGCAGCTTGCCGCCCTCGATCAGCGGCAGGGCCGAGACGATGATGTCGATCATCAGCTGCGTGCGGCCGGCGATCAGATCGGGCAGGGCCTGGGCGCTGCCGCGGTAGGGCACGTGGGTCATCTGCACCTTGGCCAGGGACAGGAACCACTCGGTGGTCAGGTGCGGCAGGGAGCCGTTGCCGTTGGACGCGTAGCTGAGCTTGCCGGGGTGGGCGCGGGCATAGGCCACCAGTTCGGCAAAGGTCTGGAAGGGTGAATCCACCGGCACCACCACGACCAGCGGCGAAGTGGCGAAACCCGCCACCGGCAGCAGATCGGTCTGCGGGTCGTAGCCGAGCTTGGGGTAGATGTGCGGCGCGATCGTCACGCCCGCCGGGATGCCCATGACCAGGGTGTAGCCGTCGGGCGGGCTCTTGGCGCCGATCTCGGTGCCGATGGTCGAGCCCGCGCCCACCCGGTTGTCCGGCACCAGGGTCTGGCCCCAGCGTTCGGCCAGCGCGTTGCCGATGGAGCGGGCCGCGTAGTCGGTGGCGCCGCCTGCGGGGAAGGGAATGATCATCTTCACCGGCCGGCTGGGATAGGCCGGGCCCGGGGTTTGGGCCAGCGCCCAGGGTGCGCTGGTCACCAGGGGCGTCAGGGCTGCGAGACGGGCGAGAGCGGAGCGGCGGTTGGCTTGCATGGTGCTGGGGGCTTGGTATGGATCGAAAGGGGGGGCGGCGCGCCACTCACAGACCGGCGGGCTTGAGGCCGGCCAGGCCGGCCTGCTGCAAGACCCAGGCGGCACGCAGGGCCAGGTCTTCGCGCCAGGGCGCGGCAATGACCTGCACGCCGATTGGCAGGCCGCCCGTGCCCTCGGGCCACAGCGGCGCGGCCACCACGGGGCAGCCGGCAAAGGAGACGGGCTGGGTCAGCAGACCCATGGCCGGGCGGCAGGGATGGCGCTGGCCGTTGATCTCCAGCCACTCGGTGCCGATCAGCGGCGCGGCCACAGGCGTGGCCGGCGCCAGCAGCACATCCCACTTGGCGAAGAGCGCGTTGACCTTGTCGCGGTAGGCGCGGCGAAAGCGCTGCGCCTGCAGGTACCAGGCCGCGGGCTGCAGCGCGCCGGCGATGAAGCGGTCCACCGACAGCGGCTCGAAGTCCTGCGCGCGCCGGCGCAGGTCGGGCAGGTGCAGGCTGCCGCCCTCGCTGGCGGTGATGATGAAGGCCGCCGCACGCGCCAGCGGCGCGTCGGGCCATTCCACCACCTCGTGCGTGCCCAGGGCGCGCGCGGCCAGGCGCACGACCTCGCGCGCAGGGTCGGTGGCGTGTTCGTGGAAGTAGCCGCCCAGGATGCCGATGCGCAGGCCCTCGACGCCGCGCCCCAGCACGGGCAGCGTGGGCTCCACCTGCAGGGCATGGGAGCCCGGGTCCAGCATGTCGGGGAACTGCAGCGCGTCGTAGGCCAGGGCCAGCCCCCAGACCGAATCCGCGAAGGGCCCGAGGTGGTCGATGCTGTGCACAAAGGGGTAGCTGCCGCGCCGCGAGAGCCGGCCGAAGGTGGGCTTGAGCCCCCAGACGCCGCAGAGCGAGGCCGGCACGCGGATGGAACCGTTGGTGTCCGAGCCCAGGGCCAGCGGCACCTGGCCGGCCGCTACCGCCGCGCCCGAGCCGCCGGAGGAGCCACCCGCGATGCGGCGGATGTCGTGCGGGTTGTGGCAGGCGCCGTGGTGCGTGTTCTCGGTGGTGAAGCCGTAGGCGTACTCGTCCATGTTGAGCGCGCCCACCAGCACCGCACCGGCGGCCTGCATGCGCTGCACCAGCACGGCGTCGGCCGTGGCGGGCGCGTGGCTGCGGTTGATCTTGGAGCCCGCCAGCGTCACCTCGCCCTGGATGTCGAAGAGGTTCTTCACCGCATAAGGCACGCCGGCCAGCGGCGGCAAGGCCTCGCCGCGGGCGCGCTGTGCATCGATGGCCGCCGCCTCGGCCCGGGCGCGGGCATAGGTCTTGGCGGTGAAGGCGTTGACGCGGGCGTCGGTGGCTACGATGCACGCGATGCTCTGCTCGAGCGCCTCGACGGCACTGAGCTCACCGGCCGCGATGGCCCGCGCCAGCTCGTGGGAGCGCAGGACGTGCAGGGTCATGGCCGGCTGTTGCGCGGCGGCGCCGGGCAGTAAATCTCCGCCAGCTCCGCCTCGGGGGCCAGCGGCAGTTTCATGAGCGGCGCCGCCATAGCGGCCGTGCGCTGCAGGTTGGCCGCAACGCGCAGGGCTTGTGCCTCATCGAGCGGCAGGTTCAGCGCCGCGGCGCTGGCGATCACGTAACTCAGGGCTTCGCTTTCGCTCATGGGCAACTCCTAACGGCGCACCTCGCGCTGGAAGATCTCGAGGCTCAGCTTCCTCGCGGCGACAAAGCTGGGGGTCGACAGTGTTTCCACGGTGCGCGGACGCGCGTC
>DNQP01000016.1:12530-12883 GCA_003500955.1 Curvibacter sp. | reverse complement strand
TCTCGCGCCAGCGCAGCTGGGGCGTGCCCCTGCCCTTCCTGCTCGACGTGGACAGCGGTGAGCCGCATCCGCGCACGCCCGAGATCATCGACCTCGCCGCAGAGGTCGTCGAGCAGGGCGGCATCGAGGCCTGGAGCAAGCTCAGCTGCGCCGACATCCTGCAGCGCATAGCCGACACCAGCAGCCCCGCCCGGTGGAGCAAGAGCAGCGACATCCTCGAAGTGTGGTTCGACTCCGGCACCACGCACACCACGGTGCTCAAGACCTCGCACCCGCACAGCGGCCACGAGGACGGCGGCCCCGAAGCCGACCTGTACTTGGAAGGCCACGACCAGCACCGCGGCTGGTTCCAC
>DNQP01000016.1:12013-12231 GCA_003500955.1 Curvibacter sp. | reverse complement strand
CGACCAGCACCGCGGCTGGTTCCACAGCTCCCTGCTCACCGCCTGCGCCATGTACGGGCGCGCGCCCTACCGCGGCCTGCTGACCCACGGCTTCACGGTGGACGGCCAGGGCCGCAAGATGAGCAAGAGCGTGGGCAACGTCGTGGCCCCGCAGCAGGTCAGCGAGAAGATGGGGGCCGAGATCATCCGCCTGTGGTGCGCGGCCACCGACTACTCGG
>DNQP01000016.1:6161-11790 GCA_003500955.1 Curvibacter sp. | reverse complement strand
AGATGTCCAAGTCGCTGGGCAACACGGTCGCGCCGCAGGAAATCAGCAACAAGATGGGTGCCGAGATCATCCGCCTCTGGTGCGCGGCCACCGACTACTCGGGCGACCTGGGTATCGACGACAAGATCCTGGCGCGCGTGGTCGACGCCTACCGCCGCATCCGCAACACCCTGCGCTTCCTGCTAGCCAATGTCAGCGACTTCGATCCCGCGAAGGACGCGGTCCCCGCCGACCAGCTGCTGGAGATCGACCGCTACGCGCTGGCGCGTGCGGCCGAGCTGCAGGCCGAGATCCTGGCGCACTACGAGGTCTACGAGTTCCACCCGGTGGTGGCCAAGCTGCAGGTCTATTGCTCGGAAGACCTGGGCGCGTTCTACCTCGATGTGCTCAAGGACCGGCTCTACACCACCGCCCCCAAGTCGCTGGCACGCCGCAGCGCGCAGACCGCGCTGTACCAGATCACGCATGCCATGCTGCGCTGGATGGCGCCTTTCCTGAGCTTCACGGCCGAGGAGGCCTGGAAGGTGTTCGGCACGTCCGAATCCATCTTCATGGAAACCTACTCGGACCTCGCCAAACCCGACGCCGCGCTGCTGGCCAAGTGGGGGGACATCCATCAAGTCCGGGACTTGGTCAACAAAAAGATTGAGGAAAAGCGTACTGCGGGACAGATAGGGGCGTCCCTTCAAGCGAACATCCTGATTCGCTGCGACGATCCAGTCTTCTCAGAACTCGCTTCGCTCGGCGACGATCTCAAGTTTGTCTTCATCACCTCGCAAGTCGCGCTTGAGCATGTCAAGGGAAGCGGACTGTCTGTCGACGTCAATCCTTCGACAGATCAGAAATGCGAACGCTGCTGGCACTACCGCGACGATGTGGGCCACGATGCCGCACATCCCACGCTCTGCTGCCGCTGCACCAGCAACCTCTACGGCGCGGGCGAAACGCGCCGGGTGGCCTGATGGGCCGGGCGCAGAACGGGGGCCTGGCCAAGTGGCTGGGCATCGCCTTGCTGATCCTGGTGCTGGACCAGCTCAGCAAGGTCGCCATCCTGCACTACTACCGCTTGGGTGAGAGCACCTACCTGACCGAGTGGCTCAATCTCGTGCGTGTGCACAACAGCGGCGCGGCCTTCTCTTTCCTGGCCGGGGCCGGGGGCTGGCAACGCTGGTTCTTCGTCGGCATCGGCGTGGTGGCCACCGGTTTCATGATCCATCTCATGCGCAGCCATGCGGGGCAGAGGCTCTTCTGTCTGGCCCTGGCCTGCATCATGGGCGGCGCCATCGGCAATGTGGTCGACCGCCTGGTGCATGGCTACGTGGTCGACATGGTGGACTTTCACATCGGCAACTGGCATTTCCCGGCCTTCAACCTGGCCGACAGCGCCATCACCCTGGGCGTGATCCTGCTGCTGCTCGACGAGATCCTGCGGGTGCGCCGCTCTCGCCACTGATCCCGCGGTCGGCGATACTGGTGGCATGAGCGCCGCCACGCATCACGGTGTCAGACGCAGCAATCTGGGCCGCCTGCAGGAAATCGCAGGCGTGCTGGTGCGCCACGGCCTGGGCGAGCTGGTGCGCCGCTGGGGCCTGGCCGGTGCGCTGGAGAAAGCGGGACACCGCCTGCACTGGGACCACGCGGCCGACCTGGCCCAGCTGCCACCGCCCGTGCAGCTGCGCAAGGCACTGGAAGAGCTGGGCCCCACCTTCGTCAAGCTGGGCCAGATCCTCGCCGGCCGCGCCGACATGTTCGGCCCCGCATGGATCGCCGAGTTTGAGCGGCTGCACAGCCAGGTGCCCGCCGTTCCCTTCGAGAGCCTGCGGCCGCAGCTGCGCGAGGACCTGGGGGGCGAACCCGAAGAAGTCTTCGCCTGGTTCGACCCCGAGCCGCTGGCCGCCGCCTCCATCGCCCAGGTGCACCGCGCGCGGCTGCACGATGGCACCGAGGTGGTCGTCAAGATCCGCCGGCCTGGCATCCGCGAGGTGATCGACGCCGACCTGCGCCTGCTCGACCGTCTGGCGGCCCTGGCCGAAGCCGAGCTGCCGGCGCTGGCACCCTACCGTCCCCGCCAGCTGCTGCACGAGTTCGGCCGCTCGCTGCACCGCGAGCTGGATCTGGCCAGTGAATGCCGCAGCGCCGAACGTCTGGCCCGTAACATGGCGGCCTTTCCCTGGGTCCGCATCCCGCGCATCCACTGGGCCTGGACCCACGAACGCGTCAACGTGCAGGACCTGGTCGTGGGCATCCCCGGCCAGTCACTGGATCAGCTCGCCACGGCGGGGCTGGACCGGCGGCTGCTGGCGCAGCGCGGCGCGCAGGCGGTGCTCAAGATGATCGTCGAGGACGGCTACTTCCACGCCGATCCGCACCCGGGCAATGTCTTCTACCTGCCGGAGCACCGCATCGCCTTCATCGACTTCGGCATGGTCGGACATCTGACGCAGCGGCGCCGCCAGCAGCTGCTCAAGCTGCTGCTGGGCCTGGTGCAACGCGAGCCGCAGGGGGTGGTGGATGTGCTGCTCGAATGGACACGCAACGGCCAGACCGTGGCACCGGAGCGGCTCGAGGCCGAGGTCGAGGCTTTCATCGACCAGTACCACGGCACGCCACTCGCTGAGCTCAGCCTGGGACAGATGCTGGTCGACGTGACGGCCATCCTGCGCGAGAACCGGCTGGCGCTGCCGCCAGACCTGGCCTTGCTGATCAAGACCTTCATCACGCTCGAGGGCCTGGGCCGCGGCCTGGACCCCGGCTTCCACATGGCCACCGAGGCCCTGCCTCTGCTGCGGCAGGTCATGCGCGCCCGCTACCGGCCGCGCGCCCTGGCCCGGCGCGCCTGGGGCTCCTGGCTGCGCGTGCTCGAGATGGCGGAGCAGCTGCCGCAGGACCTCGGTCAGCTGCTGCGCCGCGCGCGCCAGGGGCGCATGGGCCTGGACATCGAAAGCCGCTCACTGCGCCGCGTGGGCGACCAGCTCGACCGCGCGGCCAACCGGCTCTCGCTCGCACTGATCATTGCAGCGCTGATCATCGGTTCCTCCATCGTGATGACGGTCGGGGGCGGCCCCACCCTGCTGGGACTGCCGGCCTTCGGCCTGCTGGGCTTCCTCGGCGCCGGCATCGGTGCCTTCTGGCTGGGCCGCGCGATCTGGCGCAGCCATCGTCACGACGACGAAGACCTGTGAGCGCTCAGACAACGCTTCAGAGCGTGAGGATGGTGCTGCCCGTGGTCTTGCGGGCCTCGAGGTCGCGGTGGGCCTGCTGCACCTGCTCCAGCGCATAGCGCTGGGCGATGTGGATGTTCACCTTGCCACTGCCGACCATGGCGAACAGGTCGTCGGCCATGGCCTGCGTGCTCTCACGTGTGGCGATGTGGGTGAAGAGCGTCTGGCGCGTCACATAGATCGAGCCTTTCGCCGCCAGGCTGCCGGGCGCAAACGGCGGCACCACGCCGGAGGAATTGCCGAAGCTGGCCATGAGGCCGAAGGGCCGTAGGCAGTCGAGCGACTTGTCCCAGGTGTCCTTGCCCACCGAGTCGTAGACCACCTTGACACCCTTGCCGCCGGTGATGTCCTTGACGCGCGCCACGAAGTCTTCCGTGTTGTAGTTGATCACGTGGGCCGCGCCGTTGGCCTTGGCCAGCGCACACTTGGCGTCCGAGCCTGCGGTGCCGATGAGCTGCAGACCGAGGGCCCGGGCCCACTGGCAGGCGATCAGGCCCACGCCGCCGGCCGCCGCGTGGAAGAGCACGTGGTCACCGGGCTGCAGGCCCTCGACGGGCCGCGTCTTGTTGAGCAGGTACTGTGCGGTCAGGCCCTTGAGCATCATGGCCGCGCCGGTCTCGAAAGAGATGTTGTCCGGCAGCTTGCAGACGCACTTGGCCGGCATCACGCGCACATCGCAATAGGCGCCCGGGGGCTGGCTGGCATAGGCAGCACGGTCGCCGACCTTCAGGTGCGTCACGCCCGCACCCACGGCCTCGATAACGCCTGCGCCCTCCATGCCCAGCTGCGCCGGCATGGGCAGCTGGTACACGCCTTCGCGCTGGTAGACGTCGATGAAGTTCAGGCCGCAGGCCTGGTGGCGGATGCGCACCTCGCCCGGGCCGGGCTCACCCACCGTCACCTCGACGATCTGCATCTGCTCGGGGCCACCATGCTGCTGGATGCGCACGGCACGAAAACGATTCTGGGTCATGGTGTGTGTCTCCTCAAGGTGGCGGCGATTCTACGGGAGCCTCCCTCGTGCTGCAGCCTGCGACGCGCCCGCCCGGGCTTGCTACAGTCCGTGCATGCACACGCGACTGTCCCCTGCCACTGCCCTGCTCCTGACCATCCCGCCCCTGATGTGGGCCGGCAACGCCGTCGTCGGCCGCATGGTGGCCGAGCTCGTGCCGCCCATGATGCTCAACCTGCTGCGCTGGGCCCTGGCCGGCCTGATCCTGCTGCCGCTGGCGGCCTGGGTGCTGCGGCGTGACAGCGGGCTCTGGACCCACTGGCGGCGTTTCGCCTGGCTGGGCCTGCTGAGCGTGGGCGCCTACAACGCGCTGCAGTACCTCGCGCTCAAGACCTCCTCCCCCATCAACGTGACCCTGGTGGCCGCGAGCATGCCGATCTGGATGCAGCTCATCGGCCGCCTGTTTTTCGAAGCCCCGGTTTCGCGGCGCCAGATGCTGGGGGCCGTGCTGTCGATCACGGGCGTGCTGCTGGTGCTCAGCCGCGGACATCTGGAGGCGCTGCTGCAGGTGCAGCTGGTCGCGGGCGATGTCTACGTCCTGATCGCCGCGGTCTGCTGGGCCTTCTACAGCTGGATGCTCGCACGCCCGGGCGGCGAGCCTGCCGCGATCCGCGGCGACTGGGCCGCCTTCCTGATGGCGCAGATCGTCTACGGCCTGGCCTGGTCCGCCCTGTTCGCCGGGGGTGAATGGCTGGTGACGGACCAGCCCACGGTCTGGGGCTGGCCCTTGATCGCGGCGCTGGTCTTCGTCGCCGTCGGCCCGGCCGTGCTCGCCTACCGCGCCTGGGGCATCGGCGTGCAGCGCGCCGGCCCCACGGTGGCCAGCTTCTTCGGCAACCTCACGCCCCTGCTCGCGGCCCTGATGTCAGCCGCGCTGCTGGGCGAGCTGCCGCAGCTCTACCACGCCGCAGCCTTCGTGCTCATCGTCGCCGGCATCGTCGTTTCATCGGTCCGACGCTGAGACAAGGCCTGCCGCTCACCTGATGTGGTGGTAGCGTCCACCCCGGATCTCGGTGAAATAGACGCGGCGCTGAGTGTCGCCATTGGCGTCGAACACCATGTCCTGCTGCAGGCCACGGAAGGGGCCATGGCGCAGCGCGGCCGCTTTCACGCTCTCGCCCTCGCGACGGATCTTGAGCGACTCCAACACCACGGTGGCTGCGTCGTATGCGGCAACCGAGCTGTAGCCGGGTGCGCGCTGAAAGCGCTTGTGGTAGGCCTCGGCAAAGCTGCGGAACTGCTCGGACGTGTCGTCGCGGTTGTAGGCCTGCACAATCATCAGGCCCTCCACCACCTCGCCACCGAGCTCGATCAGCTGCTCAGTGGCGGCCCACTCGGAGGCGGCGATGGGCAGCTTGGGGGCAAGCTTGCGAGCCTGCTGGGACAGGCGGGCCAC
>DNQP01000016.1:0-5838 GCA_003500955.1 Curvibacter sp. | reverse complement strand
CCACGTCCAGCGCGCCGGAGATGAAGAGCATGCCGTCGGGCTTGGCCGCCACCAGGCGCGCGACAACGCGTGAGAAGTCAGTCTGCGGGCCGGACTCGTAGGGCACCTCGACCGCCAGTTCGTGCCCCTGCGCCTGCATCGCGGCGCGGAATTCACCCAGCCAAGATTCCGTGAAATTGCGGTTGCGCGTGTCATAGGCGACGGCCACACGTCGCTGGCCGCGTTGTGCGAGTGTGCGCGCGTAATCCTGCGCGTTTTCGCGCGTCGTGCGGTTGATGCGGAACAGGTTGTCGTCCTTGCCGTAGAAGTCCATCGAGGTGATGGTGGGGCTGACCTGAAAAATGCCCGCTTGCCCTGTGATGGGCACGATCACGGCGGCCATGCTGCTGGTGAAGGGGCCGATCACGGCCTCCACCTTGGCCTCGACCAGTGCATGCGCCGAGCGTGCAGCCACCTCCGAGCTCTGGGCATCGTCGCGCGAAATCAGCTCGACCATGCGGCCATCGACACCGCCGGCGCGGTTGAACTGCTCCACAGCCAGAATCACCGCGTTCAGGCCGGACTGACCGTTGTCCGCATTCGAGCCGGTCAGCCCACCAATAAACCCGATCGGAATCGGTGTCTTGGGGCCACAGCCAGCGAGCAAAGTCACTGCGAACGCCAGCGCGAGCCAGATGCGTTTGGTCATAGTGTTTCCTTCTCTTAGTGAAGTTGAAAAGTCATTGATATTTTTTGTCGAATTTATCATTTTTGATAGAATAGAGCAAATCCATCGGCTACTCGCATGTCCCGGACTCATCCGTCATTGATCCAAATGGTGTCCAGGCCTTGGTCCGCCCTGTGGGCTGCGCTCACTCCGCTAAGGCGGTGGCGTCAGTCATGGGAACGTTCGCTCGGCTTCCGGCTGCTGGCACTGGGCCTCATGCCGCTGCTCCTGGCCTTCCCTATCGTGATCGCCGTCCTGCTGGTAGTGGGGGGCGCACGCACCCAGAGCATGATCGAGGCGAACCTGCGCAGCAACCTGGCCGGCTCGGTGAATTACCTCGAGCAATTGCTCAACGAAGCCGGTACCAGCACCCGGCAGCTTGCAGCCTCCGAACGGCTCATGAGCCTGGTCAACCCGCGTAAAGCCAGCAAGGAGCTCAATGACGCGTTGGGTGTGATGGCCCGTGGTGCCGGCCTGGATTTCCTCATCGTGGCCAGCCCCGACGGCCAGGTCATCGGTGCCAGTACAGGCGTACCCTTTGGCGCAGCGCTGCCCGACTCCTACGTCATCCGGCAGGCACGCACCGGGGTGGGCAGCGCGGCGCTGACCCTGATTGCGCCAGAGCGGCTCGGGGCCTTTTCGCCCCGCTACGAAACGGAAGCCAGCGTCTCCCCCAACCCGAGCGGACACGGTTCCGGCACACCGGGCCTGCTGATCCAGTCGGCGGCACACTTCCCGCTCACCGTCAACAGCCCGGACGCCATCCTCGTCGGCGGCGTACTGCTCAATCGCAACGAGGCTGTCATCGAGCACATGCGGAAGGTCATCTACCCGCTGGGCACACTGCCGGGTGACGCGGAGGGCGTGACCTCCCTCTACATCGACGGCCTGCAGGTGGCCGTGAGCCGGGAGCGACGTCGGGGCCAGCGCGCACTCGGTAGCGTGGCTCCCGAGCAGGTCACACGGACGGTGATAGGCCAGGGGCAGACCTGGATCGGGCCACTCGACATCGAGGGCGACAACTACATCAGCGGCTTTGAACCGCTGCGCGACGGCGACGGCCGACGCGTGGGCATGATCGGGGTGCGCTTTCCGATCGACCCCTACCGCAACACGGCCCTCGTCCTGCTGGGCACCATCGCGGGGCTGCTGGCGTTGACGATGCTGGGCATCTCGCTGCTTTTCCTGCGCACAGGGCGCGAGTTGACCCAGCGGGTACGGAGCATCGGACACACGATCAACGCCGTGGCCGCAGGTGATCGGGATGCCCGGGTGGGTCCTCCGCTGCGCGATGACGAGCTGGGCGCGCTGGCACGACACTTTGACCGCCTGCTGGACACAATTGCCAGACATACGGCCGAGCAGCAGCTGGCCCAGCAGAAAATCGCTGACGAGGCCTCGCGGCGTCGCACACTGTTCGAGAAGGTACAGGACGGCATCGTCATCCTGGACCAGGACGGCAGCGTGTTCGAGGCCAACCCCCGTTTTGCCTCCATGCTGGGCTACACCCCGCTGGAGGCCCATTTCCTGCGCATCGAGGACTGGCAGCCTGACGCTCGCCTCGACGAGCTGCTGCGACAGCTGACCCAGGGGAGTGAGGCGGGCCGCAGCTACGAAGGCGTGGCGCGTTGCAAAGACCGTCGCAGCCTGCCGGTGGAGATTTCGCTGAGCCGGGCCGAATGGGCCGACCGCGTTTTCGTCTTCTGCCTGGTGCGCGACATCTCCGAACGCAAGGCCAACGAAGCCGAGCTGGAACAGTACCGCAAATCGCTGGAGCGCCTGGTCGAGCAGCGCACGCGCGAACTCAACGAGCGCTCCGAACAGCTCAACGCCATCTTCACGCTAAGCCCCGACGGCTTCGTATCCTTCGACCCCCATGGCCGGGTCAACCATGCCAACGGGGCCTTCCTGCGCATGACCGGGCTGGACGGCATGGCCATCGAAGGCCTGGACGAACCAGCCTTCACGACCCTGCTGCGCAGCAAATGCCTGCCCCAGGCCAGCTTCCCCGGCGTTCTCAACCTGCGGGCCATGCGCGAACAACAGGCACGCGAGGGGGGCGCCGAGGACCGCCGGCAGCTGTTCGAGCTGGCGGCGCCGGCCAGCCGCGTGATCGAGGTCGACCTGCGCCTGCCGGAAGACGCGTCCAGCGTGTCCTACATCCTCTATTTCCGCGACGTCACCCACGAAACCGAGGTCGATCGCATGAAGAGCGAGTTCCTCAGCACAGCCGCGCACGAGCTGCGCACCCCCATGGCCAGCATCTACGGCTACACCGAGCTGCTGCGCCACCGCGAGTTCGAGCCCGCCAAGCAGCAACAGCTGCTGGAAACCATCTCGCGACAGTCACAGCTGATGTCGTCCATCATCAATGAACTGCTGGACCTGGCCCGCATCGAAGCGCGCCGCGGCAAGGACTTCGTCATCGAGCGCCAGGCCCTGCAGGAGATCCTGACCGAGGCGATTTCCGGCTACAAGCCACCGGCCGGGCGCGATGCGCCCAGACTGGACCTTCCGTCGCAGGCCCTGTACGTCGATGTGGATCGCCAGAAGATCCAGCAGGCGGTGGTCAACATCGTCTCCAATGCCTACAAGTACTCGCCGAAAGGCGGGGACGTGTTCATCAGCCTGCACGTGGACAGCACACGAGGGGATCGCCGCGTGGGCATCGAGGTACGCGACCAGGGCATCGGCATGAAGCCCGAACAGCTCGCGCGCGTCTTCGAGCGCTTTTATCGCGCCGACGACAGTGGCAATATTCCCGGCACGGGATTGGGCATGAGCATCGTCAAGGAGATCATCGAACTGCACCGTGGCGAGGTGAGGATCGCCAGCGAGTTCGGCCAGGGCACCACCGCCATCCTGTGGCTGCCTCTGGCCGGGGACGGGACGGTTCAGTAGGTCCCTGGGTAGGCGCCGCCATCGGCCAGCACGTTCTGGCCGTTGATATAGCCGCCGTACTGGCTGCAGAGGAAGGCACAGATGGCGCCGAACTCCTCGGCCGTGCCGAAGCGCTGGGCCGGGATGGTCAGACGGCGCGCGTCGGCGATGTCGTCGATGCTCTTGCCCGTCTTCTTGGCCGCGCCTTCCATGGTGGCCTTGAGGCGGTCGGTGTCGAAGGCGCCGGGCAGCAGGTTGTTGATGGTCACGCCCCTGGCGGCAATCTTGGGGTTGCGGGCCACACCGGCCACGAAGCCCGTCAGCCCGCTGCGCGCACCGTTGGACAGACCCAGGATGTCGATCGGGGCCTTCACCGCGCTGGAGGTGATGTTGACGATGCGCCCGTAACCCCGCGCGGCCATGCCGTCCACCGTGGCCTTGATCAGCTCGATGGGCGTGAGCATGTTCGCGTCCACCGCCTTGATCCAGGCCTCGCGGTCCCAGTCGCGGAAGTCGCCGGGCGGCGGGCCGCCGGCATTGGTGACGACGATGTCGAAATCATTACGCTGGGCGAAGATGGCCTCGCGGCCGGCTGGCGTCGTGATGTCCACGGGCACGGCAATGACTTCCGCCCCCTTGTTCTCACCGCGCAGCTTCGCGGCTGCGGCCTGCAGGGCCTCAGCGCCACGCGCCACCATCACCACGTTGACACCTTCGCGTGCCAGCGCCTGCGCACAGCCGTAGCCCAGCCCCTTGCTCGCGCCACCCACCAGCGCCCACTTGCCTGCAATCCCGAGATCCATGATGTTTCCTTTGTGTCGAAATCCGTACGACCGGAATGATACGAAGACCGTCCGGCCCTTGCCTGCGCAGGACTTTCAGTCCGCGGCCGCACGCGCGGCGCGCCCGAAGACGAAGATCCCCGTGAGGACCAGCAGCGTGCCCGCGACGATCCAGAGCGTGAAGGGCTCTCCCAGCAGCCACACGCCCAGCAGGATGGTGGACATGGGTCCCACCATGCCGGCCTGCGCCGCCGCACCGGCACCGATGCGCTCGATGGCCATCATCACCAGCAGCACGGGAACCGCCGTGCAGGCCGCGGCATTGAGCAGCGAGAGCCAGACCACCTCGGGCGCCACCTGCGCGGCCGTCAACGGACGCAGCAGCAGGAACTGCACGATGCACAGCACACAGGCCACGCTGGTGGCCAGGCCGACGAGCCGCAGCGAGCCCAGACGCTTCACCAGTTCGCCGCTGTAGCTCAGGTAGAAGGCATAGCTCACCGCACTGAGAAACACCAGCAGCGAACCCCAGGCCACATCGGCGCCGGCGAGCGTCAACTCGTGCCCGAAGACCAGCAGCACGCCGGCGTAGCTGATCAGCGTGCCCAGCACCTGCAGGCGGCTGGCCCGCTTGCGGTAGAGCAGCCAGCCGATGACGAGCACCAGCGTGGGCGTCAGATAGAGGATGAGGCGCTCGAGCGAGGCCGTGACATAGGCCAGGCCCGCGAAATCCAGAAAGCTCGCCAGGTAGTAGCCGGAAAAGCCCAGGCCCAGGACGCCGAGCCAGTCGCGACGCGCCAGGGGCGCCTTGCCCCGGCTGGCCCACCAGGCCATGCCTGCAAACAGCGGCAGCGCGAACAGCATGCGGTACATGATGAGCGTGACCGCATCCACGCCATGGCGGTAGGCCAGCTTGACGATGATGGCCTTGCCGCTGAAGGCGATGGCGCCGACGATCGCGAACGCGAAACCGGTTGCTACTTTTTCAGGAGCAACCGACGCCATGCTCAAAAGCCTGCTGCCAGGCCGTCACGGCGCGGATCGCTGGCCGCGACATAGCCTTCGACCTTGGGATCGCCTGCACGCCAGATGAACTGGCCGGCACCGAAATCCTGGTAGGAGTCGTTGATGACCTCGACGCGGTGGCCGCGCGCCTGCAGGCCCTGCACCGTGCCCTTGTCCAGCGCGGCCTCGACGTTGATCTCCAGCCCCGTGTTGTAGCGCCAGCGCGGTGCGTCGCAGGCAGCCTGAGGGTTCTGGCCATAGTCCAGCATGCGTACCACGGTCTGCAGATGGCCCTGCGGCTGCATATTGCCACCCATCACGCCAAAGCTCATCACGGGCTGGCCGTCTTTGGTGAGGAAGGCCGGGATGATGGTGTGGATGGGGCGTTTGCCCGGCGCGACGAGGTTGGCGGTGTTGTGGCCCTGCGGGTCGACGTTGAAGCCGTGGCCGCGGTTCTGCAGGCTG
>DNQP01000266.1 GCA_003500955.1 Curvibacter sp. | reverse complement strand
GACGAAATGGGCATCGGCCCGGTCTTCGCGATCCCCGCCGTGCTCGAACGCACCGGCCTGAAGATGAGCGATATCGGGTTGTGGGAGCTGAACGAAGCTTTCGCGGTGCAGGTGCTCTACTGCCGCGACAAGCTGGGCATCCCGGCCGACCGCCTCAACGTCAACGGCGGCGCCATCGCCGTGGGCCATCCCTATGGCGTGAGCGGCCAGCGCCTGACCGGTCACGCGCTGATCGAGGGCAAGCGCCGCGGTGCCAAGCGCGTGGTGGTCACGATGTGCATCGGTGGTGGCATGGGCGCGGCGGGCGTCTTCGAGGTTCTGTAAGCGCAGGGGACGTGACCATGAGCTACCGGCAGACGCTTGATTTCCTGCTCTACCAGTGGCTACAGGCCGATGCGCTGAACGAGCGAGCCCGTTTCGCCGACCACAGCCGCGAGACCTTCGACGCGGTGCTCGATACCTGCGAGCGCATTGCGCGTGAGAAGTACGCGCCCTTCAACCGCACGGTGGATACCGAAGAACCGCGCTTCGACGGTGAGAAGGTCATCCTGCCCCAGGCCACGCACGAGGCGCAGAAGGCCTACGCGGCCTCGGGCATGCTCAGCGCCGCGCAGGACTACGAGGTGGGCGGCATGCAGCTGCCCTATACCGTGGAGGCGGCCGCCAATTCCTTCTTCGCCATGGCCTCGATCAGCATAGGCTCGGGCATGCTGACTTCGGGCAACGCCAATCTGCTGATGGCGCATGGCACCGATCTGCAGAAAGAGGTCTTTGCGAAGAACGAGTTTGCAGGGCGCTTCTCGGGCACCATGTGCCTGTCCGAACCGCAGGCCGGTTCCAGCTTGAGCGACATCGCTACCCGCGCCGTGCCGGATGGCGCGGACCACCAGAACGATCCGCTCGGTCCGCGTTACCGGCTCAAGGGCAACAAGATGTGGATTTCGGCCGGCGAACACGAGCTGACCGAGAACATCATCCACCTCGTGCTGGCCAAGATTCCCGGCCCTGACGGCAAGCCCGTGCCGGGCACGCGCGGCATCTCGCTCTTCATCGTGCCCAAGAAGCTCGTGGACACCGAAGGCCGCCTGACCGGCGAGCGCAACGACGTGGCGCTGGCCGGCCTGAACCACAAATGCGGCTGGCGCGGCACGACCAACACCCTGCTGAACTTCGGCGAGGGCAAGTACCCCGTGCGCGGTGAGAGTGGGGCGATCGGCTATCTGGTCGGCCAGCCCGGCCAGGGCCTGCGCTGCATGTTCCACATGATGAACGAGGCGCGCATCGGCATCGGCATGGCGGCGACCATGCTGGGCATGGCCGGTTACCAGGCCAGCCTGGAGTACGCGAAGAACCGTCCGCAAGGCCGAGCCATGGGTCCGGCAGGCAAGGATGCGGCGAAGCCGCAGATCCGCATCATCGAACACGCCGACATCAAGCGCATGCTGCTGGCCCAGAAGTCCTGGTGCGAAGGCTCGCTGGCCCTGCAGCTGTATTGCGCCCGCCTGGTCGACGAACAGCACACGGGCACGCCCGAGGCCGCCGACGAGGCGCGCCTGCTGCTGGAGGTGCTGACGCCCATTGCCAAGAGCTGGCCCAGCGAGTGGTGCCTGGAGGCCAATTCCCTGGCCATCCAGATCCATGGCGGCTATGGCTACACCCGCGATTTTCCGGTGGAGCAGTACTGGCGCGACAACCGCCTCAACATGATCCACGAAGGCACGCATGGCATCCAGGCCCTGGACCTGCTGGGCCGCAAGGTGCTGATGGAGGAGGGCCGGGGCCTGCAGCTGCTGGCCGGCCGCATCTCAGCCACCATCGCGCGGGCTCACAAGCAGGACGATCTGGCACCCTATGCCGCGCAGCTGGGTGAGGCCCTGCGGCAGGTAGGCGCCGCGACCCAAGCCGCCTGGTCTACCGGCCAGCCCGGCGAGGCCCTGGCCAATGCCGTGCCCTATATGCAGGCCTTCGGTCACACGGTGCTGGCCTGGATCTGGCTCGACGTGGCTCTGGCGGCACAAGCGGGTGCCGCAGACGCGGGCAAGCGCGGCCGACTGCTGTCGGCGCAATATTTCTTCCGATATGAATTGCCGAAAATCGGCGCCTGGCTTAAGGTGGTGGAATCCCGTGACATGACGTGCGCGGATTTCCCGGAGGAGGCGTTCTGATATGGCAAGCGAACTCAACAAACAACGCGTGGAGCGGCTGGTCTGGATCCTGGTCTATGGCGGTCTGCTGTCGCTGGTCCTGGGCATGTTCGTGCAGCGTTACGACCGGCTGCTGGCAGACATCCTCCAGGCCGGCGGCGCCCTCGTTGCGTGCACCGGGGCCCTGCTGATCTGGGTCCGCTCCCGCATGAAGTAAACATCACAAGGAAATCAGAGACATGACCCGTACCATCCAGCAACTCTTCGACCTCAAAGGCAAGACCGCGCTGATCACCGGCGGTTCGCGCGGCCTGGGCCTGCAGCTGGCCCAGGCCCTGGGCGAGGCCGGCGCGCGCGTGATGCTCAGTGCGCGCAAGGCGGAAGAGCTGGAAGAGGCCACGGCCAGCCTGCAGGCAGCCGGGATCGACGCGCGCTGGATCGCCGCCGACTGCGCCAAGGAAGAGGACATCCAGCGCCTGGCGTCTGAGACCCTGCAGCGCATGGGCGACATCGACATCCTGGTCAACAACGCCGGCGCCGCCTGGGGCGCACCCGCTGAAGACCATCCCATCCCGGCCTGGGACAAGGTCATGAACCTCAACGTCCGCGGCTACTTCATCCTGAGCCAGGTGGTGGGCAAGAAGAGCATGATCCCGCGCAAGCAGGGCCGCATCATCAACGTGGCCTCCATCGCCGGCCTGGGTGGCAACCCGCCGCAGATGACCACCATCGCCTACAACACCTCCAAGGGTGCCGTGATCAACTTCACGCGCGCACTGGCCGCGGAGTGGGGCAAGTACAGCATCAACGTCAACGCCATCTGCCCGGGTTTCTTCCCCAGCAAGATGACCGCCGGCACGCTGGAGGCCTGGGGCGTGGATGAGCTCAAGAAGCACGCGCCGCTGCAGCGCCTGGGCGACGATGAGGACCTCAAGGGCCTGTGCCTGCTTTACGCCTCGGACGCCGGCAAGCACATCACGGGTCAGTGGCTGGCCGTCGACGGCGGTGTGAGCTGCGTGACCGGAGGCTGAAGGCATGTCGCTTCCCTTTGGCGTGCGCGTCCCCTTTGTCGACCACCTGGGCTTCACCCTGGAGCGTTTCGACAACGGGGCATCCGAGCTGCATTACGAGGCCCGGCCCGAGCACCTCAACTCCTTCGCCGTCACGCACGGCGGTGCCACCATGACGCTGATGGACGTTGCGATGGCCACCGCCGCGCGCAGCGTGCAGCCCGAGATGGGCGTGGTCACCATCGAGATGAAGACCAGCTTCATGCAGGCCGCGCGCGGCAAGCTCAAGGCCCAGGGCCGGCTGATCCATCGAACTGCAACCCTGGCCTTCACCGAGGCCACGATTTTTGATGCCGAGGGCAAGCCCTGCGCGCATGCCACCGGCACCTTCAAGTACGTCAAACGCCTGCCCACCGGTCCCAAGGACAGCAACGCGCTCAACGTGATTTCCACTGATTAAGGACAGACCATGCCCAGCAACCAACAGATCCTGCTCGACAACCGCCCCGAGGGTGAGGCCACCGTCAGCAACTTCAAGCTCGTCACCAGCACCACGCCCGCCCTGCAGGACGGTCAGGTGCTGGTGCGCCACCATTACCTGAGCCTGGACCCCTATATGCGTGGCCGCATGAACGACAGCAAGAGCTACGCGCAGCCGCAGCCCCTGGGCGAAGTCATGATCGGCGGCACGGTGGGCGAGGTGGTCGAGAGCCGCCACCCCAAGTTCGCCGTCGGCGACCAGGTCGTGGGCATGGGTGGCTGGCAGGAGTACAGCGTGGTTGACGCCAACCAGCCCGGCGCCGTGCGCAAGGTGGACACCACCCATGTGCCGCTGAGCCACTACCTGGGCGCCGTGGGCATGCCCGGGGTCACCGCTTGGTACGGCCTGGTGAAGATCATCAACCCCAAGGCCGGCGAGACCCTGGTGGTCAGCGCGGCGGCGGGTGCCGTGGGCAGCGCCTACGGTGCGCTGGCCAAGGCACGCGGTTGCCGCGTGGTCGGCATCGCCGGTGGCAAGGACAAGTGTGACTACGTGGTCCAGGAACTGGGTTTCGACGCCTGTGTGGACTACAAGGAGCACAAGGACGCCATCTCGCTGTCCAAGGCGCTCAAGCAGGCCTGCCCCAACGGCATCGACGGCTACTTCGAGAACGTGGGCGGCATGGTGCTCGATGCCGTGCTGCTGCGCATGAACGCCTTCGGCCGCATCGCGGTCTGCGGCATGATCGCCGGCTACAACGGCCAGCCGCTGCCGCTGGCCAACCCGGCGCTGATCCTGGTCAACCGCCTGAAGGTCGAAGGCTTCATCGTCAGCGAGCACATGGAGATCTGGCCCGAGGCCCTCAAGGAACTCGGCACCCTGGTCGGCACGGGCAAGCTGCGTCCGCGCGAAAGCGTGGCCCAGGGCTTGGCCGCCGCCCCCGAGGCCTTCCTGGGCCTGCTCAAGGGCAAGAACTTCGGCAAGCAGCTCGTCAAGCTGATCTGAGTCTCATCATGGACCGTGCCCCGCACCTGCAGCAAGGCGATGGCGCAGGGCAGGGCCTCGCCAGGGCCGGTGAGGAGTTCCGTGACGATCTGCGCGCGCCGGGCAGCCGTAATGCCCAGGCCCGGCGCCTGCTGTCGGCCGAGGAACTGGCACCGCTCACCACCCTGTCCAACGGCCGCTCCCTGCTGGCCGTTGCGCAGACCCTGCTGCTGGCTGCTGCCGGCATGGCCCTGGCCTGGTTCACCTGGCCCACGTCGCTGTGGTGGGCCGGCGGGCTGGCCGGCCTGGTGCTGATCGGGGTGGCCCAGCATGGCCTGTTCATCTTGGCGCACGAAGCGGCGCATTACCGGCTGCTGTCGAACCGCAGCCTCAACGACGGGCTGGGCCGCCTGATCGGCATGAGCGGTGGTGTTTCCATGTGCACCTACCGTGTGACACACCGACTGCACCACAACAACCTCTACGGCCCCGAAGATCCCGACACGGCCATCCACGGTGGCTACCCGCGTGGCAAGGCCTATCTCTGGAAGAAGCTTGCGCAGGACCTGGTGGGCTGGAACGCCTGGAAAACCTACGCGTATTTCTTCGGCTCGCCCGCCATCAACGACGACACCCGGCGCCGCGTCTCGCCCCTGGACGACACCTCGCCGCAGCTGCGCGCAGCGGCCCGACGTGACCGCTGGGGCGTGGTGGCCTTCCACCTGCTGGCGCCGGCCGGCGCGGCCTGGATCGGTGGTGTTGCCGGGCTGCTGGCCTATCTGGCACTGTGGACGCTGCCCCTGCTCACGACCCTGCAGCCCATCCTGCGTCTGCGCGCGATCTGCGAACACGGTGCGGTCAAGGACCTGAGCTCACCCTTGACCGCCGCCCGGACCAACCGCACCTGGGGCCGCTTGGGCAACTGGCTGGGGCGCTTCTTCCTGTTTCCGCACCACGTGAACTACCACCTGGAGCATCACCTCTACCCGGCGGTGCCGCACTACCACCTGCCGCGACTGCACCAGCTGCTGCTGGAAAAAAAGGCGCTTGGACAGGCCGAAGTTCGGGACGTGGGTGACACGCTGGCCCAGGTCTTCGCTCCGCGCTGGCCGCGGGAAACCAAGATTCCATGAACGAGGAGCAAGAATGATCAAGGATTTTTCCGGCAAGACCGCTGTGCTGACGGGTGCCGGCTCGGGCTTCGGCCTGGAAGTAGCGCGCATCGGCGCGCGCCTGGGCATGAACCTGGTGCTGGCCGACGTGCAGCAGAACGCACTCGACAAGGCGGCCACCGAGCTCAGGGCCACGGGCGCCGAGGTGCTGGCCCAGCAGGTGGATGTCTCTGACGCAGTGCAGATGGAGCACCTGGCCCAGCGCGTGCAAAGCCATTTTGGCGCGCCGCATTTCGTCTTCAACAACGCCGGCGTCGGCGCCGGTGGCCTGGTCTGGGAAAACACGGTGCAGGACTGGCGCTGGGTGCTGGGCGTCAACCTCTGGGGGGTGATCCACGGCGTGCGCCTGTTCACGCCCATGATGCTCGAAGCCGCTCGGAAAGACCCCGCCTGGCGCGGCCACATCGTCAACACGGCCAGCATGGCCGGGCTGCTCAACCCGCCGAACATGGGGGTCTACAACGTCAGCAAGCACGCCGTGGTGTCCCTGAGTGAGACGCTCTACCAGGATCTGGCGCTGGTGACGGACCAGGTCGGTGCCTCGGTGCTGTGCCCCTATTTCGTGCCCACGGGCATCCACCAGAGCGAGCGCAACCGCCCCGGCGAACTGGCCGCGGCCCAGCCCACGCGCAGCCAGCTGATCGGGCAGGCCATGAGCGACAAGGCCGTGAGTTCCGGCAAGGTGACGGCTGCCGAGGTGGCGCAGCTGGTCTTCGACGCCGTGGCCGCCGGACAGTTCTACATCTACAGCCATCCCAAGGCCATCGCCTCGGTGCAGACCCGGCTGGAAGATGTGATGCTGGCGCGCAACCCCACCGATCCCTTTGCCCACAAGCCCGAGCTGGGCCAGGAGCTGCGCAAGGCGTTGCGCGCGGCGGGCTGAGGCCGGCCGTTCAGTGGATCTTGGGCGGCGCGGGCTTGTCGCCGTCCATCAGCAGATCGAGCTGGGCCAGCGGGTTGTTCTGGCGGTCCAGCGCATCCACGAACTGCATGAGTTCGACGTCCTTGATGAAGCCGGCAGCCGAGGGTACCTCGAGCAGCTTCTCCGGGGCCATGGGGCGGGCCACGGCATAGCCCTGCACATAGTCCACACCGATCTCGGCCAAGGCCTGTACCGTGGCCGAGTCCTCGGCCCATTCGGCGATGGTCTTCATGCCCAGGTTGCGCGCCAGGTTGACGATGGCCTCGACGATGGAGACGTTGGCCGGGTGCTGGTTCATGTTGACCACGAAGCTGCCGTCGATCTTGAGCAGGTCCGCCGGCAGCTCCTTGAGGTAGGAGAAGGAGGTGTAGCCGGCGCCGAAATCGTCCAGCGCCACGCGCGCGCCGTAGCCGCGCACCTTGTCGATGAAGCGACGCGTGTTCTTGAGGTCGTGCAGGGCCACGCTCTCGGTGATCTCGATGGTCAGGAAGCTCGAGACATGGCTGTTGCGGCGCAGGATGCCAAAGACCTCCTGCATGAACTCCTCGTCGTTGAGCGAGGCGCCGCTGAGGTTGATGCAGACGAACTGGGTGCGCTGCAGCTTGTCGCGATGCTGGTCCAGCCAGGCCAGGGTGGTGGTCAGCACCCAATGGTCGATCTTGCTCATGCGCCCGCTGTCCTCGGCCGCCGCGATCACGCGGTTGACGGGCAGCAGTTCGCCAGCCGCATCACGCATGCGCAGCAACACCTCGAAATTCATCGCGTCGCTGGGACGCGTGAGCGACATGATGGGCTGCATCTCCAGGAACAGGCCGTCCAGGGTCTCGCTGGCCGACAGCTCGCCGATCAGGCGCAGCTCGGCCTGGTGCTCCTTAAAGGCCGGTGAGCCCTGCTCGTAGACCACAAGGCCGCGGTGCTGCCCGCTCTTGGCCTCGCGGCAGGCGCGGTCGGAGGTGGACAGCACCTCCTTGAACTGGGTGCCCGGGCTGACCTCGATCAGGCCGATGGAACCACGCACATAAAACGCCTTCTCGCCGACGCGGAAAGGCTTTTCGTCGATGTTCTCGATGATGCCGCGCGCGATCACCGTGGCCAGCGGCATGCGCGTGTCGGGGAGCAGGATGACGAACTCGTCGCCGCCGACCCGTCCCAGCTTCATATGGGTTGCCAGCAGGCGCTGAATCCGGTGACAGACCTGGCGCAACACCTCGTCACCCGCGTTATGGCCGTAGAGGTCGTTGATAAGCTTGAACCGGTCCAGGTCCAGATAGGCCAGGGCGAGGGGACGTTCCTCGTCGACCCGTGCCGCTTCTTCCTGGAACGCCTTCTCGATGCCACGGCGGTTCATGACCTTGGTCAGTGCGTCGTTGTCGGCCAGGAAGTTCAATTCCTCTGCCGCCATGGATTTCTCCGTCACGTCCTGGAGCGAGCCTTCGATCGTCTCTCCGGACATGGCCGCCTTGAGCAGGAAGCGACGTGGCGGCTCGACGCCGGTGACGTCCAGCTGACTTTGGAATTCAATCTCGCCATCCTGCTGGTTCTGAACCAGATCGAGAAGCTGGTGCCAGATATCAGCTCCAAAATATTGAGGCCAAGTATTGTGGGTCGTCCTGAAAGCGCGCAGCCCCAACATACGCCGCAAGGCCGGGTTGATGCTGGTAAAGCGCCCCTGCAGATCAAGCGTGAACATGCCGATCGGAATGGTGTCGTAAGTCTGCTGGAGCCGGGCCTTGGCGACCAGGCGCTCGCGATGGTCCTGGCGCATCTGTTCGGCGATGGCCAAGGCCGCCAGCAGGCAGGAAACCAGCGCGGCATTGACCGTGTTGAAGACCGCAAGCAGCTGCTTGACGCCCAGCGCTGCGGCCGCGATCTCCGACAGGCCCGAGAAAAGAGTAACGGCCAGCGATGCGCAGTACCAGACCGCCACCATCGAGCGGGTCCGCAACACGACGTTGACCAGCGTGATCATCGCTGCGAGCAGCGCCACGGTGCCGATGACCCACATCGCCAGCAGGAAATCATCCCGCTCCAGCACCATGGCCGCCACCAGCAGCGCCAGGCACAACCACTCGGCAAAGCGGATCAGAATGGCGGAGCGGACCTTCTTCAGGTCCTCGCGTAGCAAGGCCTTGAGCAGGATCACCGTCAGGATGGCCCACAGGGCGCGGGTGAAGGACCTGGCCTGGGGCAGCCAATCGGCAGGCACTTGGTGATTGAGCCACTGCCCGTCCCAGCCACCCGACGTGGCGCTGATACGCAGGGTGAGGACCAGCCAAGCCGCGAAGATGATGTAAAGGTTTTGGCGGTTGATCAGGGCTGTGACCAGAACAAATGCGGCCAGCATGAGGATGCCGCCATCGAGCAGACCTGAACGACGGTGGAAGTCCTGGGCAGAGATCTCCAAAGCGCGTGGCGTCCAGAGCAAAGCGGTCAGCTTGGCCGGGCCCTGGAAGGACGCACGACACAGTACGCGGTCCGACGCGTGGTCCACCTTCAGCGCATGTCCGGCCTTGATGCGCACCAATGTTCCTGTGGGGGCTGCATCGCCGGTCTGGCCCAGAAGGGCCCCATCAGCCGCGTTCCAGCAGGCGAGCTGGGTCAGGTGGCGTGACGGAATCTCGATATACGCCGCGTCCTGCCAGTTGGTTTCGGCTTCGGTCAGGAACCAGAAGGGCTCTTCGACCAAGCGGGTCTCGAACTGCGGCCGGGGCTCGACCGTCTGCAGCCGAGCCAGCGCCTCGGAAGGGCTCAGAGCCTGAGCCGCATCGGGCACGACGCGGATATTCAGTTGCTGCTGGGGTTCGGAAGAGT
>DNQP01000098.1:7786-9623 GCA_003500955.1 Curvibacter sp. | reverse complement strand
TCTGTTGCCGTTGACCGATACGTCCTATCGCGACTTCCGTCCGAGCCTACAGCTGGCCATGGTGCTGTTTGCCGGGCGTCGAGCCCTGGGGGCACCAGGGGCCTGGGATCATGCGCTCTCCTGGCTGGGTCTGGTTGCTCCGGCGGAGGTTGCCGCGCCCGCGGGCAGCTACCAATCGGACAAAGGCGGTTTTGCCATCCTCCGCAGGGGTGCGGGCATGGCCATGCTGCGGTACCCGCGCTTTCGATTCCGCCCAAGCCAGGCGGACGCCCTGCATCTCGACCTCTCGCTGGGCGGGGACAATCTGCTGCGCGACGCCGGTACCTACAGCTACAACACGGAGGCGGTGTGGATGGATTATTTCGGCGGTACTGCCGGACACAACACGGTGCAGTTCGACGGGCGGGACCAGATGCCGAAGCTCAGCCGTTTTCTCTGGGGGAATTGGTTGCGGACGTCATCGACCGAAGGCCTTCTCGAAAATGCTGCGGATGTGCATTTTTCTGCGGCTTACCGGGATGCACAAGGCGCCTGTCATCGGCGCCGGGTATTTCTGGGGGAAGGGCATCTGCGTGTCGAGGACGAGGTGGCTGGGTTCAGGCAAAGAGCAGTCCTGCGCTGGCGGCTAGCGCCCGGTCACTGGACGAGGGAGGGTATCCGTCTGACGAACGGGGCGCATACCCTCATGGTTCAAGGCAGCATGCCCATCATCCGCTGCGAGATCACCGAGGGCTGGGAATCCCGGCATTATCTTGAAAAGACACCCGTGCCCGTGCTTGAGGTCGAAATCGAGAAGGCCGGCACCTTGACGACGGACTATCAGTGGGCGGCATGAGAGTTCTTTATTTTCACCAGCATTTCTCCACGCCACGCGGCTCCGTCGGGATTCGCTCCTATGAGATGGCGCGTCGCCTGCTGGCGCGCAGCCATCAGGTCACGATGGTGTGCGGCAGCTACGGCGGCGGCGAGACGGGCCTGACTCTACCGTTTATCAGGGGCCGCCGCCGTGGTCAGGTGGACGGTATCGACGTCATCGAGTTCGATCTGAGCTATTCCAACAGTGATGGCTTCCTTCGACGTTCATTGACCTTCCTGAAGTTCGCCGCGCGCAGCGTCGGTCTGGTGTTCGCTGAGCGCTACGACCTCGTGTTCGCGACCACCACGCCTTTGACTGCTGGGATTCCAGGCATCTTTGCGCGCTGGCTGCGCGGTAAGCCTTTTGTGTTCGAGGTGCGCGATCTCTGGCCAGAACTGCCCAAGGCCATGGGGGCGATCCGCAACCCGTTGGTGCTGTGGGCCATGTCCGTGCTCGAGTGGGTCAGCTACCGTTCAGCACATCGTTTGATCGGCCTGTCGCCCGGCATCGTGCAAGGGATCGCCCATCGCGGCGTGCCGTCGGAGCGTATCCTCATGGTGCCCAACGGCAGCGACCTGGACCTGTTCGGCGCAAGCCCCGAGCCCTGGCGCCCGCAGTCCATCGCGGCCACCGACCTGATGGCGGTGTTCGCTGGCACGCACGGCATGGCCAACGGGCTGGATGCCGTCCTGGACGGGGCTGCGGAGCTCAAGCGCAGAGGGCGTGGCGATATCAAGTTGCTGCTGATCGGCCAGGGCAAGCTCAAACCCGCCCTGCAGGCGCGCGCGCAACGCGAGGGGCTGGACATCGTGGTCTTTCACGAGCCGGTGAACAAAGCCCGCCTGGCCGGCCTGATGGCCGCGACAGATGTGGGCATGCAGATCCTTGACAACGTGCCTGCTTTCTACTACGGCACGTCGCCGAACAAGTTCTTCGACTACATCGCGGCGGGCCTGCCGGTGCTAAACAACTATCCAGGCG
>DNQP01000098.1:3013-7461 GCA_003500955.1 Curvibacter sp. | reverse complement strand
GGCCGAGCTCATTGAGCGGCATGGTTGCGGCTTTGCAGTGCCGCCCGCCGATCCAGCAGCCTTTGCCGATGCGCTGGAGCGGGCCGCAGCCGATCGAGGTGCGCTCAAGGTCATGGGCGAGCGGGGGCTGGCCCTGGCCCGGCAGGAGTTCGACCGGACTCGCCTGGCTGACCGGTGGGTCGACTGGCTGGAGGCCACATTGGACAAGCCGGCGGCGCATCCCCGGCCGAAATGAACAGACAATACCCATTTATGGCGAAGAGATCGATGGATGTCCTGGTGGCTGGCATGGCCCTCGTGCTGTTGGCGCTGCCCTTGCTGCTGCTGGGCAGCATGGTGCGCTTAAAGCTCGGCAGCCCGGTGCTGTTCCGCCAGGTTCGCCCCGGCCTGTACGGGCGGCCTTTCATGATGGTCAAGTTCCGCACCATGACGGATGAGCGCGGCGCGGACGACGATTTGCTGCCTGACGCCCAGCGCCTCACTGCCTTTGGCCGCTTTTTGCGCGCCAGCAGCCTGGACGAGCTACCTGAGCTCTGGAACGTGCTGCGCGGCGAGATGAGTCTGGTGGGCCCGCGTCCGCTGTTGATGGAGTACCTGCCGCTGTACTCGCCCGAGCAGGCGCGCCGCCATGAGGTACGGCCGGGCATCACCGGCTGGGCCCAGGTGAATGGCCGCAACGCGCTCAGCTGGGAGGAGCGCTTCAAGCTTGACGTCTGGTATGTCGACCACCGGTCGCTCTGGCTGGATCTGCGCATCCTCTGGCTCACGGTGCGCAAGGTCATCGTGCGCGAAGGCATCAGCGCGCAAGGCGAGGCCACCATGCCCCGCTTCACGGGGAACAAGCCATGAAGCGTCTGGCCCTGCTCGGTGCCAGCGGCCATGGCAAGGTGGTCGCCGATGCAGCACTGGCCGGCGGCTGGGGCGCCGTGGAGTTCTTTGACGACGCCTGGCCACAGCGCCAGAGCAACGGCCCCTGGCCCGTAACGGGTGACAGCGCCGCGCTGCTGGCGCGGCTTCAGGAATTCCAGGGCGTGATCGTTTCCATCGGCGATTGCGCTGTGCGCTGGGCCAAGCACCAAACCCTGCACGCTGCGGGCGCACCGCTGGTGACCGTGGTGCACCCGGCCGCCGTGGTGAGCCCTCATGCCTTGCTGGGCGCAGGCACCGTGTTGATGGCCGGCGCGGTTGTGAACATCGACGCCGTCGTAGGCCAGGCCGGCATCATCAACACCGGTGCCACGGTGGACCACGACTGCCGTCTCGGCGATGCCGTGCACATCTGTCCGGGCGCGCATCTCTCGGGCAACGTTCAGGTTGGACACGGCAGCTGGGTGGGCGTGGGCGCGGCCGTGAAGCAGGGCATGATCCTCGGTGAGCGCGTCATGGTGGGCGCAGGCGCCGTGGTGGTGCAGGCCGTGCCCGACGGGCTCACGGTTGCAGGCAATCCCGCCATGCCCATGGGCGCGCGCAATACATGAGCGCAGAGTCATCAAGATCATGCTGAACACGCCTTTCTCCCCCTGGCCCAGCTATACCGAAGAGGAGGCACAGGCCGTGCAGCGGGTGCTGCTGTCCAACAAGGTCAATTACTGGACCGGCAACGAATGCCGCGAGTTCGAGCGCGAGTTCGCCGCCTGGTGCGGGACGCGCCATGCCATCGCGCTTTCCAACGGCACCCTGGCGCTGGACCTGGCGCTCAAGGGCCTGGGGATCGGTCCCGGCGACGAGGTGGTGGTCACCCCGCGCACCTTCATCGCCAGTGTGTCCTGCGTAGTCAATGCAGGTGCAACTCCGGTGTTCGCCGATGTCGAGGCCGACGGCGGCAATCTGTCCGCACACACCATCGCGCAGGCACTCACGCCGCGCACCAAGGCCGTGATCTGCGTGCACCTGGCGGGCTGGCCCTGCGATATGGACCCCATCATGGCGCTGGCCGAGCAGCACGGCTTCAAGGTGATCGAGGACTGCGCGCAGGCGCATGGTGCCCTCTACAAGGGTCGCAACGTCGGCAGTATCGGCCACGTCGGGGCCTGGAGTTTCTGCCAGGACAAGATCATGACCACCGGCGGCGAAGGCGGCATGGTCACGCTGAACGACGAACAGCTGTGGCGTGACATGTGGGCCTACAAGGACCACGGCAAGAGCTATGCCGCGGTGTACGAGCGCCAGCACCCGCCGGGCTTCCGCTGGTTGCACGAGAGTTTCGGCACCAACTGGCGCATGCTGGAGATGCAGGCCGTGATCGGTCGTATCCAGCTCAAGCGCCTGGCTGGCTGGACGCAGCAGCGCACGGCCTACGCGCGTGCCATTCTTGCGGCCTGCCGCGGCCAGGCCGCCGTGCGCGTGCCAGAACCGCCGGCCGGCAGCGTGCACGCCTATTACAAGTGCTATGTCTACGTGCAGCCGCAGCATCTGGCGGCAGGCTGGAGCCGTGATCGAATTGTCGAGATGATCAACGCGCGTGGCGTGCCGGCCTACCAGGGCTCCTGCTCCGAGGTCTACCGCGAGAAAGCCTTCGATGGCACCCCCTGGCGTCCGGCGCAACGCCTGCCCGTGGCGCAGGCCCTGGGCGAGGACAGCCTGATGTTCCTGGTCCACCCCACGCTCACGCCGGCCGAGATTCAGAAGACCTGCGAGGTCGTGCGCGCGGTGCTGGCCGAGGCCGGGGCCTGACGCCGCATCCATCGTCCATCACCGCATTCATCAAGGAGCCAAGCATGGGAAACCTGATCGAGATCCAGAGCCAGATCGAGAAGCTGCAGAAGCAGGCGGCCGAGATCAAGTCGCGCGAGTTCGGCAAGACGGTGAAGCAGATCCTGGTCATGATGGATGCCTATGGCATCACGCTGCGTGACCTGCAGCAGGCCGGCGGCAGGGTCTCGCGCAAGACTGCGAGCAAGAAGGGCAAGCCTGGCCGGCCGGCGGCGAAGAAATCGTCTATCAAGAAGACGGCGGGCAAGACCCCGGCGACCAAGGGTGCCAAGCTGGCACCCAAGTACCGCGGCCCCAAGGGCGAGACCTGGAGTGGTCGCGGTTCCATGCCACGCTGGATGGCCGAGCTCGTGGCTGCGGGTAAATCCCGCGAGAGCTTCGCAGTCTGACCGCGGGCAGGGCATTTCGGGGGAGGCATGCAGCAGAAAATTCTGGCTTGGCCGCGCGCGGTCAAACGCCTGGTGGTCCTCGCTATGGATGTGGGCCTGTCGCTGCTGGCGACCTGGCTGGCGTTCTCTCTACGCCTGGACGTGCTGCATTGGCCCGAGGGGCTGCAGTGGCGGGTCTATGTGCTGGCTCCGCTGCTGGCCATTCCGATCTTCATTCGCCTGGGGCTCTACCGGGCCATCTTCCGCTACACGGGGCAAGCAGCGCTGCTGACCACGGCCAAGGCCGTGTTGCTCTACGGCTTGCTGCTGCTGGTCTTGCTGCTCTGGCAGCGCTGGGAAAACGTGCCGCGCAGCCTGGGCGTGCTGCAGCCGCTGATCTTCCTGCTGCTGGTGGGTGGCAGCCGCGCACTGGCGCGCTTCTGGCTGGCGGGCCTGGGGCGTGCTGCCGCCGGGCCAGAGCGCTTCCTGATCTACGGCGCTGGCATGGCGGGGGCGCAGACCGCGGCGGCGCTGGGCATGGGCGGCCAGTACGCCTTGCTGGCCTTCGCCGACGACGATCCAGCCAAGATCGGCCGCAGCATCAATGGGGTGCAGGTCCATGCCGGCTCTGAGGTGCCGGAACTGGTGCGCAAGCTGGGCGTCACCGACATCCTGCTGGCGCTGCCCAGCATCACGCGCGAGCAACGCAACCGCATCATTGAAAGCCTGCGTCACCTGCCGGTGCACATCCGCACCCTGCCGGGCATGGCCGACCTGGCCAGCGGCCGGGTCACGGTGCAGGATTTCCGCGAGCTCGACATCGAGGACCTGCTCGGGCGTGACCCCGTGCCCCCGGATGCCAATCTGCTGGCCCGGGACCTGGCGCACAAGACCGTGCTGGTGACCGGTGCCGGTGGCAGTATCGGCAGCGAGCTGTGCCGCCAGATCCTGCGCCAGCAGCCCAGCCGCCTGCTGCTGCTCGACCACAGCGAATATGCGCTCTACAGCATTCACCAGGAACTGGAGCAGCTGTGCCGCCATGAGGGGATTGCTGCCGATGTGACGCCCTTGCTGGGCAGCGTCAACCACGAGGCGCGCCTGCGCGAGATTTGCGAGCTGCACCGGCCGCATACCGTGTACCACGCTGCGGCATACAAGCACGTGCCCATGGTGGAGTCGAATCCGGCCGAAGGCGCACGCAACAATGTCTTCGGCACGCTCAACATGGCGCGCGTGGCGCGCGACAACGGCGTTGCCCGCTTTGTGCTGGTGTCCACCGACAAGGCGGTGCGTCCCACCAACATCATGGGCGCCAGCAAGCGCATGGCCGAACTGGTCTTGCAGGCCATGGCCGCGGACGGCGGCCCG
>DNQP01000098.1:0-2710 GCA_003500955.1 Curvibacter sp. | reverse complement strand
CATGGCCGCGGACGGCGGCCCGACCTGTTTCAGCATGGTGCGTTTCGGCAACGTGCTCGGCTCGAGTGGTAGCGTCGTGCCGCTGTTCCGGCGCCAGCTTCAGGCCGGGGGGCCACTCACGGTCACCCATGCGGACGTCACGCGTTACTTCATGACCATCCCCGAGGCGGCCCAGCTGGTGCTGCAGGCCGGCGCCATGGCGCAAGGCGGAGAGGTCTTCGTGCTCGACATGGGCGAGCCGGTGCGCATCCTGGATCTGGCGCATCGCATGGTCGAGCTCTCGGGTCTGACCGTGCGCGATGCGGCCAACCCACAGGGTGATATCGAGATCGCCATCACCGGCCTGCGCCCGGGCGAGAAGCTCTACGAGGAGCTGCTGATCGGTGACAACCCCACGCCTACCGGTCACCCGCGCATCATGAAGGCGCATGAGGACTGCCTGCCCTGGCCAGAACTGCAGGTGCAGCTCGAACGCCTGTTGCGTGCCGCCGAGTCGGGTGACGAGACCGCTATCCGAGCCGTGTTGCGAGCTTGCGTGCACGGCTTCCAGCCCGGTGCGGCACAGTGATCGGGCACAATCAGGGCACCGATTTTCGCGTGATCCGACCATGACCGCTATCCCCGCCACCGCCTCCCACGCCAAGGCCGAGATCCTTGCCCAGGCCCTGCCCTACATCCGCAGGTTCCATGGCAAGACCATGGTCATCAAGTACGGCGGCAACGCCATGACCGACCCGGCCCTGCAGGCCGCTTTCGCCGAGGACGTGGTGCTGCTCAAGCTGGTGGGCATCAAACCCGTGGTGGTGCACGGCGGCGGGCCGCAGATCGAGACCGCGCTCAAGCGCCTGGGCAAGAAGGGTGAGTTCATCCAGGGCATGCGGGTGACCGACGCCGAGACCATGGAAGTGGTCGAGTGGGTGCTGGCGGGCGAGGTGCAGCAGGACATCGTGGGCCTGATCAACCAGGCCGGCGGCAAGGCCGTGGGTCTGACCGGCCGCGATGGTGGTCTGATCCGTGCCAGGAAGCTGCGCTTGCTGGACCCCCAGGACCCCAGCAAGGAGCATGACGTGGGCCAGGTCGGCGACATCGTGGGCATCGACCCGGCGGTGGTCAAGGCCCTGCAAGATGACCAGTTCATCCCGGTCGTCAGCCCGATCGGCTTTGGCGAGCACAACGAGAGCTACAACATCAACGCCGACGTGGTGGCCGCCAAGCTGGCCACGGTGCTGCAGGCCGAAAAGCTGCTGATGCTGACCAACATCCCGGGCGTGCTGGACAAGCAGGGCCAGCTGCTGCCCGAGCTGACCATGAAGCGCATCGACGAGCTGGTGGCCGACGGCACCATTTCCGGCGGCATGCTGCCCAAGATCGCCGGGGCGCTGGACGCGGCCAAGAGCGGCGTCAATGCTGTGCACATCATCGACGGTCGCGTGCCCCACGCCATGCTGCTGGAAATCCTGACCGACCAGGCCTATGGGACGATGATCCGCTCGCATTGAGCGGATGTGGCACGATCTCTGCATCCACCCCGGATGCGCTGCTGCGTTCGGCGGAGTGGGTAACCACTGAGGGCTTACCCCGAGCCGGCACTGTGCGAGAATCAAAAAAAGGATTTCCGAACACCATGTCTGACGCCGATCTCAACCCCGCCGCCGAGTCGACCGAATCGGCGGCCACCCCGGCCCGCAAGCGCCCCAAGCCGGGCGAGCGCCGTATCCAGATCCTGCAGGCCCTGGCCAGCATGCTGGAGCAGCCGGGTGCCGAGCGCATCACCACGGCCGCGCTGGCTGCCAAGCTGGAGGTAAGTGAGGCTGCGCTTTACCGGCATTTCGCCAGCAAGGCCCAGATGTTCGAGGGCCTGATCGAGTTCATCGAGCAGGCCGTTTTCACCCTGGTCAACCAGATCGCTGAGCGCGAGGCCGGCGCCACGGATCCATCCGCCGGTGCCCGCCATGCGGGCAAGGTGGTGACCATGCTGCTGCAGTTCGCCGAGAAGAACCCGGGCATGGTGCGCGTGATGGTCGGCGACGCCCTGGTCTACGAAAACGAGCGCCTGCAGCAGCGCATGAACCAGTTCTTCGACAAGATCGAAGCCACGCTCAAGCAATGCCTGCGCGACGGCGCAGCCGGGTCGGCCACCCCCACGGCCGATGCCCAGGTCCAGGCCTCGGTGCTCACGGCCTTTGTGGTCGGCCGCCTGCAGCGCTTCGCGCGCTCGGGCTTCCGCCGCGCGCCGACCGAGCATCTGGACGCCAGCCTGGGCCAGATGCTGCGCTGAGTCTTTCCCCCCTGCGGGCCGTACCGGCCCTCCCTCTACAAGAACGAACAGGAGACCGCATGAAACTCGTGCGCTATGGGAAGCCGGGTAAGGAAAAGCCGGGTCTGATCGACGCCACTGGCCAGCTGCGTGACCTCAGCGCCCTGCTGCCCGACATCGGCCCCGCCCAGCTCTCGGAGGCCCAGCTGGGCAAGCTGCTCAAGCTCAAGACCGACAAACTGCCGCTGGTGCGCGGCAAACCCCGCATGGGCTGCCCGGTGGCCGGCATTGGCAAGTTCATCGCCATCGGCCTGAACTACAGCGACCATGCCAAAGAAGCCGGCATGCCCATCCCCCAGGAACCCATCGTCTTCACCAAGGCGATCAGCTGCATCCAGGGTCCGGACGACGATGTGATGTTGCCCAAGGGCTCGGTCAAGGGCGACTGGGAGG
>DNQP01000215.1:522-9001 GCA_003500955.1 Curvibacter sp. | reverse complement strand
TGCGCGAAACGCTGGCGCTGGAGGAGAAAGCACGCTCCGATCTGGAGAACGCCCAGCGCACCGTGGCCCAGGGCACGCGCACGGCCTACTTCGGCGTGGTCTCGGGCCTGGGCCAGGTCAAGGCGCTCGAAGCCGCCGAGGCCTCGAGCCAGAGCGCGCTGGACGCCAACAAGCTCGGCTACCAGGTGGGTGTGCGCATCAACATCGATGTGCTGAACTCGCAAAGCCAGCTCTACCAGACCAAGCGCGATCTGGCCAAGGCGCGCTACGACGTGCTGGTGGGCAGCCTCAAGCTGCGCCAGGCCAATGGCACGCTCAAGAGCGAGGACCTGCTGGGCGTCAACGCCCTGCTCACACCGGCGCTCGCACCGGCACCAGTCACCGCACCCGCGAAGTAATCAGTCCAGGTAGACGGCCAGTGCCTGCCGCGTGCGTGCGGCGGCACCGCGGTGGGCCTGGGCGAAGCGGCGGGCCGCGCGGGCCATCGCCTCCTGGCGGCCGGGTTCACGCAGCAGGGCCAGCACGCCGGACACGGCATCTGCCATGTCGGCGCAGCGCAGCGCGGCCCCGGCGTCCAGCGCCAGGCTGGCGGCTTCGTCGAAATTGAAGGTATGCGGCCCCATGTAGACCGGGCAGCCACAGGCTGCGGCCTCGATCAGGTTCTGCCCGCCCAGGGGCGCAAAGCTGCCGCCCAGCAGGGCCGCATCGCTGAGACCGTAGTACTGCGCCATCTCGCCCAGCGAGTCGCCGAGCCAGACATCGGCAGACTGGTCCACCAGGGTGGGCTGCTCACCCCACAGACTGCGCCGCGCCAGGCGCCAACCTGCGGCTTGGATCAACTGCGCCACCTCGTCGAAACGCTGCGGGTGGCGCGGCACGATGAGCCATTGCACCGCGCGCGCCGCTGCGCCGGTGGCCTGCAGGGCATCGAGCAGCATCTGCTCCTCGCCCTCGCGCGCGCTCGCGAACATCACCACGGGCCGGCCCAGCGCCGCGCGCCAGGCCTGGCCGCGGGCCAGCAGGCTCGCATCAGGCGTGGCATCGAACTTGAGGTTGCCGTAGACGGCCTGCACCGGTGCGTCGAGCTGGCGCAGGCGCTGGGCATCGTCCTCGGTCTGCGCCCAGACCGCCGCCAGGCTGCGGTAGGTCGGTCGCGAGAGCCAGGCCACGCGCAGCGCCTGGCGCAGGGATTTCTCGGACAGGCGTGCATTGGCCAGCACCAGGGGCACGCCGGCCGCTGCACAGGCCGCGGCCAGATTGGGCCAGACCTCGGTCTCCATCAGGATGCCCAGGCGCGGACGGAAATGCGCCAGAAAACGCTGCACGGCCTCGGGCGTGTCCCAGGGTTGCCAGACCTGTACATCGCCTGCACGCAAGAGCCCGGCGCCCTCGGCCCGCCCCGTGGCCGTGCCGTGCGTGAGCAGCAGGCGGTAGCCCGGCCACTGCGCGCGCAACTCGCCCAGCAGCACCGCCGCGGCGCGCGTCTCGCCCAGCGAGACCGCATGGACCCAGAGCGTGCGGCCGTCGGCCGGCAGCACGGGCATGTCGTAGTGGCCGAAGCGCTCCTCCACCGCCTGCAGGTAACCGGGCTCGGCCCGGCCACGCCGCGCGAGCTTGCGCCGCAGCAGCGGCTGCACGGCGCGCACGAGCAGGGAGTAGAGCGCGCGCACCATCAACCGGCCCGCCCGGTGACGGCCTGCCAGGCCTGGCAGACGGCCTCGACCGTGGGCGTGGGCTGCGCGTAGACGCAGCGCTGGCGCGCGCGGTCCACGGGCCCCGTGCGCCAGGCGGTGTCGAAGTTGTAGATCTGCACATGCGGCAGGTCCAGCGCCACCGCGATGTGGCTCAGGCCGCTGTCCACGCCGATCACACCGGCGCAGCCGGCCAGTGCATCGGTCAGCGCATCAAGTGCCAGGCGCGGCCAGACCACGGCGTGCGGCATGGCCCGGGCCATGGCCTCGCTGCGAGCCTGCTCCTCGTCGCTGCCGTGCAGCAAGGCCACGTCATAACCAGCCGTGTCCAGCCACTGGGCCAGCGCGATCCACTGCGCGGCCGGCCATTGCTTGTCGGCGCGCGAGGTACCGTGCACCAGGGCCACGCTGGGCCGCGCCGTGAGCGTGCCCAGGGCCACGCGCTCGTGCCCGGCCTGGGGATGCAGGCCGTAGCGCTCGTCAGCGGGCAGCGCGTAGCCCAGGGCACCGGCGCAGAGCAGGCGCGAGCGCTGCACCGCGTGCACATGCGCTTCGATGCGCAGCGCCACGTTGGCGACCCAGCGCGTCGGTGCCTCATAGCCCGAGCCTTCGGTGCGGTTAGCCAGGGCGTAGCGCTTGCCGCCTGGCGCGAGACGCGCGAGCCAGGCCACGAGCGCCGATTTCGTCAGGCCTTGCAAGTCGATCACGGCGTCGTAGGCCTCGGCCTGCAGCGTGGTCTTGAAGCTTGTCCACTGCGCCCGCGTGGCCGCGGCCAACGGCGCCTTGCGCCAGCGCCGCAGCTCGCAGGGAATCACGCGGCGCACACCCTCGCAGCGCTGCACCAGCGGCGCGAAACCTTTCTCGACCACCCAGTCGATGTTCGCCTGCGGAAAGGCGCGGCGGATGTCCTGCACCGCCGGCATGGCGTGCACGACGTCACCGAGCGAGGAGAGCTTGACGATCAGGATGTTCAAGCGCGCGGTCCGTTCCGTGTCAGTGCGCGGCGGCCGCGAAAGACGCGTCGGGCTTGACGCTGCGCAGCAGGGCCAGCATCTCGCCTTCGATGCGCTGCAGGGCTTGCGGCGTATGACCTTCGAAGCGCAGCACCAGCACGGGCGTGGTGTTGGAGGCACGGATCAGGCCGAAGCCGTCGGGCCAGTCCACGCGCACGCCGTCGATGGTGTTGACCGTGGCCGGCGCGGCAAACTGCGCCTTCTGCTGCAGCTGGGCCACGACCCGGTGCGGCTCGCCTTCGGCGCAGGGTACGTTGAGCTCGGGCGTCGAGTGGCTGGTCGGCAGGGCGTTGAGTACGGCCCCCACATCGGCCGAGCGGCTCAGGATCTCGAGCAGGCGGCAGGCAGCGTAGGTGCCGTCGTCAAAGCCGAACCAGCGCTCCTTGAAGAAGATGTGGCCGCTCATCTCGCCGCCCAACGGCGAGCCGATGTCCTTCATCCGCGCCTTGATCAGCGAATGCCCGGTCTTGTACATCTCGGCCTTGCCCCCGGCGGCTTCAATGGCCGGCGCAAGGCGCTGCGAGCACTTGACGTCGTAGACGATGGTGCCGCCGGGCACGCGGCTCAGCACGTCCTGCGCGTAGAGCATGATCTGGCGGTCGGGATAGATGTTCTGGCCGTCCTTGGTGACGATGCCCAGGCGATCGCCGTCACCATCGAAGGCTAGGCCCAGCTCGGCATCGCTGTTCTGCAAGGTCTGGATCAGGTCGCGCAGGTTCTCGGGCTTGCTCGGGTCCGGGTGGTGGTTGGGGAAGGTGCCGTCCACCTCGCTGTAGAGCTCGGTTACCTCGCAGCCCAACGCGCGCAGGATGGCCGGTGCCGAGGCGCCAGCCACGCCGTTGCCCGAGTCGACCACAACCTTCATGCGGCGCGCAAGCTTGACGTCGCCGACGATGCGGTCGCGGTAGGGCGCATGGATGTTGAGGTTCGTGACCTTGCCGCCCTCGCGCAGCTGCCAGGTCTCGGCCTCCATGGTCTGGCGCAAGCCCTGGATCTCCTCGCCATAGATGGCACGGCCAGCCAGCACCATCTTGAAGCCGTTGTAGTCGGCCGGGTTGTGGCTGCCCGTGACCTGGATGCCGCTGCTGCAGACCGTGCTGGCCGCGAAGTAGAGCATGGGCGTGGTCACCATGCCCAGGTCGATGACCTCGATGCCCGTGGCGACGAGGCCGCGGACCAGGGCAGCACTGAGGGCCGGTCCGCTGAGGCGCCCGTCGCGGCCCACGGCCACGCGCGTCTCGCCAGCCCGGCGTGCGGCCGTGCCGAAAGCCCGGCCCAGGGCCTCGGCCACGGCTTCGGTCAGGGTGGACGGCACGATGCCGCGGATGTCGTAGGCCTTGAAGATCGAGGCAGAAACTTGCATGGGTGAGGGCTCGCAGGAAGCTGAAATCCGGCCCGCGGTGCGCGGGGTCGCCCATTGTAGGCGGGGCTCCCTATCACGCCGATAATCAGGTCTGCAGATGAACTCCGCCCGCAAGACCAAACTCAAGCTCAAGCAGCACCCGCCGCGCAACCCGCTCGTGGTGCCGGCGCTGCAGCGCAAGGCGGGCTCGCATCGCACGTCGAAGAAGAGCGAACGCCAGGCCCAGCAGCGCGCGCTGCGCAAGGCGCTTGAGGCCTAGAAGACCGCAGGCTGGCGCCACCACCAGGCCAGCCAGCCCAGCGCGGCGAAGAAGACAGCGAGCTGCCCCAGCGCCATCCAGAGGAAACGCCGCGCCAGCTTGTCCGGTTCGTGGTTGCTGATCAGATAAAGGCTGGACGGCGCGCCCTCGACCAGGTGCAGCTCGGGCTGGCGACGCAGCTCGCGGTGGCGCTTCTCGACCTCGCCGCGCGCCAGGCGCCGCGCGAGTTCCCATTCGCGGTCGTCGACCTGGCCGTCATGGTTGAGGTCGAAACGCTTCAGCAGGCCGGCCTGGTCGCGCTTCCACTCGGCCAGCAGATCGCGCACATCGGCGCCGGCATCCAGGCCCTGGTGGGGATGGCGCGTCACGAAATGACCCAGCACGTAGATGAGATCCTGCTGGCGCAAGGTCCATTCGACGTAGCGGTAGTCGCCGCTGCTCCAGCGCCGGCAATGCCGCGTCACGATCTCGGCGCCATCGGGGTCCACGAGGCACTGCCCACTGCCATCGTCGAGCACGAAGCTGGCCTGGCTCTGCCCCTGCTCGACGAGCTCCCATTTGTCGTTGTCAGTCCGGTGCTCGACCTGGTAGCGATACCAGAGGCAGGCAGCGCCGCTCAATGGCGACTGCAGGGGGTTGAGGTCCAGCGGCTTGCCTATGCCATGCAACTCCACATAGCCCTGGGCCGCGCTCACGATGCGCGAGGTCGGCGTGCCTGTGATGGCATGACGGCGGCGCAGGGCCAGCACCCAGCCCAACAGGGCCAGCAAGGCCGCGCCGGCCAGAACGCCGAGCCAGGCCTCACGCTGCCCCGTGTGGAAACCCATGGCCAGCAGCATGAACTGCACGAAAGCGATGCCCGCGTGCAGGGATCCCAGGCCACGGCCGAAAGACAAATGCCAGCTCATGGCCGCCCGCGACGGCTGTGGCTCAGCTGTTGAAGAGCTGGCGCACGTCCACGTCGGCCTTCTCGTGGTCGGCGAATTCCAACAGCGGGTGATGGCCGAAACGGAAGAAGCGCGCAACCAAGGCGTCGGGGAAGGAGTCGACGCGCACGTTGTTGATGTTGACCGAATCGTTGTAAAGCTCGCGCCGGTCCGAGATCAGGCTCTCCAGCGAGCTGATGCGCTGCTGCAGCTGCATGAAGTGCTCGTTCGCCTTGAGCTCAGGATAGGCCTCGGCCACGGCGAAGATCTGGCCCAGGCCAGTGCGCAGCGCGCCTTCGGCGCGGCTGAGCGCCGGCACATCGTGCGCCTCGCGGGCGGTCTGAACACGGCTGCGCGCCTCGATCACGGCCTGCAGCGTCGTCTGCTCGAACTGCTTGTACTGCTTGCAGACCTCCACCAGCTTGGGCAGCTCGTCATGGCGCTGCTTGAGCGCCACGTCGATGTTGGCCCAGGCCTTGGCCACGTTGTGCTTGAGCTGCACCAGGCCGTTGTAGAGCATGATCACGTAGATCACGACGACGGCCACCACACCCCAGAAGATCGCGGAACCGATGGACATGCAAGCCCTCCTTGAGTTACGGAGGGCCATCATACGAGTGCCCTGGGCGACCCCCTCGGCAACACCATGAAAAAAAGGGACAGGCCTGCCGGCACTGTCCCTTTTTGGCGACGGCGGTGGCTTAAGCGGCCACAGCCTCGGCCACCGGCGTGCGGATCAGGTGATCGAAGGCGCTGAGCGCGGCCTTGGCCCCCTCACCGGCGGCGATCACGATCTGCTTGTAGGGCACGGTCGTGCAGTCGCCGGCGGCGAACACGCCCGCCACATTGGTGTGGCCCTTGGCGTCGACCACGATCTCGCCGTAGCGGCTGAGCTCCACCGTGCCCTTGAGCCATTCGGTGTTGGGCACCAGGCCGATCTGCACGAACACACCTTCGAGCGCGATGTGCTTGGCCTCGCCGCTGACACGGTCCTTGTAGCCCAGGCCGTTCACCTTGCTGCCGTCACCGGTGATCTCGGTGGTCTGGGCGTTGACGTGGATGCTCACGTTGGGCAGGCTCTTGAGCTTGCTCACGAGCACGGCGTCGGCCTTGAGCTGGTCGGCAAACTCGATCAGCGTCACATGCTGCACGACGCCGGCCAGATCAATCGCCGCTTCGACGCCCGAATTGCCGCCGCCGATCACGGCCACGCGCTTGCCCTTGAACAGCGGGCCATCGCAGTGCGGGCAGTAGGCGACACCCTTGTTCTTGTACTCCTGCTCGCCGGGCACGTTGACGTTGCGCCAGCGCGCGCCGGTGGACAGGATGACGCTGCGCGCCGCCAGCACACCGCCATTGGCCATCTGTACACGCACCAGACCGCCAGGCTCCTCGGCCGGGATCAGCTTGTCGGCGCGCTGCAGGTTCATGATGTCCACCTCGTAGTGGCGCACCTGCTGCTCCAGCGCGGCAGCGAAGGCCGGGCCGTTGGTCTCCAGCACCGAGATGTAGTTCTCGATGCCCATGGTGTCGTTGACCTGGCCGCCGAAACGCTCGGCCGCGACACCCACGCGGATGCCCTTGCGCGCCGCGTACACGGCGGCAGCTGCACCCGCCGGGCCACCGCCGACGATGAGCACGTCGTAGGGGTCCTTGGAGGACAGCTTGGCGGCCTCGCGCTCGTCGGACTTCACGTCGAGCTTGGCCACGATCTCTTCCACCAGCATGCGGCCCGAACCGAAAACCTGGCCGTTGAGCCAGGCCATGGGCACGGCCATGACCTGGCGTGCGTCGACCTCGGCCTGGTAGAGGCCGCCGTCGATGATGGTGGTCTTGACGCGCGGGTTGAGGATGGCCATGAGGCTGGTCGCCTGCACCACGTCCGGGCAGTTGTGGCAGCTCAGGGACATGTAGACCTCGAAGTGGTAGTCACCATCGAGTGCCTTGATCTGCTCGATCACCTCGGGCTCCACCTTCGGGGGGTGGCCGCCCGTCCACAGCAGTGCCAGCACCAGCGAGGTGAACTCGTGGCCCAGGGGAATGGCGGCGAAACGCACGCCCGTGGTTTCGCCCTCACGGGCGATGACGAAGGAAGGCTTGCGTGCGTCGGTGCCGCTCTCATCGAAACTCACCTGGTCCGAGAGACCGGCGATCTCCTGCAGCAGCTCGCGCAGTTCGGCCGACTTCTCGCCGCCGTCGAGCGAGGCGATCAGGCGGATCGGGCGCTGCAGCTTGGTCAGATAGGCCTGGAGCTGGGATTTGAGGGTGTCGTCGAGCATGTTCTTCTCCTGGAAACGGGGGGGCAGGCAATGCCGCCGCGGGATGGACCGCGGCCCTCGTGGGGCCGCAGCCCATCGGACTGCGGAACTGTCAGGGGTCTGACGTGACGCGGGACTTAGATCTTGCCGACCAGGTCCAGCGAGGGGGTCAGGGTCTTGGCGCCTTCGTTCCACTTGGCTGGGCACACCTGGCCGGGGTTGGCGGCGGTGTACTGGGCGGCCTTGAGCTTGCGCAGGGTTTCCTTGACGTCGCGGGCGATCTCGTTGCTGTGGATCTCGGCGGTCTTGATGATGCCGTCGGGGTTGATCACGAAGGTGCCACGCAGGGCCAGGCCTTCTTCGGGGATGTGCACGCCGAAGGCATTGGTCAGCTGGTGGGTGGGGTCACCGACCAGGGGGAACTTGGCCTTGCCCACGGCAGGCGAGGTCTCGTGCCACACCTTGTGCGAGAAATGGGTGTCGGTGGTGACGATGTAGACCTCGGTACCGGTCTTCTGGAACTCGGCGTAGTTGTCGGCCGCGTCCTCGATCTCGGTCGGGCAGTTGAAGGTGAAAGCGGCCGGCATGAAGATCAGCACGGACCACTTGCCCTTGAGGGAAGCCTCGGTCACGTCGATGAACTTGCCGTTGTGGAAGGCCGTCGTCTTGAAGGGCTGGACCTGGGTGTTGATCAGGGACATGGTGGAACTCCTGTGATGGTTGAAGGGAAACAGAGAAAACAACCGGTTTCTTGGAACCGATGGCGCGATTGTAGCTTTTATCTATTTATTTTTACTTTGTGATTTATCAATACTAAGCATAGAAAGGATTTATTGCGGCGCACAAATTTCGGGCATGGCGAGAGTGAAGCCTGGCTTATTGCACCGCAAAAGCGCGGCTTGTGCATGACATCGCCGGGGCGACCTTGGCAACCTTCGCAGCGGACCACCCGCCAGCGCCGCCACAAGC
>DNQP01000215.1:0-208 GCA_003500955.1 Curvibacter sp. | reverse complement strand
CGCGCCGCCACAATACGGACCCATGTTCGTCCTTGCCAAGTTGCTCGACTTCGTGACCCAACCCTTGGCCTGGGTGGTCCTGCTGCTGCTCTTGGGCCTGCTGCTGCCCCAGCGCTGGCGTCGCAGCGGCCGCGCCCTGCTCTGGAGCGCTCTGACCGTGCTGCTGCTGCAGGGCTGGGAGCCCCTGCCCGACGCCGTGCTGCGCAGC